>JBEEKN010000053.1:0-17926 GCA_041168605.1 Bacteroidota bacterium | reverse complement strand
TGAATCGACCAAAGGAGAGACTGTCAAATCAGACATGTTTTTGAAATGAGTTCGTTCACTAATTCTTATTTGGCTTAACTTTACAAGCTCAAATAACTTGGCAAAAGTAGAAAAAAACCATGAAGTCCCTTCGATACATTAACAAATACTTTATAAAGTACAAATGGCGTTTTTTGCTCGGGATTCTATTTACCGTGGTCAGCAATTACTTTGGCGTTCAAATGCCCGCCTTCTTCAGTGAGTCAATCGACCAATTCCAAAGTCAGCTAGCAAGCAAAGAACCAACCAATTACCTCTGGCTGGCACTAGAGCTTGGCGCCATCTATATGGGCTTTTCCTTGCTCAAAGGCTTCTTCTTGTTTTTGATGCGTCAAACAATCATCGTGATGTCGCGCTACATCGAATTCGACCTCAAAAAAGAAATTTACGACCAATACCAAGCCCTCGACCAAAGTTTTTACAAGCGCAACGCCACGGGCGACCTCATGAACCGCATTTCAGAAGACGTCGGTTTGGTGCGCGCATACGCGGGCCCCGGCATGATGTACACCATCAATTTAGCGGTCAGTTTTATTTTGATTGTCGGCAAAATGATTTCGATATCGCCGAGCCTCACTCTATTTGTATTGTTGCCGCTCCCCGTCATGAGTATCCTGATTTATAAAGTCAGTTCGACCATGAACAAAATGAGTTTAGAAGTCCAAAAAGAACAATCCTTCTTAAGCACCCTCGCTCAAGAGTCCTTCGCGGGTATTCGCATCATCAAAGCCTACCAACGCGAAGAACAAACCACCCAAAAGGTAAGCGAATCCGCGGAGCGCTACAAAAAGCAAAGCATGCGCTTGGTGTTGGTCAATGCCTTCTTTAGCCCCACTATTGTCTTTCTGATTGGCTTAAGCTCCATGATTGCCATCTATTATGGTGGTATTTTGATCATTGAAGATAAGACGACCGTAGGTGAGAAAAAAATGACCGTTGGGGGTATCGTAGCGTTCATCATGTACGTCACCAACCTCACTTGGCCTTTTGCGAGCCTTGGCTGGATTTCCTCTATCATCCAACGCGCAGCCGCTTCGCAACAACGCCTCAATGAATTTTTATTGCGCAAGCCCAAAATCAAAAACGATTCAGACTTGGCGTGTCCGCTCGAAGAAGGCTTGGCATTTGAGCAGGTCCATTTCAGTTACCCCGAGAGCGATAGCGTGGTACTCAAAGATGTTAATTTCTCGGTTCACAAAGGCGAAACACTCGCTATTATTGGCCCAACTGGTTCTGGAAAATCCACTATCTGCGCTTTGCTTGCCCGTCATTTTGACCCAAGTACTGGGCAAATCAGCATTGCGGACCGCGCTTTACCTTTATATAGCCTCAATGCTTACCGACACCAAATTGCACTTGTGCCCCAAGATGTCTTTTTGTTCTCTGACACCATAGCCAACAACCTCAAATTTGGCGTCGAACAACAAGACCTCAGCCGCGCAGACTTAGAAGCTGCCTGCAAGAAAGCACACGTACTGCACAACATCCAGGGGTTTCAAGATGGCTTTGAGACCATCCTCGGCGAAAGAGGCGTCAATTTGAGTGGCGGCCAAAAACAACGCGTCTCCATTGCGCGTGCCCTTTTGCGCGATCCCAAACTCCTGATTTTGGACGACTGCCTGAGCGCCGTAGACACCGAAACCGAAGAAATCATCCTCGAAGAACTTCAAAAAGACGCACAAAATAGAGCAACTATTATTGTCTCGCACCGCATATCATCTATTCGAAATGCCACCAAAATCATCGTTTTAGAAGAAGGTAGTGTTGTTGAAGCGGGCACGCACGAAACTTTATTAGCCCAAAAAGGCGCTTATTACGACATGTATCAGTTTCAGTTAGAGCAAGAGCTTCAGGCGAAAAACAGCTGACCATCAACAGTTATCAACCATCAATTGTTTGTCTTTTTTTGAAAAACGAATGCACTCGATTGCGTACATTCGGCTAAACCAATTAAAACAAACAACTATGAAAAAATTAATGATTTTTGTAGGGGCATTAACATTGACTGGGTCATTGTTTGCTCAAAAACCTGCTAGTGATGACGCGCGTTATTCATTAGAAGGCTTAGCGAACCTCAACACCACAGACGGGATGAGTTTTGCAGCACCTTCTATCCGCTTGCGTTATTTCGCTACAGACAACATCGCAGCACGTGTACAATTCGGCTTTGGTGGCGACGGTTCTTCTGTTGTCAATACACCTAGTACAGAATCTTACACGTATTATGCAAATCCAGACGGAACAGGTGCAACTGGTACAGTTGACATCGCTCGTAGCCAATGGAATCTAGGCTTAGGTGCAGAATACCATTTAACGGGTACAGATCGCATGTCGCCTTATTTTTCTGCTGGCATTAGCTTCGGAAAAGGTTCTTACGAAGAAACTTGGGCAAATTCAGACGGTTCAGCTTACAGCGCTGTCATTACCGACGCTAAAATCGTTGGTGGTTACGGAACTTTCGGCTGGGGTATCGGCGCTGGTTTTGACTACTACGTAGCAGACAACCTTTACTTAGGTTTGGAAATGAACTTAACGAGCACATCCGTTAATAACGAAGCAACAACTGTAACCGTAATGGGCAACCCTGCAGGTTTTGAACCTGAAAACAAAATGAGCTATACCAACATCGGTGCAGCACATGGTTCAGTACGTATCGGTTGGAGATTCTAGACGAAAAACTTACCAAATGGAAAGGGGGCTTCGGCCCCCTTTTTTATTGTTCTTTTGAAAAATCGTAACTTTGCAGCATGGATACAAGAAAGCACGTCGAGGTTTGTTTTACGCCCGGAGAATACACCTATTACAAAGATGAATTTGAAATTGTAGTGGTCATTGATGTACTGCGCGCTACTTCGGCTATTTGCGCAGCTTTCGACAACGGCATCAATTCCATCATTCCAGTGCCTACTGTTGAAGAAGCCTGGGCCTACAAACAAAAAGGCTATTTAGCTGGCGCTGAACGCAAAGGTCAGATTGTAGAGGGCTTTGACTTTGGCAACTCTCCTTTCTCCTACATGCGCGAAGACTTCAAAGGCCAAGACGTCGTGCTCACCACCACAAACGGCACCAAATCTTTGGATGTTGCCAAAGACGCCGAGATTGTCGTGGTAGGTGCCTTCTTGAATTTAGCTGCACTTTGCAAATGGCTCGAAAAGCAAGATAAGAATGTACTTTGTTTGTGTTCGGGCTGGCAAGACAAATTCAACCTAGAAGACACCATCTGTGCTGGGGCAATTTGTCAGTATTTAATCGGAACGGGTAACTTTATTTCTGAAGAAGACTCCTCTATTGCAGCCAAGTATCTCTACCTTTCCGCCAAGGACAATTACCTTGGTTATCTGAAGTCGAGTTCACACCGCCGCAGGCTCAAAAACCTGAACCTCAACGAAGACATCAAGTATTGTCTGACTCCAAATCAAACGGAGGTCATTCCAATACTTAAAGATGGTAAACTCATTAAACTCCAAGAAGCTTAAACGCTTTTTTGGCCTCATCCTTTTGGGGCTCCTTTTTACGCGCAGCCAAACCAAACAAAATACGCAATGGGGTTTCGCGGGTCACCAACGCATCAATGAATTCGCCGTTTACTTGCTGCCCGCAGAGGTGCAAGCGGTTTTCATCCAACACCTCCCCTATCTGATCAGTCAATCTGTTGCGCCAGACCAACGCCGCTATGCTGTTGAAGCTGAAGCCGCGCGGCACTACATCGACCTCGATCATTATTACCACAAAGGTCAAGACCCCTTTTGGAACCTTCCGCAAAATTGGCAAGAAGCCATCGATTGCCACTCCGAAGACACCTTGCAAGCCTACGGTATTGTACCTTGGCATGTGCTGCGCATGAAATACAGATTGCAAAAAGCATTTGAAGCCCAAGACCTGGCGCTCATCTTGAAATACGCGGCAGAAATTGGCCACTACATTGCCGATGCGCACGTACCGCTGCACACCACAGAAAATTACAACGGGCAGCTTACCAACCAATACGGCATCCATGGCCTCTGGGAAAGCCGCTTGATCGAACTACAGGCCGAAAACTACAACTACTGGATTGGCAAAGCCACTTACCTTCCTTCGGTCCAAAAAGCGATTTGGGCTGCTGTTCGGGCTTCTCATCTGGCACTAGATTCCGTCTTGCAATTTGAAAAAAAAATAAGCGCTGAGGTTGGTCTGACTGAAAAGTATGCCTACGAACAGCGTGGCAGCGTGCTCACGAAAGTGTATTCAAGAAAATTTTGCGAGGCCTACCACAAAAGCCTCAATGGAATGGTCGAACGCCGCTTGCGCGCAGCTATACTAATGGTAAGTAGCGTTTGGTACACCGCATGGGTAGATGCAGGGCAACCTGACTTAAGTCAACTCAAATTACAAACCGATCAAAAAAACGATCTCTCGGAAAACGATTCGATTCTAAAAACACATTCCCGTTGGAAACAACGGAGTTGTCATTAACTCAAACTTCTGTAGCGAATGCGTTTAGGGCCGGAGTCGCCGAGGCGTTTTTTGCGGTTTTCTTCGTACTCAGAATAAGATCCTTCGAACCAATACACCTGAGAATCTCCTTCGAAAGCGAGGATGTGCGTACAGATGCGGTCTAAAAACCAGCGGTCGTGGGAAATAACCACCGCACAGCCCGCAAAGTTTTCGATACCTTCTTCCAAGGCGCGCAAGGTATTGACGTCGATGTCGTTGGTGGGCTCATCGAGTAAAAGGACGTTTGCTTCTGTTTTGAGGGTCATGGCGAGGTGCAAGCGGTTGCGCTCTCCACCGGAGAGAATGCCTACTTTTTTGTTCTGATCGGAGCCGTTGAAGTTGAATTTTGACAAATAAGCGCGTGCATTGATTTTGTCGTTGCCCACCTCTACGTATTCGAGGCCATTAGACACGACATCAAAAACGGTTTTATCTGGATGGATGTCTTTGTGGCTTTGGTCTACGTAGCCGATTTTAACGGTTTCGCCGACGGTGAATTCTCCTTGATCTGGGGCGAGTTCGGCCATGATCATTTTGAAAATAGTGGTTTTACCCGCGCCATTTGGCCCGATGATACCTACGATTCCGGCTGGTGGCAATTTGAAATTGAGGTCGTCGTAGAGGAGTTTGTCGCCAAAGGCCTTACCAACATGAAGCGCGTCGATGACGTTGTTGCCCAAACGTGGGCCATTTGGAATGGGCATCTCGAGACGGGCTTCTGTTTCGCGGGCATCGGCAGACAACATTTTGTCGTAGTTCTGTAAACGGGCCTTGCTCTTGGCTTGGCGCGCTTTAGGGTTCATACGCACCCATTCTAGCTCGCGGGCCAACATTTTTTGGCGCTTGGACTCCGTTTTTTCTTCTTCTTGAAGGCGCTTGCCTTTTTGTTCGAGCCAAGAAGTGTAGTTGCCTTTCCAAGGAATGCCTTCGCCGCGGTCGAGCTCGAGGATCCAACCGGCTACGTTGTCTAGGAAGTAGCGGTCGTGGGTAACGGCAATGACGGTTCCTTTGTATTGTTGGAGGTGTTGCTCGAGCCAGTCGATGGATTCTGCATCTAAGTGGTTGGTTGGCTCGTCTAGCAATAAGATATCTGGGTTTTGCAAGAGCAAACGGCAAAGTGCCACGCGGCGGCGCTCACCACCTGAAAGCGTTCCGATGAGTTGGTCGTCTGGCGGACAGCGCAAGGCGTCCATGGCGCGCTCAATTTTGGTGTCGAGTTCCCAGGCGTCGAGGGCGTCTATTTTGTCCTGTACTTCGCCTTGGCGCGCAATGAGTTTGTCCATTTTGTCGGGGTCAGACATGATGTCTTCGTCCATAAATGAATTGTTGATTTCTTCGTATTCAGCGAGTACGTCTACAATTTCTTGCGCACCCTCGAGCACGATATCGCGCACCGTTTTATTGGGGTCGAGCTCCGGCTCTTGGGGCAAGTAGCCCACGGTGTAACCAGGAGAGAAGACAACATCACCTTGATAAGATTTATCTAGCCCTGCAATGATTTTCATGACCGTAGACTTACCCGAACCATTCAGACCAATGATGCCAATTTTGGCACCATAAAAGAAGGATAGGTAAATGTTTTTAATGATTTGTTTGCCTTGCGGAGTCACTTTAGAGACCCCAACCATAGAGAAAATGATTTTCTTGTCGTCTGACATATTGCTTATTTATCGAGTTCGTATTTGGTATATTGCTTGCTCTGCAGCACTTCAATGGCTTCTTGCAGAATTTCGTTGGTTTCGTTATAGATTTGGAACATCTCGTTGGTGCTCCACAAATCTTGAGCGAGCACCGCTTTCAAGCGCAATTTGAGGAGTTGTTCACTTGTGCTGTAGCCCTTTTGATCAAAGAGCAAAGTGGAGTCTTCTTGAGCGACATGCGCAAAAAATTGGTCCATAAAGGCTTGGTCACAGTTGAAGTTATTTTTGAAGGCAGTGATGTCCGGATATTGCGCCTTGAGGTTAGCTCTGTTGGCATTGATGTATTTGAAGGCAAAGTTATTGACATGCCCACCCTGAATGAGTTCCGAAAAATACACACTGCTTTGCGTGGTATCTAGGGCTACAAATACATCGGGCATGATGCCGCCGCCACCATACACTGTACGCTTGGTTTTGAGCGTTTTGTACATGAGTGAATCTGGCATTTTGATGGAATCTTTGAGAAAGAATTCGCCGTTCAGGTAGCGCTGATTGAGGTCTTTGCGATAGGTTTCGGTGTCTTGATACGGCTTTTGAATGTGGCGACCAGTTGGCGTGTAATAACGCGCAATGGTCAGGCGCATTTCAGACCCATCGCTAAGCGGCATTGGGCGCTGGACAAGTCCTTTTCCGTAGGTGCGGCGGCCTACTACCAAACCGCGGTCCCAGTCTTGGATGGCACCCGATAAAATTTCGCTGGCGCTGGCTGCGTATTCGTCTGTTAAGATGATCAGCGGACCATCTTCAAAAAGACCTCTTTTGCCTGCTTTGAGGTCATAGCGCGGCTGTGCTCTGCCTTCAGAATACACCACGAGTTTGTCTCCGGAAAGAAATTCGTCGGCGAGTTTGTGTGCTGCATCGAGCAAACCACCACCATTGCCTTGCAAATCAAAAATCAAGCTTTTCATGCCTTGCTCTTTGAGACTCAAGAGCGCGTTTTGCACTTCTTGCACAGTTGTTTTGGAGAAGCTATTGAGCTTGATGTAACCAATTTCTTTGTCGATCATGTAGGCTGCGTCTACAGAAAAGACCGGAATTTTATCTCGAGTAATATTGAAATCCAAGAGCTTGCCTTTTCGGTTGACCGTTACTTTTACTTTGGTGCCGAGGTCGCCCATGAGTTTTTGACGCACTTGGTCGTTTTTGATGCCTACCCCAGCCACAGCTTGGCCGTCTACTTGTACAATTTGGTCACCGGGTAAAATACCTAACTTTTCTGAGGGGCCACCTGGAATAGTGGCCACCACGCTAATGGTATCTTTCATGAGTTGAAAACGCACACCAATCCCGACAAAACTGCCGTTGATCGTCATTTGGGCGTCGTCGAGCTCTTCTTTTGGAATATAAGTAGAATGCGGGTCTAGGGCCTCTAACATGGCTACAATTGCGGTTTCGGTGAGTTTGGGCGCATCGGGCGCATCTACGTAATAGCGTTCAATATTGTAGAGCACTTCGGCGTATTTTTGAGCAGATGCTGCGGCTTTATTGGCGTCTTGGGCCCAAAGGCTGGCACCAAGGAATGTGGTGAGCAAAAGAAAAGTATAGCGCATGTCAGTAAATTTTACGAAATACAAAAATAAGCATCGCTATTCAAATTGCTCAGAAAGTTTAACTTTGTTATGCACATATGAAAGAAAAAAAACGCAAACTCCGCTGGTACCAAACACGCAAAGCGCGCAATGCATTCAAACGCGCCAAAAAATGGAGCGGGTATTTCTTTACGTTCTTGGGGTCTGCCATTCTTTTATATGTCATCGCCACCTTTATTTTGTCCCGAATTACCGTCAAGGGCCAAAACAACAAAGGCGCCAACATCCAAATTTTCCTCATGAAGTCTGGCGTACATACCGACTTCATTTTGCCTGTTCGCAACCACATCAAAGACTGGCGCAGCGAATTTCCGCTTGCCAACACGGGTTTTAAAGACAGCAGCAGCCAGCTCGTTTCAATTGGTTGGGGAGACCAAACCTTCTACATGAACACGCCCACCTGGGCCGACCTCACGCCAAAGACAGCCCTTACCGTTCCTTTTGGTCTTGGCCCGTCGGCAATTCATGCCACCTACTACCAACAGCTCCTCGACGACCGCCCCAACATCCGCTTGCACCTCACCGAAAAGCAATACCGCAAACTGGTACATTACATCGAAAAAACACTAGAGCGAAAAAGCAATGGCCAAACTAAATACATCAAAGCCACCATGCCCGGCGTGGTCACGGGCAATGATGCTTACTATGCGGCAAAAGGTCGTTACAGTCTCTTTTTCACTTGCAACTCTTGGGTAAACTCAGGGCTGCAAGCGTGTCAGCAAAAATCCTGCTACTGGACAGCCTTTGCCGGAGGTATCTTTTATCAGTATGGCAAATAAGGCGTTTTACCTCGTTGTTTTCAATTTCATCTATTCAATGGCCATGAGTCAAGATTACCTTGTTTTTATCAACGGCTATCGCGGACCAAAATACGACCACGAACTTCCAGACAACAAAATAAACTTAAAAGACCCAACGGGCTATTGGTACAAACTCGACGACAGCATTCAAAAACGCTTCCCAAATACTAAAGCCTATTATTTTGATGCACATCACCCGATTTACACCTCCACACACCGCAAAATGTCTAAGGCCGTCGGGTCTTATTTGTTTTCCAGATTTTGCTGGGTCAGAAAAGAAAGCAGGTGGGTACTGAACAAAACAATCAATCAAACGGGCTTTCAAGAACGCGTTGAAAATGGCAGATTGGCGGGCATGGCACTCAAAAATGAACTCCAAGGGAAAGGGCCATACAAAGTCCATTTTGTATGTCATAGCATGGGTTATGCCTACATGCTCGGCATGATCGATGAACTCAGCGGCTACGTTGAATTTGGTAAAGCACTTATATTGTCGCCTGAAGGTGCCAACACCGCTGGCCGAGATTGGTCTGTTTTTGAAGAAGTCTGGCAATATGGCGCCAGAGCCGGCGACAAACAAGCCGACCCAATTTGCATACAAGACGGAATTGCACCACAAATGCCAGTTGTAGGTATAGACAAATTACCCGCTACAACAAAAGGCGGCCGCGTTTATATTCCCGCCGACTACCCCAAGAAAAAACTGGGCTTCATCAAGAGCCATCACCTCGCCTACTACGATTGGTTCCACTGGATTGGGCCAACTGATGAAGGATATTTTAAGCCGTAGCGCGCAGCTTCACGACAATATTTCTAACTTTGGGCTACAAATGGAGCACAATTACAGCCTACAACCATTCAACACCTTTGGAATAGATGTCAAAGCCAAAAACTTTGCGACTTTTTCGAATATAACAGAATTGCAAACCGCCCTCAACGAAGGTCCGAAAGAAGCCTTATTGATACTTGGCGGCGGAAGCAATATGCTGTTCACAAAAGATTTTGACGGTTTGGTACTCCGCAACGAAATCAAGGGCATTTCGGTCGTGAAAGAAACCGATTCTCAAGTTTTTGTGAAAGCAGGTGCAGGTGAAGTCTGGCATGCGTTTGTACAGCACTGCATTGACCAACACTGGTGTGGCCTAGAAAATCTATCGCTGATACCTGGTTCTGTAGGCGCCAGCCCCATGCAGAACATTGGTGCTTACGGCGTAGAAATCAAAGACGTTTTCCACGAACTCAGTGCGTTTCATATCGAAAGTGGCGCAATCCAAACCTTCAACAAAACACAGTGTCAGTTCGGTTACCGCGAAAGCGTTTTCAAGCGCGCACTCAAGAACCAATACATCATCACCGACGTCACGTTCGCATTAGCTAAAAACCCAGAGCTGAAAACCAGCTACGGCGCCATTCAGCAAGAACTCGATGCCAAAGGAATTCAAAACCCGAGTATCCGCGACATCTCTGAGGCGGTTATTGCCATTCGTCAATCTAAATTGCCCGATCCAGCAGTGCTCGGAAACGCCGGAAGCTTTTTTAAAAACCCGGTTATCGACAGCAGCTCATTCAAGGTCATTTTAGCCAACTTCCCCAATGTTTCTCATTATGTGCTCAACGACAACGAAGTCAAATTGGCAGCGGGTTGGCTCATTGAAAACGCTGGGCTCAAAGGCTACCGTCAAGGTACTTGCGGCGTGCATGAAAAGCAGGCTTTAGTGCTGGTCAATTACGGTGGCAGCAAAGGGCAGCAAATCTTAGATTTATCGACTCATATTATTCAAACTATACAAGCGCAATTCGGCGTTACGCTCGAACGCGAAGTCAATATCATCCCCTCCCATGAAAGTATCCTATAACTGGCTCAAATCTTACCTCGACTTTCCATACTCAGCAGCTGAACTCAGCGAAATCCTGACGCAAACTGGCTTAGAAGTAGAAGGTTTAGAGGCCATAAACGAAATCCAAGGAGGTCTCGAAGGCGTGGTCATTGGTGAGGTCCTCACCTGCGAAAAACACCCAGACGCCGACAAGCTTAAGGTCACAACCGTCAATGTCGGTGCTGCGGAGCCTTTACAAATTGTTTGTGGGGCGCCCAATGTGGCTGCTGGGCAAAAAGTAATCGTTGCGACTGTAGGTTGCACGCTTTATCCACAACCGGATCAATCTTTTGAAATCAAGAAAGCCAAAATCAGGGGCGTTGCCTCAGAAGGCATGCTTTGTGCCGAAGACGAACTGGGCATGGGCGCAAGCCATGACGGCATCTTGGTGCTGCCTTCTGACGCTATTGTTGGGCAAGCAGCTGCAGATTTTTTCAATTTAGAACGCGACATCCAACTCGAGATCGGGCTTACACCCAACCGTGCCGACGCCATGGGCCATATCGGTGTAGCCAGAGACATCAAAGCGAAGTTCAACCTAGACCATACCGAAAAAATTGAACTCAAATGGACGACCCTACCGACCCTCAGTAACGAGGAGCTCCCGACATTACACATTCAAGTAAGCGATACAGAAGCGTGCAAACGCTACCTAGCGCTCGAACTCGATGGTGTACAAGTTGGTCCTTCCCCAAAATGGCTCCAAAACAGGCTCAAAGCTGTCGGGCTCAAACCCATCAACAATGTAGTTGACATCAGTAATTTTGTGCAGCGCGAACTCGGCACGCCACTTCATATTTTTGATGCCGACAAAACCGGAACTGCACTAGAAGTGCGTGTTGCCAAAGCCGAAGAAGCTTTTCTTGGCCTAGACAACACCAACTACAAACTTGCGGGTCACGAAC
This sequence comes from Bacteroidota bacterium, assembly GCA_041168605.1. Classification (GTDB taxonomy): domain Bacteria; phylum Bacteroidota; class Bacteroidia; order Flavobacteriales_D; family Crocinitomicaceae; genus UBA952. The sequence goes on along the minus strand of JBEEKN010000053.1, from coordinate 6,543 downwards.
TCGTCATTGCCAACGCAAATGGCGTTTTGTGCTTAGCGGGTGTCTTGGGTGGTTTAGAAAGTGGCGTTTCAGCCCAAACCACACGCGTACTCATCGAGTCTGCACTCTTCAACCCTGTGCGCATCCGAAAAGCAGCGCGCCAACACGGCCTTAACACCGATGCTTCGTTTCGCTTTGAACGCGGCGTAGATCCAAACTTGACCCACACAGCTCTTTTGCGCTGCGTCCAACTCTTGCAAGAACTCTCTGGCGCTCAAGTCAAAAGTAGCACATTTGAATTCTTAGGTGAAGCAACAAAGCCTATTGAATTGAAAATCAGTAAACAAAAAATCACTAATCTCATTGGGAACGATATACCCAACACCCAAATTGAACAGATCTTAACGGACCTAGACTTTCAAATAAACAGTTTTGCTGACCAAACTTGGGACTTAACTGTTCCGGCTTACCGCGTAGACGTGACGCGTCCGATTGATGTCATTGAAGAAATTTTACGCATTTACGGGCTCAATAGCATTGAACTGCCTGCCAAATGGAATTACAGCCTCAGTGCACCAAGTGAAAAAGCTTCGGATGCACAAAAAGAAGCAGCAGCTGAATTTTTAGTCGGAAGAGGGTTTTACGAAGTCATGAATAACTCCTTGACTAAAAAACAATACAGTGCTGCGCTCGATGCCTCTTTTGGCACAGCCATCAGCATGCTCAACCCTTTGAGTCAGGACCTCGCTCAGCTCAGACAAACACTCGTATTTGGCCTACTCGAAAACTTAGCTTACAACCAAAATCGCCAACAACAAGACCTACAAATCTTTGAATTTGGTCAAGATTACCAAACGCACCAAGATCAACACCAAGAAACGCCGCGTTTGGCCCTTGCCCTTATGGGTAAGCAAACGAGCGAGCATTGGAATCAGCCCACTGCAATAAATCATTCGTTCTTCAGTCTCAAAAAAGAGGTTTATGCCATTTTGGAGCGCTTCGGACTTGCGCATGCTTGCAAAGAAAGCGACACTGAAAATATTTTATTTCAACAAGGCCTGCGCATTACCTGCGACCGTCAAGCGCTCGTAGAACTCGGCCAAATCAGTGCACAGTTGCAACAAGACCTCGACCTCAAGCAACCTGTGTATTACGCCCAATTTGACTGGAACAAACTCCTTGAATTAGCCTCGAAAAGAAAAATTCGCTACCAAGAAGTCCCTAAGTCTTTTGCCGTCAGACGCGACCTCTCCTTGCTCGTCGACCAAAGCACGAGCTACCGAGCATTGCAGCAATGTGCGCAAAAAGCCGAGACCAAACTCTTACAAGACATCCAGCTTTTCGATGTATACGAAGGCAAGAATTTACCTTCAGGTAAGAAGTCCTATGCACTAGCTTTTTATTTACAAGATGGGCAGCAAACGCTCTCAGAAACGCAAATTGAAAAGGCCATGCAACGCATCTTGAAAGCCTTGGAAAATGAGTGTGCAGCTCAACTGAGAAATTAAGCACGCAACAAAAAAAAGATAAAGATTTTAGACGGCGTCGAGGTAACGCTCTAAATTTGGATTGTCGGCGAGTTCTTCGGCGCCAATGACCAACACGTTTTTAGCTTTGGTGCTATCCAACCAAAGTGCAAAGTTCGTAACCCCTACTTGCAAAGTACCGTTGATGTCAATTTTGTGAACGGGTTTTTGTTGTTTGTCGTAGCGGGCTTTCAGCTCTATGATTTCCGCACTCAACTCTTGATTTTGATTGAAAATCAAAAGACTATCCGTGCTTTCAAAGAAATCGGCAGTTTTGTCTGTAACAGAATATACCTCTGTAGCCATGCCCGCCGCCCAAGACTGAACTTTTGACGAAAATTTGTTGGGAGCCAATAAAGAGATCGATGTTACTTTCATTCTGTTTTCAAATTGTCCGCAAATATAGCACGAATAAACCCTCTGTTACTTGTCGTAGCCCAATATTTTTAGGTAGTCTTGCGCAGTTTGCTCATTGCTAAACACTTCGGTCTGAATTTTACCGCTTTCATCTCTTGTAATTAAGATGTGTTTAGGCTCCGGAATCAGGCAATGTTTGAGGCCGCCGTAGCCGCCGATGGTTTCTTGATATGCCCCCGTATTGAAAAATCCGATGTATAAAGTGTTGTTTTTATCGAATTTAGGCAGGTAAATAGCGTTGGAATGTTGCTCTGAGTTGTAGTAGTCGTCGGAGTCACAGGTGAGGCCACCGAGCAAGACGCGTTCGTAGTCGTCGTTCCAACGGTTGATCGGCAACATGATAAAACGCTGATTAATCGCCCAGGTGTCTGGGAGGTTGGTCATGAAGGAGGAATCGATCATGTTCCATTTTTCGCGATCGTTTTGCTGTTTTTGATGCAGTACACTAAAAATAGCACCGCCGCTCTCCCCTACTGTAAAAGAACCGAATTCGGTAAAGATGTTGGGCTCGGGAATGTCGTTGTCTTGGCACAAACGCTTGATTTGCGTTAAGATCTCACGGACCATATAGGCGTAGTCAAAATCAAAGGCCAAGGATTTCTTGATTGGGAAACCACCCCCGATATTGAGGGAGTCTAGTTCTGGACACAATTTTTTGAGGTCGGAATAAACGCGCAAACATTTCGTGAGTTCGTTCCAGTAATAAGCGGTGTCGTTGATGCCCGTATTGATGAAAAAGTGGAGCATCTTGACGCGTACACGCGGGTTTTCTTTGAGAATCGCTTTGTAAAAAGGAACGATTTCGCGGTAGCGGATACCCAAACGCGAGGTGTAGAATTCGAACTTAGGCTCTTCCTCTGATGCAATGCGGATACCGATATTGAGTTCTTTGGTGGTGAGGCTAATGAGTTGCTTGAGTTCATCGATGTTGTCTACAACGGGCACGACGCGCAGGTCGTCTTCCTCGATGAGGTCCGCAATTTTATGGATGTATTGAGACGGTTTGTAGCCATTGCAAATGACGTAGCTTTTGGGCTGTAGCTTTCCTGCTGCCTGCAAGCTCTTGACGATATCGATGTCAAAAGCCGATGAGGTTTCGATGTGGACGTTGTTTTTGAGGACTTCGTCAAGGACAAAAGCAAAGTGAGAGCTTTTGGTGCAGTAAGAATAATAGTAGTTGCCTTGGTAACCGAGGTTCATGATGGCTTCCCTGAACCAGCCTTTGGCGCGCTGTATATTGTTTGAAATTTGGGGTAAGTAATGAAACTTAAGGGGGGTGCCGTGTTCGTGAACCAAGCGCATGAGGTCGATGCCGTGAAAGAACAAGCGGTCTTCGCGCAAGAAGAATTCATTTTGAGGAAAATCAAAAGTTTGTTCGATCAGGTCTATGTATTTTGTTCTCATGCGTCAAATTCAAAAATGGTTTATACGTAAAGGGCTTGCATAAGTTTCGGTTTGAGGCCAAAATTTGTGCAAAAATACTGCAATTTGAATGGATGTACAGCAACTTAAAATAGTACTTTTGAACACAGCATTTTTTCCATGTCCTATCTAGACGAATTAAACGAAAGTCAGCGGGTTGCCGTTGATCATATTTTTGGCCCCATTATGGTGATTGCCGGTGCCGGCTCAGGTAAAACCCGTGTCCTTACCTTTCGCATTGCCCACATGATGGAGCAAGGTATAGACCCCTTCAATATCCTAGCCCTCACCTTTACCAACAAAGCGGCCAAAGAGATGACCGAAAGAATTGGCCATATCGTAGGTGGTGGCGAAGCTAAGAATATCTCCATGGGTACCTTTCACTCGGTATTTTCAAAGATACTCCGCTTCAATGCCGAACGCATCGGCTTTCCGAACAATTTCACGATCTACGATACCCAAGACTCCAAAAGCCTGATCAAAGGCATCATCAAGGAGCTCAATCTCGACGACAAAACCTACAAGCCCAGCATGGTCTTTGGGCGCATTTCAGCAGCCAAAAACAACCTCATTTCACCAGAGGCCTATGCAGCCAATGCCGAAATCCAGCTCGAAGACAAACAATCGCGCCGGCCAGAGCTCGGCCTCATCTTCCAGACCTACGCCAATCGCTGTCTTAAAGCGGGAGCCATGGACTTCGATGACCTCCTTTATTTTACAAACGTTTTGCTGCGCAATTTCCCAGACGTACTGCACTACTACCAACAAAAGTTTCAGTACATTTTAGTAGATGAGTACCAAGATACCAACTACGCCCAGTACCTCATCGTCAAGAAACTTGCCGCCGCCTATCAAAACATTTGTGTGGTCGGAGACGACGCCCAAAGTATCTATTCTTTTCGAGGAGCCAACATCGAGAACATCCTCAACTTTAGAAAAGACTATCCCGATTTCGTGCTCTACAAACTCGAGCAAAACTACCGCAGTACCAAAAACATTGTGGAGGCGGCCAATAGCATCATCAAAAAGAACAAAGACCAAATCACCAAAACGGTCTGGACCGACAACAGCGAAGGCGCCAAAATCAAAGTGCAGCGCTCCTTAACCGACAACGAAGAAGGCCGCACCATTTCTCAAGCCATCTTTGAGCGCAAAACAACAGAAGGCGCACGCTTTCAAGATTTTGCCATTCTTTATCGCACCAACAAGCAATCGCGTGCCTTTGAGGAAGCCCTGCGCAAACTCAACATGCCTTACAAAATTTACGGTGGCTTGTCTTTTTACCAGCGCAAAGAAATCAAAGACCTCCTCGCCTATTTCAGACTCAGTGCCAACCCGCACGACGAAGAAGCCATTAAACGCGTCATCAATTACCCCAAAAGAGGCATTGGCAAAACAACCATAGAAAACATCATCATTGCCGCCAACCGCTACAACACCAGTATGTGGGAGGTCATCAAAGACTTTCAGCGTTTCCCTGCCGACGTCGGGAGTGCCGCGCGCAGCAAAATCTATGAGTTTGTGACCATGATTGAAAGCTTTGGTGCTGAGCTCGAAAAAACCGACGCTTTTACGCTTGCCGAACGCATCGCAAAATCCTCAGGGATCATTCGCGAACTCTTAGCCGAAAAAGACAAAGGACCAGAAGAAGTCGAGCGCTTTCAGAACATCGAAGAACTTTTGGCAGGTATACAAGAATTTGTGCGCGGAGCTGAAGCAGATGTACCGCGTACCCTCGCAGACTTCATGATGGACGTCGCGCTACTCACAGACGCAGACCAAGACAAACCCGAAGACCGCAATCACATCAGCCTCATGACCATCCACTCGAGCAAAGGCCTCGAATTTCCGAATATATATATTGTTGGTCTCGAAGAAAACCTCTTCCCGTCTCAAATGGCGCTCAATTCGCGCTCAGAACTCGAAGAAGAACGCCGCTTGTTTTATGTAGCGCTCACCCGCGGTATGCGCAGCTGTATGCTTTCGTATGCCACGAGCCGCTTTACCTGGGGGCAATCCATTATGTGTGAACCCTCGCGCTTCATCGATGAAATCGATCCGCAATATTTGCAATTTGAGTCGGTGAGCAGGGCTTCTAACAGCCGTTCTTTAATGGGCTCAGGTGGTTTTGACCGCGGTTTTTCAGGAGGCCTGAATAAGCCATTGGGTTCGGCGCCTCAATTGCGTTCACTCAAAGAAGTGAGTCAGCAAAAAACGACGAATCAAACGGATAGCACACCTGGCTTAATGGTAGGTCACAACATCATGCACGAGCGTTTTGGCAAAGGAAAAGTACTCAAACTAGAAGGTCAAGGAGCAGACAAAAAAGCGACCATCTTCTTTCCGCAGCACGGATCAAAAACAGTATTGTTGAGATTTGCGAATATTCAAATACTAGAAGATTAATTATTCTTCTAAAAGATCTGGTCTTCTTTCTTTGGTTCTGGCGTAGGCTTGAGCTTCTCGCCAGGCATCTACCTCTTTTGGATTGCCTCCAAGCAAGACCTGAGGCACTTCTAAACCATTAAAAACCGGTGGGCGCGTATATACAGGCGGCGCCAAAAGCCCATCTTGAAAAGAATCGGTGAGCGCTGAAGTTTCGTCGTTGAGTACGCCGGGTATGAGCCGCACCACCGCATCTACAACAATTGCAGCTGCAAGCTCGCCGCCACTCAGGACATAAGAACCAATTGAAATTTCTTTGGTCACATACAAATCGCGGACGCGTTGGTCTACACCCTTGTAGTGCCCACATAAAATCAAGATGTTCTGCGCCAGCGAAAGCTGATTACAAGTAGTTTGTTCGAGCAAAGCGCCATCTGGCGTCATGTAAATGATGTCGTCGTAGCTGCGCTCGGCCTGCAGGCTTTCTATTGCTTTGGCAATAGGTACAATACTCATGACCATTCCTGCCCCACCGCCGTATTGGTAATCGTCGATATTGCGGTGTTTGTTGTCTGCGTAATCGCGCAAATTATGGACATGAATTTCGACATGACCTTTGGTTTGGGCACGCTGCATAATCGAAGCCGCAAAAGGGCTGGTGAGCAACTCAGGAAGTACGGTGAGAATATCAATACGCATGCTGCAAAGGTAAGTCAATTCGGCACAAATTACTACCTTTGCACAAACCCTATTTCATGATCCAATTATCTGAACGTTTACTGGCAATGGAAGAGTCTGCAACCATTGCAATGGC
>JBEEKN010000052.1:0-18581 GCA_041168605.1 Bacteroidota bacterium | reverse complement strand
TGAATTTACTACTTTTGCAAAGTAACAAAAAACAAGCTACGTGAGGGTTCTTTTGATCGATTTTTATGACTCCTTTACGTTCAATCTTGCCCATTACCTCGAGGCAATGGACCTCCAGTTGAGCGTTGTACGCTACGATCAGCTTTCACAAGAGACACTTCTAGCAGCAGACGCCATCATTTTATCGCCAGGCCCGGGTCTTCCCAATGAAAAAGTAGGTCTGAGCGCACTTTTGGACCAATTTGTGGGCCGAACACCAATTTTGGGTGTCTGTTTGGGCATGCAAGCACTCGTGGAGCACCTCGGCGGCAGCTTAATGAATCAAGTGCAGGTCAAGCATGGTGTTCAGGAAACAATCGACATCATGGATCATACGGGTTTATTTCAGGGCTTGCCCAAGCGCATAGAGGTTGGTTTGTATCATTCGTGGAAAGTGGTGTGTCCTGAAAATTGGCTTACTGCGCACACTGAAGCTGGGGTTCCGATGGCGCTCGAAAGATCGGAAATGAAAGTGTATGGCGTACAATTTCACCCTGAATCTGTCCTGACGCCGCTCGGAAAAGAAATTTTGCGCAATTTTATACAAATTGTACAGCATGCTTAGGTATTTCATCTTCAGTTTATTGATTTTCATGGGTGCTTATGCCAAAGCGCAGTCTTGCACCGGGCTTTGGATCACCATCGACGACGCCACAGGTTACAAAAAGTCAATTGTCGAGCTTTACAAAAAAGAGGGTGTACTCTACGGTAAGGTAGTTTACATCTACAAAAGAGGCAAAGATGGTCCAAATTCTAAATGTACTGAGTGCTCAGGTAAACTATATAATCAACCCATTTTAGGGATGCTGATTGTGAAGCAACTCAAATGGAACGGCAGCGAATGGGAGGGAGGCACTATCTTAGATCCAGACAACGGCAAAACTTACACTTGTTCCATGTGGCTGAACGAAAGCAACACTGACAAATTGAACGTGCGCGGTTACATTGGCCCATTTTTCAGGACCCAAGAATGGATCCGGACGGATAAAATCCCGAGCGAATAAAACTTTTTTGTTGAACTTTTGTTGTTGTTTTGTAATGTCAAACTTCAACAAAAAATGAAACAAATTCTCCAAACTCTTTTATTTTTCATCCTTCCAGCTTCCCTTTTTGCCCAAAGTGGCATCCTCTCCGGAAAACTCACCAATGCAGCCAACGGAACCACCATTTCGCCAGCTAAAGTAGCTATTGTCGAATTGCAGCTACTCAAAGCTGTCGATTTAGATGGGCGTTTTGTCTTTGAGGCACTCAAGCCGGGTATTTATACTGTTAAAATTACCGCGCCGGGCTTCGACGAGAAAATCCAATCTGAGGTCCTGATTACCAACGCGCGCCCCACTGAACTCAATTTAGAGCTCGAAGAAAAAGTACAGACCTCAAAGGATGTCAAAGTTACTGCGGCGCCTTTTCAGCGCAAAGTAGAGTCGCCGAACTCGCTCAAGACACTCAGCGCTACAGAAATTGAACGCCTTCCAGGTGCCAACCGCGATGTCAGTAAGGTGATTGGCGCGCTCCCTGGCGTGGCTGCTCGTGCCACATTTAGAAACGATATCATCATCCGCGGTGGTTCACCTGGTGAAAACAAATTTTACTTAGATGGCATCGAAGTCCCGAACATCAATCACTTTGCCACGCAAGGAAGCAGTGGTGGGCCAGTGGGTTTGCTCAACGTCAATTTTATCAGAGAAGTCGAGTTTTATTCGGGTGCTTTTCCGGCCAACCGCGCCAACGGGCTTTCTTCCGTGCTTTCTTTCAAGCAAAAAGATGGCAACAAAGACGCACTGATCACCAATTTTGCTTTGGGTTCTTCCGATGCTGCACTCACTTTTGATGGCCCAATTGGCAAAAAAGGCGATTTTATTTTCTCGGTGCGCCGTTCCTATTTGCAATTGCTCTTTGCTGCGCTCCAGTTGCCGATCTTGCCCAACTACAATGACTACCAATTCAAATTCAACTTTCAGCTAGATCCCAAAAACAAGCTTTCTATTATTGGTCTTGGTGCCCTCGATCAGTTTGGCCTCAATGCGAGCGTCAACGACGGCCTCACCGACACCGCACAAATCGCCTACAACAATTTTGTCCTCGGCAATTTGCCCCAACAAGGCCAATGGAACTACACCATGGGTGCTGTGTGGCAACATTCTTCAAAGTCTTCGATACAAACCGTTGTGGCCAGCCGCAACATGCTCAACAACCGCGCGTATCGTTACAAAGACCGCATCGAAGAACCACAGTTTTTACTACAAGATTACACTTCTTTTGAAGCCGAAAATAAATTGCGTTTTGAGCACACCTACATCAAAAACGGGTGGCGTTGGAACGTTGGTGTGGGCTATGAATTCGCCAAGTACTTTTCAGATACCTATCAAAAGCTCACCATTTTTGGACAGCCTGCCGTCATCGACTTTGAGTCCACACTCAATTTGCACAAATATGCTGCTTTCTCGCAATTGAGCCGTGCGTTTTTGAATGAAAGATTGCGTTTGTCTTTGGGTGTGCGTGCAGATGGCACCTCGTATAGCGCGCAAATGCGCAATCCGTTCAAGCAGTTTTCACCGATGTTTTCAGCTTCGTATCGCCTCACCGAAGATTGGGCAATCAATACCAATATCGCGCGCTACCACCAATTGCCTGCTTACACCATTCTTGGTTACCGAAATGTCGCTGGCGACCTCGTCAATCAGCAAAATGGCGTCCTTTACATCCAAGCTGACCACTTTGTGTTGGGGACAGAATACCTGCTCAAATGGAATGCGCGCATCACGCTAGAGGGTTTTTATAAAAAGTACAATTACTATCCATTCTCGCTCAAAGATTCGATTTCTCTCGCCAATATCGGTTCGGATTTCGGCGTGGTCGGCAACGAAGCGATCACCTCCACTTCAAGTGGACGCAGTTATGGTGCTGAATTTCTGTACCAACAGAAGCTCTACAAAGGGTTTTATGCCGTTATGGCCTACACTTGGGTGCGCTCCGAATTCCTCAACAAAAACAATGTATATGTGCCTACCTCTTGGGACAGCCGCCACATCGTATCGCTCACCGGCGGAAAGCGCTTTAAAAACGGCTGTGAATTTGGGATGCGTTGGTTGTTTTCGGGTGGTGCGCCTTACACGCCTTACAACATCGCTAGCTCTGCCCTCATCAGTAACTGGGACATCAATGGGGTAGGCATCTTAGATTATACGCAACTCAATACGCAGCGCGAAAGCAATTTTCATCAGTTGAATGTCCGTGTCGATAAAAAACTCTACCTCGATAAATTCAATATGAACTTTTATTTCGATGTGCAAAACGCATATGCTTTCAAAACGAAAGTCGCGCCGATTTTACTTGTTCAAACCGATGCCAATAACCAACCGCTTGTCGATCCAAATGACCCTACGCGTTATCAAACCACCTTGTTAGAAAACGCTTCGGGTATTTTACAACCTTCGCTCGGCATCATCATTGAATTTGTCACGAAGAAAGCAAAGTGAGCAGCTTCTCTTTGAATTTTTAAAAAAGTGGTATCTTTGCACCCAAAATAAAGAAAATACATGGCAACCAACAGAACTTTTACAATGCTTAAGCCCGATGCAATCGAAAACGGGCACATGGGCAAAATCATCGACATGATCATCAATGCTGGTTTCAGCATCAAAGCAATGAAATACACGCAACTTTCTGAGGCACAAGCTAAAGAATTTTATGCAGTTCACGCTGAGCGTCCGTTCTACGGCGAACTCGTCGAGTACATGACCAGCGGCCCTATCGTTGCAGCTATCCTCGAAAAAGAAAACGCAGTAGCAGATTTCCGTGCACTTATTGGTGCTACAGATCCAGCTGAAGCAGCAGACGGAACCATCCGTAAGGCTTATGCAGAAAGCAAAGGACGCAATGCCGTTCACGGTTCTGACTCCGACGAAAACGCAGCAATTGAAGGCGTATTCCATTTTGCAGCGAACGAAATTTTCTAATTTCGCCCACCCATTTCAATTCAAAAGACCGCTCTGCGGTCTTTTTTTATGTACAGCCTTATGAGATTCACAGAAGCCACCGAGAAACGCCGCACTTTTGGCATTATTTCTCACCCAGATGCCGGTAAAACTACCCTGACCGAAAAACTATTGCTTTTTGGTGGGGCGATACAAACCGCTGGTGCCGTAAAGAACAACAAAATCAAAAAATCGGCCACCTCTGACTTCATGGAAATCGAGAAGCAGCGCGGTATCTCCGTAGCTACTTCCGTAATGGCTTTTGCTTACAACGGCAAACAAATCAATATCCTAGACACACCCGGTCACAAAGACTTCGCCGAAGACACCTTTCGGACACTTACGGCTGTGGATAGCGTCATCCTTGTTATCGACTGCGCCAATGGGGTAGAAGCACAAACCGGCCGCCTCATGGAGGTGTGTCGCATGCGCAAAACCCCCGTGATCATTTTTATCAATAAAATGGACCGCGATGGCAAAGAAGCATTTGATTTATTAGATGAACTCGAGTCCAAATTAGACATCAAAGTGCGCCCCTTGACTTGGCCAATTGGCATGGGCGACCGCTTTCAAGGTGTGTACAACATCTACCAAAAAGGACTCAATCTTTTTGCTGCAAACAAAACTAAAATCTCCGACGACGTCGTCTCTATTTCAAGTTTATCCGACCCTACACTCGATCAAATTATCGGTGAAAATCCGGCCAATGAACTCCGAGAAGAAATCGATACCGTAGAGGGCGTTTACGATCCGTTTGACCGCAATGCGTATTTAGCGGGCGATGTAGCACCCGTATTTTTTGGCTCGGCCGTCAACAACTTCGGGGTAAAAGAATTGCTCGATACCTTTTGCGAGATTTCTCCATCGCCACAAGGGCGCGAGAGCGATACCCGCATGGTGGCCCCAGAAGACGACCGTTTTTCTGGGTTCGTTTTTAAAATCCATGCCAACCTTGACCCCAAACACCGCGACCGCATTGCCTTTTTGCGCATTGTTTCGGGCCGTTTTGAGCGCAATAAGTTTTACCACCACGTGCGCCTCAATAAAGACATGAAATTCCCGAATCCAACGTCCTTTATGGCCCAAGATAAAAGCGTCATCGACGACGCCTATCCGGGCGATGTTATTGGGCTTTACGACACCGGTTCCTTCAAAATTGGCGACACACTCACCACCGGTGAAAAAATGTTGTTCAAAGGCATTCCATCTTTTTCGCCTGAAATATTCCAAGAATTAGAAAACTTAGACCCACTCAAGTCTAAGCAATTGGAAAAAGGCATTCGTCAGCTCATCGACGAAGGTGTGGCGCAATTATTTATCCAACAACCGGGCAACCGCAAAATTGTCGGTACAGTGGGGCAATTGCAATTTGAGGTCATTAGTTACCGCCTGATTCACGAATATGGCGCTAATTGTCGCTTTGTGCCGCGCAATTACTTCAAGGCTTGCTGGATCACCACCACAAATGCAGAGCAGCTCGCTAATTTCAAACGCGCCAAAAGCAACTATTTAGCCCTCGACAAGGACGAAAACCTGGTTTTTCTAGCCGAAACACCCTTCCTTTTGCAGATGGCCGAACAAGACTACCCAGATCTTACTTTTCACCAAACATCTGCTTTCAAACTAGAGGCTTAGCCTGATTAATTGACCTAAGTTAAGGTCAATACGTTCAGAAAAACCTTAATTTTAGGGCAAACATTTCAGTTATGTCTAGTCCTTTAGAACGCCGTTCCTTTTTGTCTCGCTTAGGTTTGGGCTTGGGTGCCGTTTTTGTGCAGCCTTTTCAATTATTTTCCAAAATACAATCTGTCCCGATGACCACTCAGCTCGTTTCCAAAATACGCCCACTTGGTTTTCAGTGGGAAACCCTCGATCCCTTCTTATTTTGTGTGCACCACGAAGATTTCTTTCCCAAAGGGAACACTTCATTAGGTCCTGATCCTAGCAATTTTGAAGGCCGCCACATGGGCCAAGATTTCATTGTCAAAGACGGATTTCGCATGTACCACGGCGCTACTGTACCGGGTTTTCCAGGTCACCCACACCGCGGTTTTGAAACCATTACGGTGGTCAGAACCGGCCTTGTAGACCACGCCGATAGCATGGGCGCAGCTGGCCGCTACGGAAATGGCGACGTCCAATGGATGACCGCAGGCAAAGGCGTACAACACGCCGAAATGTTCCCCTTGCTCAACCAAGACAAAGAGAATCCGCTTGAGCTCTTTCAGATTTGGCTCAATTTGCCTAAAAAAAGCAAAATGGTACAGCCGCATTTCAAAATGTTGTGGGCCGAATCCGTTCCTAAGTTTAGCGTTGCTTCGCCAACAGGAAAAGCGCATGTCGAAGTACTTGTCGGCAAATTAGGCCAGTATCAATCGGCCAACACACCTCCCAACTCTTGGGCTGCCGATGCCAATAACCATGTGGCCATTTACAACATTCACCTAGAACCAGGCGCGAGCTTTGAACTCCCTGCGGCAGCCGCTGGCGTAAACCGCAGTGTTTATTATTACGAAGGAAATGGCCTGCAAGTAGGCGATCAAACTTTGGCGCATTACCACGCAGCCGATGTAGATGCCGCGCAAAATTGTTTGTTGCGCAACGGTACAGAAACTTCTAAAGTGTTGGTATTGCAAGGGCGCCCGATCAACGAGCCTGTTGTGCAGCACGGCCCATTTGTCATGAACAGCAAAGAAGAAATCTACCAAGCCTTCCAAGATTATCAAACCACTCAATTTGGTGGCTGGCCATGGCCGCGCTACGACCAAGTGCACGATCCTAAGCTCGGGCGCTTCGCCAAGCACGCCGACGGCAGGGTAGAGGAGCCGAAGGGGTAGGCTGTACGCTACTGATTTCTAAATCCCGAAGGCGTCACTTGTTTTTTCTTCAAAAACACACGATTGAAATAACTCAAGGACTCAAAGCCACAATCGTGTGCAATTTTGCTCACATTGTCTTCAGAAGAGAGCAGGAGGTGACAGGCTTCGTTGATGCGCAAATCGTTTAAATAATCAGAGAACGTGGTGCTGGTGGCCTTCTTGAAGAACTTGCAAAAGTTACTTTCCGACATAAAGACAAGGTCTGATACTTGTTTGAGTGAAATGGACTCCGCATAATGGTTTTGGATGTAGGTGCAAACCTTGTTGATGCGCGTTTCGAACTTTTTGGAAATGACGTTGTGATAGGAGTCCGGACACAAGATGGTGCCTGGTTTTGTGGTCAGATCTTGGAGTAGGGATAGTAGCGCGAGGACGCTTTCTAGTTCTTTAGTTTGGTCAAGAGAAAGGAGTTTTTGGACGAACAAACCATCCGACTCAAAGCGAATTCCTTTTGCAGCTTGCGCCAACAGATCTTTAATTGCTTGACCTTCATTTAACTTTAAAAATGGTTCGATGAATGCGCTTGAAAATTGAATCACGATGGCTTCTGAAGGACTTCCATCTTCATTTTTTCCCCACCATGTGTGTGGAAGCTTACTGCCCAACAAGACGAGGTCTCCTGTAACAAATTGTTCATGTGAGTTACCCACAACCCGATAGCCATTGCCTTTGAGGATATACGTCAATTCATATTCTGGATGGTAGTGCCACTTGAATTCAAAGGCAGGAACACTAATTTTGGTATGATAAAAACTAGCGCCGCCTTGTTTGGAGGGGATGTCTTCTAATTGTGCTTTCATGAGCTCTTATCAACTAAATTTAATTATTTCTGTTGAATATAATTCAATATAGTATTATAATTGAATAAAATAAGCATATTTCTTTTTTGATTGAACTTCTAATTTTGAGTTTTAGAAAACTTTCAATTCGAAACATGCCCCAACTACCCGAACAAATTCGTCATTTCCTTGAAACGCCTTATCCTTTAACGCAAGCACAAATTGCTTTTTATGAGCAACATCGTTTCATTAAATTGAAGCAGGTGTTGAATGCTCAAACAATCACTTTCTTTAACGAGGTCATTTCAAAGCAAGTTGCCCTCATGAACCAAGAGCAAACCGCACTTGAAGAGCGCAGTACCTATGGGAAAGCTTTTTTGCAGTTGTTTAATTTGTGGCGCGAGAACAGCTTGATCAAAGAATTGGTTTTCAGCAAGCGCTTGGGGCAACTCGCCAGCGAGCTCATGCAGGTCAATGGCGTGCGTTTGTACCACGACCAAGCTTTGTTCAAGGAAGCCGGCGGCGGCATTACACCTTGGCATGCCGATCAATACTACTGGCCTTTGTCAAGTGATAAAACGGTCACGGCATGGTTGCCGCTGCAAGCAACGCCGCTTGAAATGGGACCTTTAGAATTCAGTGCGGGAAGCCATGTCATTGTGGTCGGAAGAGAATTGGAAATTGGCGATGAAAGCGAAGATCAAATCCAAAAGACGCTGCGTGTTACTGATTTTGAACATGTCATTGAAGCTTTTGACATTGGCGAAATCAGTTTTCATTCTGGCTGGATATTTCACCGCGCAGGCGCCAATGTAACCGATCAAATGCGCAAGGTCATGACGGTCATTTACATGGACAAAGACATGGTTCTGAAGGCGCCAGACAACGCCAACCAAGAAAACGACTGGAAAACCTGGTGTCCGGGTGCCCAAATTGGCGCCGTCATTCAAACGCCCTTGAATGAACTTATTTATTCCCGATGAGCATGAAAATTTCGTATTTGTGCACTTATTGGGGTTGTGAAGTACTTTCTGCGCAAGCTTTTTTACAAAAGGCGCTTCATGATGGTTATGATGGCGTAGAAATAAACTTTCCCGATGACCAACAATTTGTGGATGAATTTATAGCCGAATTGGAACGCATCCGCCATACCAGCCATCCAGATTTTATCTTTATTGCCCAACAAGTACTCTCTAACGAAAAAGAAACAGTTGCTGCGTATACCGAACGTTTGACGCAGCGCCTGAATTTCCTCGTTGGATTGAATCCAAATGCGATCAATTCTCATACGGGCAAGGACTTTTTTGATTTCAATGCAAATTGTGACATCATTGCCCGAGCAGAGCAAATTACAGCCGCTGCGGGTATTCCCCATTGGCATGAAATCCATCGGGGGAGGTTCTCTTTTCACCTCAAAACGCTTTTGACTTATTTGAAAGCGTTTCCAAAGCTCAAATTAGTTGCCGATTTATCACATTTTTGTGTGGTTTCAGAAAGCGATTTAAGTGACCAACAAGAACTGTTGACGCAAATCTATCCAAACATCCAACACATCCATGCGCGTGTAGGTTTTGAGCAAAGTCCACAGGTGAACCATCCGTTTGCTCCTGAATGGAAAAAGCACTTGGATCGTTATACCACTTGGTGGAATGAGATCAGTCAACTTCAGATGCAGAACGGCGCTGCGCAGTTGACCATCACTCCTGAATTCGGCCCTTTCCCATACATGCCGCAAGCACCTTTCACCCAACAACCGTTGTCTGACCAATGGGAAATAAATTGCCTGATGAAAAAATACTTACAAGAAAAGCTATAAATCATGAATTTAAAGATACTTGTATGTTTTTATTTGGGTTTTCTTGGAAGTGAATTTCATGCGCAGCACCTTCGTTTTGTCAATCCATTTATCGGCACCGATGGCACAGGTCATACCTTTCCGGGGCCGTCTATGCCTTTTGGAATGGTGCAACCCGGGCCTGACAACCAAGATTACGGCTGGAACCACACCAGTGGCTATCAGTACAAAGACACCTTTTTAATGGGTTTTTCGCAAACGCACTTGAGCGGAACAGGCATCAACGAAATGGGAGATATTTTGCTTTTGCCGATCAATCCAAAACGTGTAAGTGAAAAAAATGAATATGACAAAGCAACGGAGTCGGCAAATCTTGGATATTACCGTGTAACCAAACAAGATGGCGTCAAGGTAGAGCTCACTTGCTCAGAAAGAGTGGCCTTTCATCAATATACCTTTCCCGAAAAGCAAGCACAAGTACTTATAGATTTTCAACACGGCCTGCGCTTTGTCTTTGAACAAAACGACCCGAAAAGTTTGGTCCTTGAAAGTGACATCAAGTTTGAAAACGACTCTACGATTTCAGGATATGTCTCGACCAGTAACTGGGTGAATCGCCGCTATTATTTTAGCGTCACGTTTAGTCAACCGTTTGCGCAATCGACGTTGTTGGCGGGCGCGCAAAACGCAAAAGCACCCAAATATTTGTTGGATTTCAACTTGAGCAAGGAAAAGGTGCTCCAAGTAAAAATTGCCTTATCTACGGTTGATGTAGAAGGAGCCAAACGCAACATGGCAGCAGAAATCAACCATTGGGATTTTCAAAAAGTACGCGACGAAAACCGAAAAAGTTGGGAAAACTACTTGTCGAGAATTGACATCAAAGCACCTCAAAAGCAAAAGGAAGTATTTTACACTTCTTTTTACCATTTGCTTTTGCAGCCTTCAAATATTGCCGATGTCGATGGGCGCTATCGAGGAGTAGATGACGTGGTCAGAACAGCGGCAAACAAAACCTATTACTCTACGCTTTCCATTTGGGATATTTATAGGGGCGCCTTTCCGCTATTGCAAATTGTGGCGCCAGAAAAAATTGACGGTATTGTCCAAACGATGTTGTTGCACCATGAGGCGAAGGGTTTCTTACCCATCTGGACCGCCTGGGGCCAAGACAACTACTGCATGATCGGCAACCACGCCATCCCGATGATTTTATCGGCTTATCAGAACGGCTTCAAGGGTTTTAACGCCGAAGAGGCGCTAGGCGCCATGGTTGAAACCAGCACAACAAGTCATATCAATTCAAACTGGGAAATGTACACCAAGTTTGGCTATTACCCCTTCGATCTATTGGACAACGAATCGGTCTCTAGAACCCTCGAAAGCGGCTATGATGACTGGTGCGTGGCCGAAATGGCGCGTCAATTAGGAAAGGAAGAAGTTGTAAAAGAATTTCAAAAGCGCGCCCTTTTTTATCAAAATATCTATGACTCCAGCACAACTTTTTTCAGAGGGAAGGATACACAAGGCTACTGGAGAACGCCATTCGACCCGCTGATGGCCACCTCGCCCTTGAATAACCCTGGCGACTACACCGAAGCCAACGCTTGGCAGTATTTTTGGACACCCGCGCAATACGATATACCCGGGCTGCTTCAATTACTTGGTGGCGAAGCTAACTTCACGAAGAAACTGAATGCCTTTTTTACGACGCAAGCACTGCATCCAAATAAATTCCTCGGTCAGGAAGCCATGATTGGCCAATATGCGCATGGCAATGAGCCGAGTCATCACATCATTTACTTATATGCCTTTACCGATCAGTTCAAAACAGGCCAAAAGTATATCCATCAGGTCATGACCGACTTTCATCAAAACACCCCAAATGGCATGATCGGCAACGACGACTGCGGACAAATGAGTGCCTGGTATATGCTATCGACTTTAGGTTTTTATCCGGTGAATCCGGCCGCTGGTACATTCGTCATAGGAAGCCCGCAAGTAAAGAAGGCAACGCTGCACCTCTCTCAAAACAAGCGTTTTGTGATCAAAGCCCAAAAGATCTCCGAAGCCAATATCTATCAAGAAAACCCGACCTTAAACAACGCCGCACTTCAGCAGCCATTCATTCGCTATGGCGATATCATTTCGGGCGGTATCTTGAAATTTCAGATGAGCCCTTACTAATATTCAATCCATTATCTAAAAAAATGAAAACGACCATCCTATCCATCTTATTTGTATTCCTGAGCTCAGTTTTTTGGGCTCAAAAGCCAGTGAAAGGCGAAATCATGTACCACGTTTGTCAGCGCAGTTTTTACGACAGCAACGGCGATTTACAAGGCGACCTCAATGGATTAAGGCAAAAACTTCCGTACCTGCAAGACCTCGGCATTACCTCCATTTTACTCTTTCCGCTCTACGAAGCCGACTGCTACCACAATTATTTCGCCAATGATTTTGAAAAAATTGATCCAGAATTTGGCACCATGCAAGATTTTCTTGACCTCGTCAAAGAAGTGCACCGCCGCGGCATGAAAATCTACCTCGACATGGAAACCCAATACGTGACCTCCGAACACCTTTGGTGGAAAGACGCCGTGGGCAACCTCGATTCCCAATACAGCGATTATATTTTATTTGATGACTCCGCACATCAGGTGCCCGCCACCATGGTTTTTGATTTGCGCATCCTGAACGGCTACGACGGCAAGGTGATTACCGCCACAACAGTTAATTTGAAAAGTAAAAAAGTGCTCGCTTACAATATCCAATTGTTCTCCTATTTTCTTGATCCCAATCAGGACGGTAAATTTGACGACGGCGTCGATGGTTTTCGCCTAGATCATGCCATGGATCATCTAGACGCAAAGCCCACGCTCACCAATCTCTTTGCTGAATTCTGGAAACCGCTCATCGCTGCGCTCAAAGACGTCAATCCAGACATTAAAATTGTGGCCGAACAAGCCAATTGGGCAGACTACGGCTTCGAATATTTCGAAAAAGCCACCGTAGACCGCATGTTTGGCTTTGGCCTCCAACAAGCCATTCAATCCTTTGACAAACAGCAAATCATCAACAACGCGGAAATCATCCTCAATCAAACGCCCGCAGGCAAAACGCAAATCATCTTCATCGAAAACCACGACATCGACCGCTTTGCTTCTCTGCAAACCAATGTACAAAGACAAAAATTAGCCGCCGCGCTCATGCTGCTCATCGGTGGCGTGCCTTCGATTTATTACGGTCAAGAACTCGGCATGCAAGGAAAGGTATATTCTTTTGGCAACACCGACGGCAATGACATCGGCCGCCGAGAAGCATTCGAGTGGTATCAAACAGGCCAGGGCGAAGGCATGTCGTATTGGTACAAAAACTCCGGCGCCTGGTGGACCAACGCCAACTCAAAACCCAATGACGGTATTTCTTTGGAAGAGCAAATCAAGACCCCGAACTCTTTGTTCAATTGCTATAAACAACTGATTGCACTCAAACAAAGCAACCCAGCGCTGGCAATTGGTTCATATGAAAATGTACCCAATGAAAACCAAAATGTATTCAGTTTTTACCGCCAAAGCAAAAAGCAAAAAGTACTGGTGCTCGTCAACCTCTCTGCTGAAAATCAAGTAGTGCGCCTCAGCGATCCCATTCGTTGTGTAAAAGGATTAACAGAGGGCACGCGCCCGATTCAAGAAGAAATATCGCTTGCGCCGTTTGAATGGATGGTTTGGGAGGTGAAAAAACCCAGAGCAAGTCTGGGCTTTATGAATCCTTTTTAGAGTGCAGTATCATTGCTATTGAATGACAGGGCACTTTGATAAAACAAAATTAAGGATAATATCAAATTCACAACACTTTTCATTCTAATTTATATCCAATTTTTTCTCTGATTATTATTTTAATTTGCTCGTCATCCACCTCCTCGAAAAGTTGCTTGAGTCGGTTCTCAAATGCAACTTTTCTGTTCCCAGAAATTTCATTTAAAAGAAAAGAGATAACCCGAATCCCTGTATACAATTGATGCCGTTGCTGACTATCTACTTTTAAGAATGGTAGGCTCGGAATTCCTTTAGGGAATTGATAATCGAAAAGAACATTTCCGTGCGCGCTAGCATTCCCCTAGAACGCAGTAGAATGAGTTGCTCATCTAGTGTTGTTGCTCTTCTTCCCATTTCGATGTAAGATCTATTGATTGCGTTAGACAAGCAAAACTAAATTTTACAGAAAAGAAGACAAGTAAAAATTACTTAGTACCAGTCAAAATAATAAATGTAATTCTAGCGCATTGAATTAGGCCCTCAACCAACGCCTATGCAAGCCCCAAGCTACCAAAGCTTGACCTGCGAGAACCACAGGAGAAAACCAACCGACCGCTCTGAAAAATGGTAAAAAGTAGTTCTCGGCAGTTACTTTTTGATGGGCACCGATCATAAAAAGCAGTGGTATCGCCCAATAAATAAGGGAATAATAGAGTGCAAGACTCAATAGTTTGTTTTTGTATTTGGAGCGATAGAGTAGCGTGCGGGTCATGAAAATATCGCGCAGCACCAAGAAAACCATGGCGAGATAAGACCAGGCAAAATTGTGTTGAAATTGTAAAACTTCTAATTGTCGAAAAATGAGTGGGAGCTGATGCTTGACCAAGCCAGCAATTTGAAGTGCAAAAAGCAACAGCAGAGAGAGGGTCAGGCCTAACACAACACTGAACCACAGCGGCGCATTTTGCCACGCTTTTTTGAATTGGCCTTTGCGCAATGCTTGCAAAAAGAGCGTGTAGTCATTTTCTGAAGGGCGTTCAAAAAGGAGTAAAAACTGCGTGAGCAAGAAAAACACCAAACTTACCAAGGCCAGGTGGTAATAGACTGCATTCAAACCATAGATTTGTGGGGCAATATAGGTGGTGTTGCTGTAATCCTCAGTATAGATAGGGAAATTCCAAGTAATTCCATAGAAGTAGAATCCTGTAAAAACGAGAAAAGCAAGCCAGTAATTTTGGGTGTTGCGGTACTGCAATTCTTTGCGCAAATTTTGATGGATACCGATGCCGCTCCAGCCGATAAAAATGAGCAGCGAAATCAAAATGGTCAGGTTGTTCCAAATGAGTCCGTACCAACTAATGGCACCCTTTTCTTCGCCTATTAAAGCGAGGTAGAAAGAAATCCAACCCACACCAATTACAGATAAGATAAAAAAGAGTGTCGTATTGATTTTTGAGTGGCTAAAAGCTGATTGCGTACTTCCCGTTATGGTTAGCAAGCTAAAAAGCAGGGCGCTGAGGTTCATCAAGAGCACCAAAGCTATATAGATTAGGCCATTTATGAAGCTCTGGCCCACATTTTCGCTCACAAGCGCTGCGCAAAAATAAACCAACATGGCGCTGAGTCCACCGAGCCATTGCAACAGCGTTGGTCCAAAAATTTTACCGATGGTAAGTGACAATGGGCTTTGGCCACTCATGCGCTGGCGATCCCAGGTTTTCTGATTGATTTCATCGGCTACGGCATCAGCAGCATTTTTACTCCCCCAAACACCTGTGATCAAATAAAGGATAAATAGTGCGGTATTCATCAAGACCTCTTCTGATTTGAGGTAGTCATTATCAAATAGTGAGGTGGTGGCTAAAATAAAAGCCAAGGCGATGAGGCCCAACATGGCTAAAATTCGGTTCGGCTTGAGCTCTAACCAAGCATTGCGCTTGAGTTCTGGGTTGCGAAAGATATCGGATAACATGTTATGCGTTTTTGATGGTTTTCAAATAGGCGTCCTGAATATTGACACTGTGTTTGCCGAAAGCCCTCACTTGAATGCCTTGTTTCAGTAAATATTGCAGGGCAAGGTGTGGTTGGGTGTCTGCTGGGATGGAAAAAATAGCGGTTTCTCCTTCGTTTTCTATGAAGTTGAACAGTGTTTGTTCTGAGAGGTTGCTCAATAAGGATGCATTTACGGCTTCAATGAAGTAAGTATTGTCTTTTTGGGCAGCAGTATCCTTGAAAAAGTCGGTTTCTACCAATTGTCCTTCTTTCAAGACAATGAGGTGATTGGCGTACTGATCGAGTTCGGCCAGAATGTGCGAAGAAACGAGCAAAGTAATGCCTTCTTGGTTGAGTTGCTTGAAAAGCTCGGCCAACTGAATGCGCGCTTCTGGATCTAGGCCCGATGCGGGTTCGTCTAGGATGAGGTATTTAGGCTTATGGATGATCGCTTGGGCTATCCCCACGCGCTGCCGCATGCCGCGCGACAAACTCGTGATTTGCGCCTGCTTTTTATCCATCAAGTTCACTTGCGTCAAAACTTCCTCTACGCGTTGCGGAATTACTTGATGTGCGTCGGCAAAATAAGTGAGCGCCTGGGCTACAGTAAGCTCCTCGTAAAGACCAAAATTGTCTGCTAAAAACCCAAGTAAGCGATGACAGGCATGCGGATCTTTGGTGCTGTCTATTCCGTCAATGAATACTTGTCCGCTGCTAGGATGCGCTAGTGCACTCATGCAGCGCATTAAAGTAGTTTTTCCAGCACCGTTGGGCCCCACCAGCGCCGTAATACTCCCTTCGGGAATGGTTAAAGAGAGCTCACTCAGGGCTTGGTGAGATCCAAAGCGAAAGCTGAGATTTTTGATTTCGATCATTTGCAAGTAATTGTTGTAAGTGTGAAGATAGTTTAAAATTTGCGACGAAATAAGCGTTAATCGTATCTTTGAATGATCGATCTGCTGAAGAATTCCTTAACTTGTACTCGATTACAAAATAGCGCTCTCATTTCAATATTTCCAATGAAGTTGGAGGGACACAATTGAACCCCGAATCGATATTCAATACTGTTGTTGCTCAAGGGAATCTTACCACATAAATGAACACATTTTGAAACTTTAATGGAGGTTTTTGGGCAAATTACGACAAGTACCTTTTTGAAGGTTGCTTCATTTTCGAACAAATGGTGGGCATTTGGACAAATGCAGCTTGGCAAGGGTCATTTAAACAATGTTGCCGGACTCACTTTTTACAAAATTTTGGGTTCTGGAGCAAAAAATGGTTTTAGTGCCTTTCCAAATTTTGGAACCTACGTACTTTTTTGTGTTTGGGAATCAGAGCGTCATGCCGATACTTTTTTTCAAGGACATCCTTTTTTCAATGAATACAAAAACCGAAGCAGCGAGCAGTTTACAGTCTATCTGCATTCTGCTGAAGCACAAGGTTTATGGGACGGATTACAACCTTTTCACAAGCGCGCACAGCTGGACCCAGAGAAACCAATTGTCGTTTTAACACGAGCACGCATCCGTTTTCGAAAGCTGTGGTCTTTTTGGTCTAGGGTGGGTTCAGTTAGTCAAAGTTTGGAGGGATACGATGGCCTCGTATTATCTATTGGTATTGGTGAGTGGCCTTTGATACAACAAGCGACAATAAGCATTTGGAAAACACAGAAAGAAATGATGGACTATGCATACAAAAATGCAAAACACAGAGAAGTGGTCACAATGACTAGAAAACTAAATTGGTACAAGGAAGAAATGTTCGCCCGATTTGTCCCGTATAAATTTGAAGGAAGCTGGGAAGGTAAAAACGCAGTTGATTTTTTATAACCCTGCTAGCAAGCAGTACCTTTCTTAAAACAAATACTTTAATTTCGTGTTGTAGGGCTAAATGAAAAATAATCCCCTCTGAAGAAATTCAACTACTTTAACGCAAAATTACACGACATGAAGTCACTGATCGCCACGCTATTTATACTAAGTTCTACTTTTTCTTTTGCCCAATTGGGTTCTACCATGTTTGGTCTTGCGCGCAATGCGCCATTTGGGGTTTTTCTCGCTACCATGGATCCAGTCACCGGAATTGCTACAAATCTCAGTCCAACCTCGATTTCAACAAGTATCAATTTGACTGGCGCTGCCTTGAATCCGTATACCAATCAATTTTGTTTTATTGGAGACAACGGTTTAAAGTCAATCGATCTTTTTACTGGGCTGGAGTCCAATACGGCGACGATTAGCAATCCAAATGGAACAGGCTATTTCGATCTTTTTAGATTCAATACATCCGATTCATTAATGTATGGTTTGTCTCGCAGAAATATTCCCAATCCGCAAACCGGGGGCCTCATGGGGGCGATGTTTTTAGCAACAATCGATGCCAACACCGGAATTATTTCTGAAATCTCTCCAACGTCTATTGGCCAGAGTTTTGCATACGCTGGCAGCGCCATAGACCCTCATCAAATGGTGTTTTATTATTCAAATGGTGCGCAATTGGTGGGTTTAGATATGTACACTGGAGGTATTTTCTCGAGCCCGACCTTGACCTTTCCTGGCGGCGGTCAGAACTTTGATAACTTTACTTACAGCTGCACCGATACCACTTTATACGGCTTGGTACGCGGTGCTAATACCATTCATCTAGGTAAAGTGAATGCGATGACAGGTGAGGTGACAAAAATCAGCACGCAAGCCATAGGGGTTAATTCCTATTCTGTCAATGGAAGTTCAACTATCGACCCGGTGAATATGATTTACTATTTTATCAGTGGATCGGGCACAGGGCTCACAATTTACGGTGTCTCGTTGCAAACCGGTTTGGTTGTCAGCCAAGGAACAATCAGCAACACAGGAGCACTCTACTTCGACATGATGCGCATTCAAAGCGATTGCTATGAATCGATACCAACAAGATTCCCGCCTTCGTCTTCACTTCCGGACCCAGTGGTGAAACCCTTAACTGTTCAAGTTTATCCGAATCCGTTCTTAAATGAAGTTCACATCAGTAGTGAATTGGATTTACAAAAAATTGAACTCTACCAAGCCAATGGCAAGTTGCTGCATTCACTAGAAGCTACAGGGAAAGAGTTCACACTAGAAACGAGTCTTTTAAATGAGGGCATCTATTTTCTTCAGATCACTACCGCGCAAGGGGTTCAGAGTGTGAAGGTGCTTAAATAGTGTAAGCTTCATTTCGCTGGGATGGATCATAACCAAAAGTTGGGGAGGTATTCACAGAAAAAGCTGATTTTTGCATAAAAAGCACCTTGGATAATTACCTAGACTTACTAAAGTTGTTCTTGCCAGATATTTTGGTGGAACATTTTGATTTAACACAAAGCAAACAAGAAGGAGAGACCT
>JBEEKN010000051.1:0-19553 GCA_041168605.1 Bacteroidota bacterium | reverse complement strand
TCCCGTAGTTACAAACGTTATATGTCCAATTCAACCAAGTATGTTTTTGTAACCGGGGGTGTGACTTCTTCCTTAGGGAAAGGCATCATTTCAGCCTCGTTAGCAAAACTTTTACAAGCCCGTGGTTATACCACCACCATTCAAAAACTAGATCCATATATCAATATCGATCCAGGAACCCTCAACCCCTACGAACACGGCGAGTGCTACGTCACAGACGACGGCGCCGAAACCGACCTCGACCTCGGTCACTACGAGCGTTTCTTAAACGTTCCGACCTCCCAGGCCAACAACGTTACTACGGGGCGCATTTACCAATCAGTCATTGAAAAAGAACGCCGCGGCGATTATTTAGGCAAAACCGTACAGGTCATCCCACACATCACCGACGAAATCAAAGAGCGCATTCAAGCAGTAGCCAAAAATGGCCAGTTTGACATCGTGATCACCGAAATCGGCGGTACAGTCGGCGACATCGAATCTTTGCCTTACGTAGAGGCCGTTCGCCAAATGCTTTGGGAATACGAAAACGACTGCATTGTGGTGCACCTCACGCTCGTCCCTTATTTATCTGCAGCAGGCGAACTCAAAACCAAACCTACGCAGCACTCCGTTAAGCAGTTGCTCGAACTCGGCGTTCAGCCAGACGTTCTATGTTGCCGCACCGAGCACGAACTCGATTTAGGCTTGCGCAAAAAAATCGCTAAATTCTGTAATGTATCGGTCAATGCCGTCATTGAAGCACGCGATGCCGCCTCTATCTACGACGTTCCGTTGCTCATGCAAGCCGAAGAACTCGATACCGTTGTACTCGAAAAGCTAAGTTTGTCCAAAAAGCAAAGTCCTAAACTCGATAACTGGAAAGCCTTCTTGGAGCGACTCAAAAACCCCAAGCACACCGTCAAAATTGGGCTCATCGGTAAATACGTCGAGCTCAAAGACGCCTACAAATCCATTTCAGAAGCTTTTATTCACGCAGGTGTTTCCAACGAAACCAAAGTAGAATTGAGCTGGATCCATTCCGAATCACTCGACCCAGACACCATTGGCAATGAACTCACAGGCCTAGACGGCATTTTAGTTGCGCCCGGTTTTGGTTCAAGAGGCATCGATGGCAAAATTGAAGCAGTGCGCTATGCCCGCGAAAACAACATTCCTTTCTTAGGCATTTGCCTTGGGATGCAAATTGCCGTCATTGAATTTGCCAGAAACGTACTTGGCCTCAGCGATGCGCACTCTACAGAAATGTCTGAGAATACCAACGCAGCGGTCATCTCCATGATGGAAGAGCAAAAACGCATCTCCAACATGGGCGGTACCATGCGCCTTGGCGCCTACAAATGCGAGCTCAAGCCCAATTCAAATACGGCCAAAGCTTACCAAAACAACAACATCTCGGAGCGCCACCGCCACCGCTATGAATTCAACAACCAATACCTTGCAGATTTTGAAGCCAATGGCATGATCGCTACGGGCCGCAACCCCGAAACGGGCTTGGTTGAAGTTGTAGAAATACCTACCCATCCTTGGTTTGTGGGCGTACAGTTCCACCCGGAATACAAAAGTACCGTAGACGCCCCTCACCCACTCTTTGTCGCATTTGTAAAAGCGGCGCTTAAAAACAAAAAACACTAACCTATGGATCGCAATTCCACCATCGGCCTGGTCCTGATTGGCCTCATCATCACTGTATTTTCGGTCATGAATCAGCCTTCGGAGTCCGAAATCAAGGCTGCGCAGAAAAAAGAAGCTGCTGCGGCTCAAAAAGCTGAAAAAAAGAACACCAAAGCAAAGAAAGCTACAAGTACAGTAGCCCAAGCCAATGGTACTTCTTCTCAGATCGTTCAAAAAGGAGCAATCACCACCATCGAAAACAAAGAATTGCGCATCGAGCTCAATTCTAAAGGTGGTATGCTGGCCGGTGTATATTTGAAGTCTTATAAAAGCTACAAAGATTTCGACGACAAAAAAGACAACGCACTTTGCTTGTTTGAAGACGGCGATGCCCAAAACCAACTCGTGCTCAGTACGGCTAAAGGTAAAATCTACACCAAAGACTACCTTTTTGAATTGGTAAAAAGTACCAAAACTACTGCTGTTTACGAAGCCAAATTCAATGAAGGCCGCATCCGTCAAACGTATCAGCTCAAAAAAGGACACGACCTCGCTTACAACATCGAAGTCCTAGACAACGAAGGCTTTATCCTAGACAACTCAGTGCTCAATTGGGCTGCAGATTTCAAAAAAACAGAGCGCTTGTTCTCAGAGCAACGCCGCGTTTCTACCATCTGTTTTGACCAAACAGAAAGTGGTCTAGACTACCTTTCCGAAACGGCTTCCGAATCGGGTAGCGCAGAAGAAAACATCAATTGGGTGGCTTTCAAGCAAAGTTACTTTTCAGCGATTCTTCACCCGAGCAACCCTTTCCCTAAGAAAGGTACCAAGTTTTACATCGAAAATTTCAAAGAAGGTCATCCACAAGCCTGGACCCACCTCAAAGGTTACCACGCCACCATGGCTTTGGATTTCCAAAACAACGCGGCTTCCTTTAATTGGTTTTTTGGCCCCAACGATTACGAAGTACTCAAAAGCTACGGCAGCGGTTACGACGACATCCTCAACTTTGGCTGGGGCTTGTTCCGCTGGATCAACATCTACGCAGTTCAGCCGATCTTCAACTTGCTGCTCAACAACGGCATAGCCATCGGTTGGGCCATTCTCATACTCACGCTCATTCTCAAAACGATTTTGATGCCTGTGCAATGGAAAATGTTTGTGTCGTCTGTCAAGATGCGCATCCTCAAACCTGAAATCGACGAGCTCAATGCCAAGTACGCGAAGCAAGAAGACGCCATGAAAAAACAAATGGAAATGATGAGCCTCTACCGCGAGTCTGGTGCAAGTCCGTTATCGGGTTGTGTGCCGATGCTCATTCAGATGCCTATTCTTCTTGCGGTTTTCCGCTTCTTCCCCGCAGCATTTGAACTCCGTCAACAAGGATTCCTCTGGGCAGAAGACCTCAGTTCTTTTGACTCTATCCTAGATTTTGGCTTCCATATTCCCATCTACGGCGACCACATCTCCTTGTTTACACTCCTGATGGCCGGCACTACTCTCGCCTACACCTACATGAACAGCGGCAACATGCAACAACCACAGCAGCCAGGTATGCCCGACATGCGCATCATCATGTACATCTTCCCTTTCATGATGATTTTCTTCTTCAACAACTACTCTGCTGGTTTGAGCTACTACTACTTCATCTCAACTTTGCTTTCCATCGTCATGATGCTCTTGATCAAATACTTCTTTGTGAACGAAGAGAAACTCAAGGTAAAAATGGCAGAAAGAAAGGCAAACAACGCCGCTAATCCGAAAGTCAAGAAAAAATCAAAATTCCAAGAGCGCTTGGAAGAAATGCAGCGCCAACAACAAGAAACGCTCAAAAACCGCAAAAAATAAGCTCATGAAATTCTTTATCGACACCGCTCACCTACCAGAAATTACCGAAGCCCACAACATGGGTATCCTCGATGGCGTAACCACCAACCCTACCCTTATGGCCAAAGAAGGCATCAAAGGAAAGGAAAACATTTTACAGCATTACATCAACATTTGCAACATCGTCGACGGCCCAGTAAGTGCTGAAGTCATTTCTACAGACTACGAAGGCATGGTGCGCGAAGGTGATGAACTCGCCGCTTTGCACAAGAATATCGTCGTTAAAATCCCGATGGTAACCGACGGTCTCAAAGCCATCAAATATTTTTCCAACAAAGGTATCCGTACCAACTGTACGCTCATTTTCTCTCCAGGGCAAGCATTAGTTGCTGCAAAAGCTGGCGCTACGTATGTTTCGCCATTCGTGGGTCGCCTAGACGACATCTCAACAGATGGCTTACAACTTATTGAGCAAATCCGTCTGATTTTTGACAACTACGCTTTTGATACAGAAATTCTTGCAGCTTCTGTGCGTCACCCCATGCACATCATCAATTGCGCAAGCATTGGTGCAGACGTCATGACGGGCCCGCTTTCCGTCATCAAAGCCTTGGTGAAGCACCCGCTAACCGACCTCGGCCTAGAGCAATTCTTGGCTGATCACGCCAAAGGAAATCAGTAAGTTAGCTGATGCTACCTAAAGAAGAACGCAAAGCTTTTAACGAAGCATTTTGGGCGGGCTTTAAAACGTACATGCGGGGCGCGCTTTCGAGCTCGGGCCGCAGGGTCAATTGGTCTAGCTACCCCACGCAGGTCAAGCACACCTACCTGCGGATGGTTTGCGAGGGCAACAACATCTCTATATGCTTCGATATCCAATTCAAAGATGCGGGCATACAAGCTATTTTTTGGGAACAACTTACCGAATTGAAGGTCGTTTTGGAGGACGCCATGTCCATACCCACCAATTGGAACCCTCAACACAGCAACCGAGAAGGCCAGGTTCTGGGTCGCATCTCTTGGGTTTTAGACGGCTGCAATTACTACGCGCAACAAGACTGGCCCGCAATTTATGCCTTCTTCAAGAAACATTTAATGGAGTTCGACGTCTTCTATCAGGAGTTCAACGAAATCCTGATCACATTGGTCGACTAACAAGAATGACTATCTTTACCCTATGAAAATTCCTACTTTTCTTTTCCTTCTTTTGTTTGCTGTTCAGCTTCAGGCACAAACGTCTATTCTGAGCACCGATTTTCAGACTGGCATTCCGAGCAACTACACCCTGCTCAACCTAGACGCCCAAGCGCCGCACCCGCAAGTGCTCGAATTTGCCAGTGGCTGGATCACTACCCCAGACCCCGAAAACAACTCAGACACTGTAGCGGCCGTCAGTTCCTATTTTGAAAACGCCGATACCGCCAATCGCTGGCTCATCACACCTGCACTCACACTCGGAAGCTTCGGCAATTTCATCAATTGGGAGGCCAAATCTCACGACCCCTCTTATCCAGACGATTACCTCGTTTTGGTTTCCACCACCACCAACGACACCGCTGCCTTTACCGACACCATTGGTTCTGTTCAAGAAGAGAATTTTGAATGGACTTTTCGCGAGGTCAATTTGAGTGCAGCCGGCTACAATGACTCCACCATTTATATTGCTTTTGTGCTACGTACTTACGACGGTTTCAAACTGTATTTAGACGATATTGAAGTCAGAAAAGACGACCCCGTTGGCATTGTCGAAAATCCAACTATTTCTTTTGATGTTTATCCGAATCCGTCACAAGAGCTGATCAATATCCAGGTCAGTCAAGATTTTCAACGCATAGAATTAAAATCTACGAATGGGCAATTACTCCGTACTTCAGACCAAAGTTCAATGAACATCAATGACCTGAAGCCCGGACCCTATTTTTTGACGGTTTATTCAAATGGCCAAAGCCTGACCAAACGCATTGTTAAAATCTAATGCCAGCGCTACTTGAGCAAGTAGAAAACTTGGTGAAAACTAAATTCACCGATATGGAAGGTAGCCACGACTGGTTCCACATCGACCGCGTTAGAAAAAACGCCCTGCTCATTCAGCAAACCGAAGGCGGAGATGCGCACGTGATCGAATTAGCTGCGCTACTGCACGACTACTCCGATCACAAATACAACGGCGGCGATTTCGACAAAGGTTACCACGAAGTCTTAGACCTCCTTTCTCAACTTCAGTGCCCGGCCCCAATTGCCCTGAAAGTGGCACAAATTGTACAGGTTGTTTCTTATAAAGGTGCTGGTGTAGCGGATCAAGCAACTATTTTAGAAGGAAAAATTGTACGCGATGCCGATCGCCTAGATGCCATTGGCGCCGTTGGCATTGCACGTGCATTTTCATACGGTGGGTCAAAACACCGCGCACTTTACAACCCTGCCATTTCACCCACCTTACACCAAAGTAAAGAAGCGTACGCCCAAGACAAAGGCCACACCATCAATCATTTTTACGAAAAGTTGTTGCTCTTAAAAGACCGCATGGAAACAAGCACAGCAAAGCAAATTGCAGCGCAAAGACACACCTATATGGAAACTTTTTTAGCGCAATTTATGCAGGAGTGGAACCCTTAAATTGCGGATACTGATTGAAAAACGCGCTTTCTTTCTCTAAAAGTTTTCTTTTTAACTGCTGCCCCTCCCTACTCTCGGGATACAAGATCCGGTGGGCTTTGCTTTTTTGCAGTGCTTCCCATTCTTCAACAAGTGCTTTGGTGGTGGTATCGAAGATTTGCTGCGCAAATAACTGCCAAACAGCAGCAATAGCGTTTTGATTCGGATGCACGCCGTCTGCTTTGAAAAAAGTGTAATCGCGCAATTCATCCAAAACGAGTTCGTAGGCTGCAAAGTAATGACTATTCGGCTGCGCGCACAAAGCTTCTACCAACAAATGCAAACGCGCCTTGCTGCGGTTGTTTTCTACCAAACCGTCCTTTGAATGCCTTACGGGGCTTACTGTAAAAATGAGTTTCAATTCCGGACGAAAGGCATAAAGTCTCTCGAGTAGTTGGGCCCAAGTTGCTTGCAGCACAGACAAGGCTGTTAAGTGCTTTTGAAAAGAGGTGGCAGGCGCTTTATGACAATTGGCCACTATTTGCTGATCTGCCTTTAAATGGTAAGCCCAGGCGGTTCCGAAAGTAAGGACCAAGTGAGAACTTTTCTTTAAATAATAGTGAAGCGACGCGTGTAATTCAGCAGTCTTTGTTGCAAAATCTGCTTCAGATAGCGCATAAAACGTACCCGATAAATCCCAACTTAAAAAAACGTCTTGGCGCTGAAAACTACGCAAGGGCGCGGGTTTATCTAGAGCCCAGTTGAGCAGGTTGGCAATGGCTAAAGGATGAAAAAGCGTGCCACCCGGATTGACCAAACAGTCAAAGCCGTTTTGCTGCAACAAACTGCCGATTTCGTCTGAAAAGCAGCTCCCGATCAGGAGCTTGGGTTGGTGGTGATCAAAAAGTGGCGCAGCACTCATGCCCCTTGCAATAAAGCTTTTGCATTGGCGACGGCAGCGGGCGTAATTTCTTCACCGCTGAGCAACCTGGCAATTTCATTGACGCGCGCAGCAGGGTCTAAGTGGGTGACGCTCGTTTGCATGCGCTCCCCTACTACTGTTTTTTGAACCATCCAGTGATGGGCGGCTTTTGCGGCTACTTGCGGCAAGTGTGAAATGGCCATGCACTGGCCTTTTGCAGACATCTCGTTGAGCAGCTTGCCAATCTTGAGCGCGACATCGCCCGATACGCCGGTATCGATTTCGTCAAAAATAATGGTGGGCAGTGCTTTCTTTTCAGAAATCATTTTTTGAAGGGCCAGCATGAGTCTAGACAACTCGCCACCACTTGCCGCGCGCTCTACGGGCACCAAGCTATGGCCTAAGTTGGCCGAAAAAAGCAGTGCTAATTGGCTACAACCACTGGCGTTGAGCTGATCGAGCACCTCGAGTTCAAAGGCTAATTTGGTATGTGGCAACTTGAGTTCTTCCAAAATAGCTGCTAATTGCAGCGCAAGCTGACCAGCGCCATCTTTTCTTTGTTGGTGAAGTTGCTGGGCTGTAGCCCACAATTCTGTTTCAAGTGCTTTGCACTGTTGCTGCAGCACCTCGAGTTCAGCTGCTTGGTCTTCGAGGCCTCTGCTCTTTTGCAACAGGTTGGTTTGAATTTGCTGCAATTCTGAGACATCGCGCGCGCGGTGCTTGAGCAAGGCAGCATTGATTTTGTCTTGAAGCGCTTCTAACGCTTGTAAGTCGGCGGGTTCTAAATCAGCGAATGAAGTAGCTGAGGCATCTCGCGCAAGTTCCTTGAGCTCAATGAGTATTTGCTGCAAGCGCTCGGCATAGCTTTTCATGTCCAGATCAAGGGTCTTGACTTTATCGAGTACAGACTTGACGGCATACAGCGTTGTATACGCGCTGTTGTCGTCTGTGAGGCTGGCAAGGCCTGCTCTGGCCTCTTCTAGCTGACTTGCGCTGGCATAGCGCTCCATTTCTTGTTCGAGTTGTTGAATTTTAGGGTCGTGTAGTTGCAGCGCTTGGAGCTCTTCGAGTAAAAAAGTATTGTAGTCTTGCTGCAGTTGGTCTTGGGCATAGGCTTGCTGCTTGGCCTGTGCTTCTTTTTGAAGTTGCTGTAACTGTGCAAAAGCCTGCGCAAAAGCTTGTTGTGCAGGTTGTAAACCCAATAGTGTATCCATGAGTTCGAGCTGAAAGCGTTTGGACTTCAGCTCGAGGGTGTTGTACTGAGAATGGATTTGCAATAAATTGGAGGTTAGCTGCTTGAGTACTTGCAACGAAACCGGAATATCATTGATAAACGCGCGCGATTTGCCTTCGCTGGCAATTTCTCGCCTGATCAGGGTGTGGGGCTCAAAATCGAGGTCGTGGGCTTCAAAAAACGAAAGATAGTCTTGGCTGAGTTCAAATTCAGCTTCAACAATGGCTTTTTTGGCGCCAGGTGCAATGACTTGCAAATCTGCGCGCTCCCCTAAAATGAGTTGGGTGGCCGCCAATATAATCGACTTACCCGAGCCGGTTTCTCCGGTAAAGACCGTAAAACCTTGCTTGAAATCGAGCTGCACCTCGTCGATGAGGGCAAAGTGCTGAATACGAAGACTGCGGAGCATTATTCGAGGATCGTTGAATAGCGCGTGGCGTTGGCTGGATCTAATTTTTTAAGCAAATTGACGAGGTCTTGCTTTTCTTTGAGTTCGGAATCTGAATAAATATTTTTGAGCTCGGTGGTTTTTCCGAAGAGGTAACTCACCACATTGACTGTGTTGGGGCGCGTAGCCATAATGGGGCTCAGGAGGTTGAGTGAGGCGATAATCGCTTTTTTGCCCTCTTCTTTTTTATCGTAGAGCTGATCGATGCCCAAGCGGTGGTATTGATACAAGCATACTCTAAACGGCTCAAAAACCGGCTGCAACATGTTGTCCACGAGGTAAAAACGGTTTCTTTTGCTGCTCTCTGAAGATTTCCAACCTGCGGCACCGCCTGTTTGGGCAAGTGTCACAATTTGCTGGGCTTCTTGAAAATAGGGCGTTCCACCTTTGAGCGAAAAGGAGTCGTAGTCCATACCGATGATGTAGTAGGCATAAAATGCCAAAATGGATGTGAGGTTGTCACGGTACTGGTTTGGCACGTAATTCAAGACGGCTCCTCTGGCAAATGAAGCCTGAAAGTTTTCGTCCTGAAAATTGAAAACCGTGGAATTGTAATTGCTGTTGAAAGCCGGACGCACCGAAGATACTTGGATATCGCCGCGGTATGCACCCGTTGCGGGGATTTCACGGATTTGAATTTGCAGGTTGCAATTGATGCGCTCCTCGACCTTAAATTTATCTTTGGTCCAGGCGGTGTTGTTCATGATTTCGGTGATGCTCTGCTTCATCTGGTTGATGATCTCTTGCTCGGTGGAGCTCACCTCTACTTTGTTGTCGACAACAACATTGACCTGACAATTGAGTTCTTGGGCTTGAAGGCCCGTATAGGCCAAAAAAGCAAGCAAAATAGATAAGCACTTATTCATGATGAGCTTCAAGTATTTGTATGAGTGCAGCAGCGGTATCTGACTTACTTTGAAGCGGTAATTCAAGACGTCGCTCTGCTTTATCGAATATAACAATTTTATTGGTATCGCTGCCAAAACCACTCACGCCATTTTGCTGTTCGTTGAGCACAATGTAGTCAAGGTTTTTGCGGCGCAATTTGCTTAACGCGTTTTCTTCAGAATTATTGGTTTCGAGTGCAAATCCGACGACTTTTTGCGTGGTTTTGTGCGCTGCTGCCCAAGCCAAGACGTCTGGGTTCTTGACCAAAGCCAACTGCATGTGGTCGGCTTGCTTTTTGATTTTTACTGTAGAGACCTCCTCCACGCGGTAATCGGCAACTGCAGCACTGAAAATACCCCACGTTGCCCAAGCCCAATTTGCTTGGACTGCCTCAAGCAATTCTTGGGCGCTTTCGATTTGTAGCAAAGTTAAGTTTGGATGCGTGAGGTGTTGTGCTGTTGGGCCGCTGATCAGCACGACTTCATGCCCAGCCTGCAAGGCAGCTTGCGCCAAGGCATAACCCATTTTGCCGGTAGAATGATTGGAAATATACCGAACTGGGTCTAGCGCTTCGCGGGTGGGGCCCGCAGTGATGAGCCATCTCTGCGTGGTGTTGGACTTTGGTTGGGCCTGGTTTTCAAAAAAACGCTGCACATAAGCACAAATTTGCTCGGGCTCTTCCATGCGGCCCTGCCCTTCTAAGCCGCTGGCTAAAGCACCAAACGTGGCCGGAATGACTTGTATTTGATCGGCTGCCAAAGTGGATAGGTTGCGCTTGAAGCTCGGGTGCTGGTACATGTCGAGGTCCATGGCGGGCGCAATGATGCAGGGGCACTTCAAAGATAAATAAGTGGCCAACAAAAGGTTGTCGCAGGCGCCGCTTGCCATTTTAGAAACCGTATTGGCGGTAGTTGGAGCAATGAGCATGACATCTGCCCACAAACCGAGCTCGACGTGGTTGGTCCAGACCCCAGTTTGTTTGTTCCAGAATTCGATATGAACCGCCTCGTTAGAAAGTGTTGCGAGCACGAGCGGGCTCACAAAATCTGCGGCATTAGGGCTCAGTACACAGCGGACTTCTGCACCGTGTTTTTTGAGTAAGCGAACGAGAATAGGAATTTTGTAGGCGGCTATACCTCCTGTAATACCAAGAAGGATCCGCTTGCCTTGCATGTTTATTGCAAAGACTCTGGTTTGCGTAAATAGATTTTTTCTTCTAGCAACTCTTGCATTGCAATAGCTGTAGGCTTAGGCATTTTTTCGTAATGCTTAGAAATTTCTATTTGCTCGCGGTTTTCAAAAACCTCTTCAAGGTTGTCTGTGTGGGTTGCGAATTCTTGCAACTTTTGAGTCAACTCTTCTTTGAGTTCTGAAGAAATTTGGTTAGCTCTTTTGGAAATAGCCACCAAAGATTCGTAGATGTTGCCAGTTTTTTCTTCCACGAGGATGGTGTCACGGGTAACAGTAGTACGTTCTGCAGCGATATTTTTGAAACTCATTTGATGTGTGTTTATTGTTTTTTTTCTAGTAACGCCACGTAGCCTTCTAATTCCTTGAGGTATTTAGAGCCTGCATAGCGAATGGCAAAGTTACGGAATCTTTCCGTTGTTTGGGCGCTTCGCTCACTTTTTTTGCTTTCGATGCTATTGATGGTCATGAAATAAGAATTTTTGACTACCATGTAGTGTGCTTCTTCCATAAATGCAGAGCGGCTGTAGTGCTCCATAAAAAGCTCACCTGCTGCCACAGCAGCTTTGAAGTTCTCAGTGCGGTCGTAAAGCTGAACGGTTTCGAATTCTTTGCGCTCCAATTTAAAACGGAGTTGATCGATGATCAGGTTGCAGGAATCGACGAGGTAAGAACTGGGATAGCGGTCTACGAATTGTTGTACGTTACTGATAGCGAGTTCTGTTTCGGTCTGATCTAAAGTGAGTTCGGGTGAGTTTTTGACCGAGCACATGGCAATCATGAATAAAATTTCTTCGGATTTATCGCTGTAAGGAAAGCGCTGCATGTACGAGCTGTAGTAATACTGCGCCATGTAGTAATCTTCGATTTCATAGTACGCTTGGGCCATGCGATAGTAAGAGAGCTCCCCCTCACCCGACTTGGGTGCGTGCTGGTAAATTTGCTCGTACAAAACAATTGCTTTGTCGAATTCTTTTTGGTCGTAGAGCGCGTTGGCTGTCACAAATTTTTGGCTGTAGTCAGAGCCCTTTACAATTTTGGCGTAGTCTGAACAAGCGGTCAGCAAAACAACAAAGACGCTAAAAAGAAGAATGTTTTTCATGTTATTTTACTCTTAAACTGCGCCCTAATTGGAGAACAGTTGTTGGTTTGATGCCGTTTAACTGGCAAATTTTAGTGACGGTTGTATTGTTGCGCGCGGCAATTTCGGTGAGGGTATCGCCGGGGCGCACTTTATAGTATCGCACTTGAGGTGTGCGCACCACTACAGGCGCCTGAACAACCTCAGTAGGATGGTCTTCGTAATAATCAGAAGGTTTGGCACCTGGCCTAAACAAGCCTTTGTGCACAAATAAATTTTCATTTTTGAGTCCTTTTGCCGAGAAATCGATGATTTCTTCGGGGTTCATGGGCGCGTCGTAAAATCGGATCTCAAAATGCAGGTGTGAACCATAAGAGTGTCCGGTGTTGCCCCCTAAGCCGATGGGCTCACCCGCAACGATGTCTTGATCGGGGTAGACCAAGAATTTACTCAAGTGAGCGTATAGTGTTTCAAGACCATTTGGATGGCGGATGATCACTAAATTACCGAAACCACCATCGTTGTATTTGGCGTAGCGGACTTTTCCAGACCAAGTTGCGTATACGGTGTCTCCTGTTTCCAAATCGATGTCTATGCCATTGTGGTTTCTTCCATTACGAGGACCGTAGCGAGAAGTAACAATACCGGGCGCAGGCATGTTGAAATTTTGGTCGTATTCGTCGTTGACACAAAGCCAAAGGGTGTCTTTGAGCTTAGACATATCGTTGCGGCTCGTAAAGCAGACGTCGTTGCTCCAGGGATGGCGAAAACTCGGGTCTTGCGCTTGCATTAAGGCATTGATGCGGGGGTTCATGATGCCGTCAAACGTACTGACCTGCAAAAAAGACCAAGTTTTATTACTGTACAACACCACCTTACCGAGTTCGGTTTCAATGGTATCGAGTGCACGCTGCGCAGTGGTCGAAAAACCAAAGAACAAACAAAAAATATATAGAAGAGTTATCGAACGCAAAACAAAAATTTCAGTACAAATTTAGGCATTTCCTACGATATGGACCGGACGCCCACGATGTCTAGCAAAAAGAATACGGGCTCGTTGGGCGCAATTACCTGCCCATACCCTTTGCTTCCGTAGGCCTGTTCTGGCTGTAATACAAGGTAATAGCGCTCGCCTTGCAAAGCATTTTTGAGGATTTTACGCAGCCCCGGAACCGTTGTTTTTTGACCCACAACAAAGCGCTGTGGAAATTTACGCGCTACAATCGCATTTGCTTTATTGGGCGTTGAGGCCACAAATTCATAAGCCACTTCCTTGGCCCCGCCTTCTTCAAGGTTAAACGGCTGGCCATCGGCGAGTTTCCAGGCACGGATGCCATCTGTATCGGTACTCGGCTTGATTTTCGAAATGACCTTCACGTAAAGCCAATTGGGCGTATTGGGCGCCAATACATCCTTGATACCCTTGCTGCCATAAGCCAATGCTGCAGGAATCTCCACCTTGACAAAATCGCCAACGCGCAAGTGTGCAAAAGCTAAATCCCAGCCTTGCGTTTGCATGCTGTAGCCGACCACAAAAGGAATAAAGGGCAAGTCAATTCTGTTGTTACCATCAATAATGCGGCCGTCTGGCGTGCCCAAACGGTAGTCGATAAGCGCCATTTCACCAGTTTTGAATCCTGGGCCAGCGCCGCGCTCAATCCATTTGAGTACAATGCCACTCGGTAATTGCTTGCGCATGCTCACCTTGCCTTTCTCGAAATTGATCAGGTTTTTCTTGGAGCCAGCCGCACTGGTATCTAAAGCGGTGAGGTCTTGGGTGTTGGCCTTCACGATATTTTTAGTTGTCGGCTTCGGCTTAGGGGTATCGTTGCAAGCCGTAAAGGTCAAAAGCAACGAAAGAAATAACAGACTTCTCATTGGAGCTCAATTAGTTGAATATCGATATATAAAATACTTTGGGGCGGAATCTTGCTGCGGTCTCCGAGCAAACCATGCCCTAAATAACTGGGCAAAATCAACTTGGCTTTGTCGCCCTTGCGCATGAACTGCAAGGCTTCGTGTATACCCGATTCTTTTTCGGAATGGGCAATGGTAATGCGTTCAATTTGATCCGCTTTGGTTTGGTAGCAAACGGTGCCGTCTAGCAAACCAACTTTCAAGCGCACCAAAGCTTGTTGGCCATCGTGCGCCAAGGCCTGAGCAGGATTGCCCTTCTCATAAATCATGTAGCGCAAGCCAGAAGGCGTTTGCTGCATTTTGAGGTGGGTGTAATGCGCTAAAAACGTATTGATTTTGAGGTTTTCGCGCACGCTCAGCTCCTGATTGAAATCTACTGAATGATCCGTAGACCACTTTTGCCGCGTTTGATCTTCGGCTTTTTCTCTGCGGCAAGCCGAAAAAACAAGCAGCAGACCCGACACACCAATGACAAGGAGAAACTGTTTGGGCATGAACTATATTTGATCAATTAAAGATTCAAGTTTGGCCAACGCATCTTTGAGCGAACCGGCATAAAAGCCACCTGCTGCGTATTGGTGTCCGCCGCCATTGAAGTGCGCCTGTGCAAAAGCATTGACAAAGCGCTGTCCTTTAGAGCGAAAAGAAAACTTCACGCCTTCTTCGGTTTCCATCATAAAAACCCCTGCGTCGTAACCTTCTATCGACAAAATGACATTCACCAAGCCTTCGGTATCGCCTTTTTGATACGCAAAGCGCTTGAGCTCCTCTTTGCTGAGACTCATGATGCCGAGGCGCTGCGTAGGATGCAATTGTAGCTTTTCGGCTATGGCATAACCACGCAATTGCAAACGCGTTACACTATTGACGTCGTAAACGGCTTCGTGGATTTCATGCTGAGCCAGCCCCAAGGAAAGCAGATGTGCGGTCATTTGGTGCGTGTAGGCCGATACAGATGGGAAACGAAAAGAACCGGTGTCGGTCATGAGGCCGAGGTACAGACCTTTGGCCATGGCTAAATTGATGCGTTCGAGCTGCCCGAGGTCTTCTAAGACATGATAAATCACTTCTGTTGTTGAGCAAGCAGTTGGGATAGAAATTGGAATTTGCACAAAATCGGCGGGGTTCGGATGGTGATCGAGCATCACTTTGGGAAGCGTTTGATTGTCAAACCATGCTGACATCACCTCCCCTACTCGAGACGACGAATTGTAATCTAAGGCAAAAAGTAAATCGCCGGCGTAAGTTTGATCTGCAGCAAAGACTTCCCAATTATAACCTTCCAAAAACGGACACAAATAAGCCGCCGGCTGATCGGGAAATACGATCAGGTAGTTTTTGCCGCATTGCGCAGCGTAAGCAGCCCAAGCCACTACGCTACCCACAGCATCGCCGTCAGGACCTTTATGAGTGGTAATTAACCAATTGTGGTGACTTTCTAGTGTCGAAAAGAGGTGGTTTGGCGTCATTTAGTCGTGTTGCATGTGCTCGTCCTCTTCTGGATCTGGCGGGAATAATTTGGGAGCGTCTGTTTTGTTTTGAAGGCGATCAAGCATGTCTTCTAGCTGCGATACCGAAAGGTTTTTGGCAATGATTTTCTTGTCCTTGTCTAAAACGAAAACCTTTGGCGTCGAGTAAATGTCGTAGGTTTGTTGGTAGTTGAGGCTCTGCAAGGTCGTTGGCTTGCCTTTCTCTCCTGGATAGAGCGGTACAAGTTTTTCAGGCGTAGCTTTTGCGATTTCATAGATGCTATTGGTCACGGCCACATTGATAAACGTGAGTTTGCTCTCGCGGATGTATTTTTTCCAGGCTTCGAAATCTTTACCGACACCTTTTCCGACTGCAAATACTTCGATGTTGCGCGCCTTCCATTTTTCGGCATAAAGTGTTTGGATTTTTGGCGTTACTTTCTTGCAGTGGCCACATTCTGGATCCCAGAAATAAAGAATGGTGTATTCGGAAGTCAGGCTGTAGAAATCGAGCCATTTGGTATCCGAGGTGTCTCGCATGATGAGATTGGGTGGTTTGATGCCCATCACGGTGTTCATTTTGTTGTCGAGGTTTTCACAGAGGTCTTCGAATTTGTCTTCGGCCACCCAGAATGCAGGCGATTTGCCGCTGGCGTCTTTGGTGCAGAAATAGCGCTTGAGCATATAGTAATAGACTTTGTCCATGCCCATGATTTCGCTTTTTCCGTAAGTAGATGCAATCCAACCTACTGAGTATTCGTACATTCTCGATTTCGGGTCGAGGGCGTCGCAAAACGCAAAAGCGTATTTAATGATGGTATCCCAGTGTTGGATCATCATGGATTTGCCGAAATAAAACTCGAGTTTGTTGGCAAAAATAGGATTATTGACCAACGCATCGGTTTTGAAATCGACGTTGTCCCAGTAGTGTGCAAAATAGTATTTATAGCGGAAATTAGAGTCGAGCATTTTGCCGTTCGCATCTTTGGGCGGCTCTGGCACCACCACTTCTGTCGACATCTGGACAATTTTAGAAACGAGCTTACCCGGATTGGCAGCCACTAAATTGGCTTGATACACTTCTACTTCTTTGTTGAGCGCATCGATTTGCGTGCCGAGGGTGGTGTATTGCGCGTCGTCTGACTTGAGTTTGGAGCGCTGCTCAGAAAGCTTGGCGATTTCCCCCTTTTTACTGCTGATGAACTTCACGTACGGGATGAACAATTTGTTCTCCTCAGATTTTTTGATGACCATATTGGCCATGAAGTCTGGGCCTTTGGTTTCGAGCTGGATTTCTTCGTTGTTGTAAACGAATTCAAAATAGCGCTGCCCAGGCAAAAACAAACCAACAATACCCGGCTTTTGCTTGGCACCATCAAAAATAACTTCGCCGTTTTTCATTTGGGCGGTGTCGGCATAAAAGAGTTTTGAACCAAAGTATTTGATTAAGTAAACTGTGGTATCTTTTTGATCTTCAACCTTCAAGCGGATTTTCTGCGCATTGAGTTGTTGGAGAAATAAGAACGAAAATACGAGCAATAGATGTTTCATGTGTTCAGCTGTTTAAGTACGAAAATGCTTGAAATTAAGCTTCGCTCTTTCTTTTTAACATTTCTTTAACCAATTTTAACAAGGGCGGCAGCCAATAATTCCGAATCAGTTGCCGGATCTAAAGCAATGATTTGTGCGTAGCGTGCCAGCCAAGTGAGTTGCCGCTTGGCATAATTGCGCGAATGCTGCTTGATTTTCTCGATGGCCTCTTCTTGTGTTGTTTTCCCTTCAAAATAATCGAAAAATTCGCGGTAACCGACAGTTTGCAAGGCTTGCAATTGCGCGCCATCCGGAAAAAACTCCCGCGC
Organism: Bacteroidota bacterium; assembly: GCA_041168605.1. Classification (GTDB taxonomy): domain Bacteria; phylum Bacteroidota; class Bacteroidia; order Flavobacteriales_D; family Crocinitomicaceae; genus UBA952. The sequence goes on along the minus strand of JBEEKN010000051.1, from coordinate 2,511 downwards.
CTCTTGCGCGAGCCCTTCGGCAAGCATTTGATCAACCCTCAGATTGATGCGTTCATATAAACTCGCGCGCGGCCAATTGATAAATAGGCGCGCAACGTGTGGCGGGTCTTTTCGAGGTCCTTTGCGCAGCGCAACATTGGATTGCCCCGTGAGCTCATTGATTTCTAAGGCGCGCATGAGCCGCGTGGGGTTCATGGTGTCTATTTCTCGATAAAAAGCTGGGTCTTGCTGCGCCAAAGCCACTTGCAATGCTTCCAAGCCATGGTTTTCAAAAACAGTTTGCCATTTGGCCTGAACAACAGGGTCGTGCGGCAACGGATCTAGCCCCAAAAGGAGCGCATCGGCAAAAAGCGCAGAACCACCCACCAAAACCGCAGCGCCTTTTTCGGCCATAAGTTTGTCGAGAATAGGTTGCGCGTGTTGCACAAACGAATTGGCATTGAGCGGCTCGTGCACAGACTGACTGGCAATCAGGTGGTGCTTGACCTGCGCCAACTCTTGTGCATTCGGCCGGGCCACACCAATGGCCAGTTCTTTGTAAAATTGTCTGGAATCAAAAGAAATGATTTCGGTTTGGTACTGTTTGGCCAACGCAATAGCCAAAGCGGTTTTACCTGAGGCTGTTGGGCCCTGAACAACAATAATAGACTTCTCTGACATTTATTTCCAGCGTGCGTAAATTGCTAAGACTTTAGCCACATAAGAAGTAGCCTGCCCTCTGTAGGCACCACAGCGCACCAACTCTGAGCGGTAAAACTGTGGCTCATCGAGTTTATTGACCATCAAGGCCACGTTGCCATCCCATTTATTGGGGTTGAGGCCCGCCGCGCGCGCCAGGCGCTGTGCGTCTTCGATGTGACTCATGCCGGCGTTGTAGGAGGCCAGGGTAAATTGCAAACGCGTTTGTTCGTCCGGAATGCTGGCCCAACGTTTGCTCATCGAGTTTAAATAGCGCATACCACCCCTGATCTGTACTTCAGGACTAGATTCGGGAAAGACGCCAAAATGCGGTCCAGTATTCGGCATAAATTGCATGAGGCCGTAAGCGCCACCAAAACCGCGGGCATTCGGATTGAAGCGCGATTCCTTAAAAGAAACAGCCGCAAGTACTTTCCAGTCCCAATTGTAGGCCTGAGCTGCTTTTTTGAACAGCGCATCAAAAGGAGAAAGCGCTCCTTTAGGTGTCAGGTAAAATTCGGTTGGCGTAGAAGCAATGTAATCGAAATAACGCTTTTTGAGTTGGGTGTAGGCTTCTGAGGCAATATAAGTTTGTAAAAACGCATCGAGTTTCTCCTTGAGGATTTTACTCTTAGGCCTGAGGCCAAAGGCAATGCGCTGCTCAAAGGACATACGGGTGGCGATATCTAGATTGGGATGCATGTCTTTGACGATGCGCGCTTGGTTTTCATGGGCCAAGGTATAGTGAATGCGTCCGTTGGCTACTTCCTCAATCAAATCTTCGGCAAGCGGAGCGCTTTTTTGGTAACGGATGTCAATGGTGGAGCCGATTTCTTCTTGCAAGGCAAAAAGGCGTTTTTCGTAGGCCGAATTTTTACGGATGTAGATGGTTTTGCCGGCAAGATACGCTGGTTCTGAAATAATCGAATCTGATTTGCGCTGCACGAGCACTTGATAGGTCTGGTAATAAGGCAGGGAATAGTTGAAGTATTTTTGCTGGCGCAGCGCAATCGGCAAGTTGGCCGCCACTACATCTCCCTCGCCTTTGCGGAGCATGCGCACGAAATCGCCCAGCTGATTGACGACTTTTACCTCTAACTTGATGTGATTCGCCTTGCAAAAGGTATCGAGGATTTCGTATTCAAAACCCATGCGCTTGCCCTTGAATTCAAAAAAGGATAGCGTAGAGTTTTCAGTAAGTAAGGTGAGTTTGCCGGAGCGCTCAATTTGCGCCCAGTCTTTGCGCATTTCGTCTTGTTGTGAACGAAAATTACAACCCAGCAACAACGTGCCGAGGCCGAAGAAGTACAACATGTATACAATTGTGCTTTTGCGCATAAGGCCAAGTATACGAAAAGATTTCGGAATAGTTGCAACTTGCAACGATTTGAAATTGAACTCACTACAAGAAATTCCTACAAATGCGCCGCCAATAAATCACATACAAACAACCCCTACCTCCCCTATTTTTAAAGCCATTTTTTAAATCTGGACACAAAAAACTTCATTTTTTCTTTTGATTATTGAATTATTTCATATCTTTGCACTCGTAATCACAAGGGGGTTTAGCTCAGCTGGTTCAGAGCATCTGCCTTACAAGCAGAGGGTCGGCGGTTCGAACCCGTCAACCCCCACTACAGAAACCCAGTAATTCATTAGCGTTACTGGGTTTTTTGTTGGATTGAAGTTTTGGGGGAAATTGCAGAATTGTGGATTTCCACCCCTAAAACAGCCCAAAAAAGAGTGTTGCTTGCAAATTTGCATGCAAATTTTTGCTGATAGATGCCAAAAAACCAACAGCATGGCAACTATTAATTTATCCTTGGACACAAG
>JBEEKN010000050.1:0-19759 GCA_041168605.1 Bacteroidota bacterium | reverse complement strand
ATCAATACGCATGCTGCAAAGGTAAGTCAATTCGGCACAAATTACTACCTTTGCACAAACCCTATTTCATGATCCAATTATCTGAACGTTTACTGGCAATGGAAGAGTCTGCAACCATTGCAATGGCTAAAAAAAGTCGCGAGCTCAAATCCCAAGGAAAGGACATCATTTCGCTTTCATTAGGAGAGCCCGATTTTCACACCCCGGACTTCATTAAAGCAGCAGCTGTTGAGGCATTGGAACAAAACTACACCACCTATACACCCGTACCTGGCTACGACGACCTCCGCGAAAGCATAGCGCACAAATTCAAACGCGACAACAACCTCACTTACACCAAAGACCAAATCGTGGTCTCTACAGGCGCCAAGCAAAGCATTGCCAACTTGGTATTGAGCCTCATCAACCCCGGAGACGAAGTCATCATTCCAGCACCTTACTGGGTTTCATATTTAGAGATTGTCAAGGTCGCTGAAGGTGTTCCGGTTGTGATTGCCGCAGGCATAGACAAAGACTTCAAAATCACTGGCGCCGACCTCGAAGCGGCCATTACCCCAAAAACCAAACTACTCATGTTTTCTACACCTTGTAACCCAACAGGTTCGGTGTACAGCAAAGCAGAACTCCAAGACCTTGCTCGCGTACTGGCTAAATACCCACAAGTTGTAGCGATGTCCGATGAAATCTACGAGCACATTAATTTTATAGGCAAACACGAAAGCCTTGCGCAGTTCCCAGAAATTTACAACCAAGTGGTGACCGTCAATGGCGTTTCCAAAGCCTGGGCCATGACCGGCTGGCGCTTGGGCTATATTGGCGCACCCAAAGAAATTGCAGCTGCCTGCGATAAAGTACAAGGTCAGTTTACTTCGGCCACATGTTCGATAACACAGCGTGCGACCATTGCCGCCATGAATGCAGACCCCATTGTACTCAAAGACATGATTGCTGCATTTGAAAGCCGTCGCAACCTCGTTTTGAGCGGCCTGCGCAATATTCCCGGCCTAAAGGTGAACAATCCCGGTGGTGCATTTTATGTGTTCCCAGACTGCTCCTCTTATTTTGGCAAAAGCTACAACGGCCAAACCATCCATACCTCAGACGACCTCTGCATGTATTTATTAGAAGTCGCATTGGTGGCTTGCGTTGGCGGCGCTGCCTTTGGCGACCCCAACTGCTTTCGCATCAGTTATGCTGCTTCAGAAGAAACCCTGCAAAAAGCAGTAGACCGCATCTCAAACGCACTCGCGCAACTTCAATAATACATGCAAACTCAGGCGCTCTTCGAAGCTTTTAACGGTAAGCGTGTGTTGGTCATTGGCGACGTCATGACCGATGCCTACTTTCATGGCCACGTGCAGCGCATGAGCCCCGAAGCTCCTGTTCCGGTTGTAGACCTCCAGACGCAAGAGCAGCGCATTGGCGGCGCAGGAAATGTAGCACTCAACCTCATCGCCTTAGGTGCAGAGACCCTACTCGCCAGCGTCATTGGTCAAGACAGCGCAGGCCAAGAACTCCAAAAAATGTTCCTTGCGGCCGGCATCAATACAGCGGCGCTCGTCCAATCTGCCGAAAGAAAAACAACCATCAAAACACGGGTACTTTCTTCAGGCAAGCAAATGCTGCGCATCGACAGCGAAGACCAACACGACCTCAGCGTGGCTGAAACAAGTGCTCTACAAAACGGCATCAGTACCTTACTCAAGCAAGGTATCGACGGCATTTTACTCGAAGACTACAACAAAGGTGTGCTCACAACCGAGCTCATCGAATGGATCATTGCCGAGGCCAAGGCCCTTGACATTCCGGTAGTCGTCGACCCCAAAAAGAAAAACTTCTTAGCTTTTAAAGGCTGCACACTTTTCAAGCCGAATTTAAAAGAACTCAAAGAAGGGCTGCAAATAGATTTCGATTACCAAAAAGATCCAAATGCTTTAAACGTAGCAATTGAAAAATTGCAACAGCACTTAGAAAGTAGCTTGACGTTTGTGACGCTTTCAGAACACGGCGTTCAACTTTACGATGGCCAGCAGCACCATTACCACCCCGCACATTTGCGCAACATATCAGATGTATCTGGCGCCGGAGACACCGTCATTGCCACCACATGCCTCTGCCTGATCTGTGGCGCCTCACCTACTACCATTGCCGCTATTGCGAATTTGGCGGGAGGCTTGGTTTGCGAACAATCAGGTGTTGTCAGTATCAACAAACAAAAGTTGCTTGAAGAAGCACTCCAACTTAACTCTTAAGCTATGTCTCAAAAAGTTGTCAAGCCTTACGACTCCGGTAAATCTAAAAAAGAAGAAGTAGCACAAATGTTCAATAACATTTCTGCCAACTACGATTTTCTCAACCACTTTTTATCTTTGGGCATAGATCACCTCTGGCGCAGAAAAGCCGTCAAGCAACTTCAAGCACAGCAACCAAAAGTCATTTTAGACTTAGCTACGGGTACCGGCGATTTCGCCATTGCCTGCTTGCGCCTCCAACCTGACAAAATCATCGGGATGGACATCTCTGCTGGCATGCTAGAAGTCGGTAAAAAGAAAATGAAAAAACGCGCTTTTGACCACGTCATCGATATGCAACTCGGCGACTCCGAAAACATGCCTTTTGAAGACGCTACTTTCGATGCGATTACCGTTGGTTTTGGCGTGCGCAACTACGAAAACCTAGAAAAAGGACTCGGCGAAATGCTGCGCGTACTCAAACCAGGCGGGCAAGCAATTGTGCTCGAGTTCTCCAAACCTAAGGCCTTCCCTATTAAGCAACTTTTTGGTTTTTATTCGAAGGTCCTCATTCCACTTTTTGGCAAATACATTTCCAAAGATGAGCGGGCTTACACCTATTTACCCGAGAGTGTGGCCGCTTTTCCAGAAGGCGCTGACTTTATGAACGTACTCCAAAAAGTGGGTTACCACGCTCACAAACAAATTCGTTTGAGTGGCGGCATTGCCAGTATTTATATCGGTCAGAAACCCACACAACAATAAACCACCTTAAGAATCGTTAGTCAGACATGCGTTTGCTCCTCTATTTTTGTTTTTTGTGCAGCTTGAGCACCATGGCTCAAACCCAAAAGCAGCAGCGTTATAAAAACTTTGACAAGCGCTTCATTCATTTTGGCTTTATGCTTGGCGTCAATAGCTCAGACTTCACGGTCATGCCCAAACCAAATGCCTATAACCAATACCAATTGCTGTCGCTCACCAACGACGCCCAACCCGGCGGGCAAATCGGTATCCTGACCACCATTAAACTTGGCACGCCCACCATTCGTTTTCGCTTTATCCCGACACTCTCATTTCAAGAGCGCGTGCTCAACTACAAAAGCCTCGATACCATATGGTTTATGAATGGCAGCGGCCAACAGCGCATCAATTCAACCAACCTTGAATTCCCCATGATGCTGCAGTTTCGCACCAAGCGCTACAACAATTTCACCGCCTACTCGCTTTTTGGCATGCAATACGCCATCGACCTCCAATCACAGCAAGACGCCTCCCAAAATTTTTATGACCCCTTCGTTAAAATCAAAAAGAACGATTGGCAGGGTCAGATTGGTGCTGGCATTGAATTTTTTGCGCCCTATTTCAAATTTGGCCTAGAACTCAAATATAGCCACGGCTTCAAGAGTAGCTTTATCCAAGACTTCACTCCGGTGTCTAACCCGATTGACCAGCTCTACAACCGCGCTTGGTATTTTTCCTTGATTTTTGAAGGATGAGCGAAGTGGTTAATTTGGTGTGCAGCCCTGAAGAGGCTCAAGACCATTTGTTTTTGGAGCAACGCATCCGAGAAGCGCTCCAACTCCAACCCCAAGATGAACTCGACTTTCGTTGGCGCAAGCGCAGCATAGATGCGCGCCAAAGACAAATTAAAGTCAATGCGAGCTTTGAGGTTGCCGTAAACGCTGTGCTTGCGCCTCGTTTTACACTCCAAAATTTTGCAGCGCTTGGCCCAGATGCCCCAGTTGTGCACATTATCGGTGCCGGCCCCGCGGGGCTGTTTGCCGCGTTGCAAGCGCTGACCCAAGGCCTTAAACCAATTGTTTTTGAACGCGGCAAAGAGGTCCGCGCGCGCAGGCGCGACCTCGCCAAACTCACCAAATCTCATGAGCTCAACCCCGAATCCAATTATTGTTTTGGCGAGGGCGGGGCCGGCACTTACTCCGATGGCAAACTATACACGCGCTCAAAGAAACGCGGTGATCTCCAAAAAGTACTCGAATGGCTCGTGCAATTTGGCGCCAAAGAAGACATCCTCATCGATGCGCATCCGCATATTGGCACCAACAAACTACCGCAACTCATAGAAGCCATCCGACAGCAAATCATCGCCTCCGGTGGCGAAATCCATTTTGAACACAAACTCACCGATCTCCGCGTTTCAACTAACCGGATCACAAATATCCAAATCAACGGAACAACTGAAATACCTGTTCAATGCGTTATTTTGGCGACAGGACACTCCGCACGCGATATTTTTGAACTGCTCAAAGACAAAAACATCGCAATCAAAGCCAAGCCTTTTGCGTTAGGCGTTCGCGTGGAGCACACACAAGCATATATAGATGGCCTTCAATACCACGGCCGCCTCAACGACAACTACCTCCCACCTGCTTCTTACAGTTTGGTTACTCAAGTAGACAACCGTGGCGTTTATTCGTTTTGTATGTGCCCCGGCGGAATCATTGCGCCTTGTGCCACCGCAGACGGAGAAGTCGTTACGAATGGTTGGTCTCCTTCTAAGCGCAATAATATTTACGCCAATTCTGGCATTGTTGTCGGTATCGAACCCTCAGATTTTCCGAATGCGAGTGACCCCTTCGTTTGTTTAGATTTCCAAAAAGACATTGAACACAAGTGTTGGATGGCAGCGGGCCAAACCCAAAAAGTGCCTGCACAGGGCCTCGCAGATTTTGTAAACGGGATCAAAAGTGAAACTTTCCCTAGATCTTCTTACCAACCAGGTATTGTGAGTGTCAACCTCAAAGAGGTCTTCCCCGCTTTTGTCTATGACCGTTTGCGTCAAGCCTTCTTAGATTTCGACAAAAAAATGCCCGGATTCATCACCAACGACGCAGTTGTTCACGCACCTGAATCGCGTACCTCCTCACCGGTCCTGATCCCCCGCGACCCGCTCAGTTTTCAACACACCCAAATTGCCAATCTTTACCCGATTGCAGAAGGCGCTGGCTACGCAGGCGGTATTGTCTCTGCGGCTATCGACGGATTAAATTGCATTGAAAAGATAGTCAATGATCCACTAAGAACGCGTAAATTTGAAGCATGAAACGCGTTGTAGTTGGTCTTTCGGGCGGAGTAGACTCCAGTGTTGCGGCACTTTTACTCCAACAACAAGGATATGAAGTGATCGGAATGTTCATGCGCAATTGGCACGATCAAAGCGTGACCCTTTCCGACGAATGCCCCTGGATAGACGACTCCAACGATGCCCTACTGATTGCCCAACAGCTCGGCATTCCATTTCAGGTCATCGATTTATCTGAGCAGTACAAAGACCGGATTGTCAATTATATGTTTGCCGAATACCAAGCCGGCCGCACGCCCAACCCCGATGTACTTTGCAACCGAGAAATCAAATTTGATGTCTTTTTGAAAGCGGCCCTCGATTTAGGTGCCGACTACGTTGCCACAGGCCACTATTGCCAAAGACGCGAAAACCAAGATGGCAGTTTGAGCTTACTTGCAGGTGCCGACCCGGGTAAAGACCAATCCTATTTTTTGTGTCAGTTGAGCCAAGCACAACTCGCCAAAGCGCTGTTCCCGATTGGGCATCTTCAAAAAGCTGAGGTGCGCCAAATTGCACTAGATAACGGCCTCATTACCGCTGCTAAAAAAGATTCGCAAGGGCTCTGCTTTGTAGGTAAAATTGCGCTACCCACTTTTCTACAACAACAATTAGCGCCAAAAGAAGGGCCGGTTATTGAACTTCCTGCCAACTTACCTGTCTTCAAAAATCACGAAGGACTTGCGCCAACTATAGCAAACATCGAGCAATTGGCTCAGCCATTTCGTTTTCAACCTTCCGACGGACAACAAGTAACTACCCAACAAGGAGCGCACTATTACACAATTGGCCAAAGAAAAGGTTTACATATTGGCGGCCGTCCGGAGCCTAGCTTTGTGATCGGTATAGATACGCTAAATAACATTGTGTATAGTGGTCAAAATGAGCAGCATCCTGGGCTAAACCGCTGGGCACTAAAACTAGACGAAAGCAGTATTTCATGGATCAATGTACATCCTGATTTTGAGCAAAAAAACGAACTCGACTGTCTGGTAAGAATCCGTTACCGCCAGCCTTTGCAAAAAGCCAAGTTACTCAGAACGGCTTCGGGTTATTTTATCCTATTTGAACACAAACAAAAAGGAATTGCACCTGGTCAATTTGCCGCTTGGTATGCACAAGAAGAACTGCTCGGTTCTGCCGTAATAGCCTAAAATTTGATGGTATAAAAAAAAGGACCCGAAACGAGCCCTTTTTTTGTCTAACTATAAATCAACTATTAATTGAGGATCAGTGCAAAACCTTGTGGTTCTTCACTTAATTTTTCTTCGGTAAAACGAATGCGGTCTAATAAATCAGCGACTTCAAAAATGTTTAAAGGGCTTTGTGAACCCATTTCACGGTGCTGATCTAATTTCAATTTCGCTTGGCGAATTGATTTGCTGCGGAGAGATTGAATACTTGTGGTCATGTCGTTTGTTGTTGGTTTGGGCTTTGATACGCTAAGAATTGTGCCAAGGTTTCAAAAAGTCATATAAATTTCATTTATCAAAGTAAGTAATCCTATTTAAGCTTCACATGATGAGCATGTTAACTTAAGTAAAGGTTTTTTGAATTTATCCACATTTTTTTCTTTCGACCCTCTTTACAATGTTTATAAACGTTCTCAAAGGACATCCTTATATTTGTATTGTGAAATATTTATTCCTTCTTCTTCCCCTCCTCCTTTGGTCTTGTCAAGATCAAGCGAACGACGCTGCCACAACTGAAGCAAGCGCACAAGAATTACCAACTAAAGGCAAGCAAAGCTTAGCGAGTTATGCAGACCGCATGGTCAGAGCCAAACTTGGCATACAGGCTAACGAAAAATTTGAGCTACAAATTTACCGCGCACAGCTAGACGCCGATGGCATTGAAGACGCCGTGATCACCGTCAATCGTTTAGATTTTGCCATGAAAGAAGCGATGGCTTCACCAAATCCTGCAAAACGTGCCGAACTAGGCTTTATGGGTAACTTCAATTACTTTTTCTTTTTTGATGGCAAACTCGATATGCTCTCCCCCCCCATAGCCATCCCCTCTTCTCCGCTCTTGCCGCTCAAAGTTTCTTTTGAAAACATTAGCGCTACAACATACAAAGACATTTTAATAGACTTCAGAATCCGCAATGCGAGTTACAAAGATTTCTACACCGTAAGCAATCATACACCTCGTCGCGTGTTCCAGTTTAAAAATTTCGATGGTCTCGGAACGCCCATTACAGAAGCTTATCATTTTGAATACGGTGCGGGGTCTTACGGCACGCAGCAAAATATTTTTGTGATGGAAGGCCAACTCGAAGCGCTTCCTGCTGGTGCAGACAAGAATACTTTTGTGCCAAAAATCAAGCCCATTGAAAAGATCAAGTACACGTTCTTCTATTTGGAAAGCGAAGCCAAGTACGCCACCAAAGACTCCCAATAAAAAAGGCGGAGTAAACCCCGCCTTTTCATTCAAAAATAAAAAACCCTAAAAATTACCTCTAAGGGTCAAGATGAAATTACGTCCTGGTGCTGAGATGTTGGATGCAAACATACGGTAGTTTTGATCGGTGATGTTTTCACAAGCCACCTGTACACTCAACTGGTTGTTGATGTTGTAATTTGCTCTCAAGTTCAAAGTATACCAACTTGGCATTCCATCAGGAGTTGCGTAAGAATAGTTGTCTTCGCCAACTAGGTTATAATCTTCCAAATATTTCCAACCCGAATACATCGCAAAACCTTCAAGCTTGAGTTTGTTGTGCAAGGTAGTGTAGCGCACACTTACTTTACCAAACGCCGGAGCGATGTGATCTAAAGGATAAGGAACGGTATCTGTAATGATACGACCCAAAGTATAATTATAGCTTCCCGCAAGTTGAAGACTAGGTGTGAGTTGCGCTTGTAAGAAGACTTCAAAACCCCTCACATATGCATTTCCTGCATTGGTTGTCGTGAGTACCTGACTCATCTGACCGTCGTAAAGCACGCTATCCGAACCATTAAAGGTGCCATTCTGAACCGTAAGTGCGTTTGTCAAGTAGGTTTGGTATAAATTCACGCCAAACGTACTTTTCTTCATGAATTGGTATTGCAAACCAAGTTCTGCATTGTAAGCATATTCCGCTTTTAAATTTGGATTGGGTACAATTACTGAACCTGGTACAGATTCAAATACTTTGGTAAGGTCATCTACGTTTGGCGCTCTAAATGCTGTTGAGCCATTTAGTGTGAGGCGCAATTTGGATACAGGCATGTAAATCAAACCTAAATTCCCATTTAAAGCCAAATAATTTTGCTGAATTTGGCTGAACGGAAAAGGAAAAAATGTCTGATCGATAAACTGCGCTTGCAAACCTACTTGAGAAAAACGAATTCCATCGTTAATGATCAATTTATCCGATACCTCAAAAGTATGTGAAGCATAAAGCGCTGCGCCCTGCATCGATGAACCTCCGTCGGGGTAACGCGTGTCAATAGTTGTTTGCTCACCCGTATTGATATCTTCGGCAAAAGCAGTTGAATTCACCTTATTGAGATAGGCTTCTGCCCCATAGCGCAATTCGTGAGCGCCCCATTTCTTCATGAAGTCTGCGTTGAGTGTATAGATATCGAGCTGTTCTATGCGGTGATTGCGACTTGCTTTTTGAAATCTTCTGTCGATGCGGCTTTCCTCAATACCTTGATAAGCCAAGATGATTCTTGCGTTGTCATAAAACTTGGTCGCATTGCTGAGCTCTAAAGTATAAGCGGCCAACAGACGATACTGAGGCCCGTAATACCATTCAGCAAATTTCGGCTTCGTGCCAGACAGCAGCGTTAAGCGGTCATAACGATCGATGTTGCCCGAATTAGATAATTGTAAATTCAAGTGGTGCTGAACGCCTGGTTTTTGGATAAAACTTAATTTTTGAAGCACATCGTATTGCGTATAGCCAGAACCGACTTGCAAGGAGCTATCGGCATTGACCACCATGCTATCTTGTCCGTTTACTTGCGCTACATACCAAGGCCTAAAACCTAAATTCCCCATTGCTGCTGATCTATTTTTACCCTGACGTAAATCACCAAAATTTGAATAAGAAATAGAAGTTAATGAGGCCCAGCGCTTGCTTCCTACATTCACCTGTGCATTCGCAGCGTAACCTGCACCTGCGGAAAAACCGCGCATGTATGCACTGCTGCGCACCAATAATTGATCAGATGAACTGAAGACTGGTTTTTTGGTCTGAAAACTCATCACTCCACCAATTGCATCTGAACCGTACATCACGGATCCTGGGCCGAATACAAGCTCGACTCTATCCATGTTTGCTTGATCTAGTGTGAGTACGTTCTGAAGATGGCCACCGCGGTAGATAGCGTTATTCATGCGGATACCATCTACAACGAGCAACACTTTATTAGTCTCAAAACCACGGATGATCGGGCTGCCACCACCAAGCTGACTTTTTTGGACAAATATAGAGCCTGAGTTGGCCAATACATCGGCCATAGACGTTTGTTGTTGAAACTGAATTTCGGCTGCACGAACAACCTGAATCTTCTGAGCGACATCTTTGCGCTTTTCAGCCGTGCGATTGGCAGAAACAACCGTTTCGTTCTCCGTTTGGGTATTTGGCAACAAGTAAAGGGTCATTGCCTGCGCCGCACCTCCATTTGGAATCACTAAAACACCCGGTTCGTAGTCTGGATGCAAGAATTCAATCGTTACAGGAAATTGCGCTGCATCTATCTTGTATACAGAGCTTGTTTGTTGACTGATCTTGGCTTGTGTTTTATAGGAAAGTCCGCTAACGGACTCAAAGGTATAGGCATCTCTGACCTCTACGGTGATTTGGGCTAAACCTAATGAAGGCAAAGCCAGGCAAAATAGCAGTATGTTAAATATTGTTTTCATTGTTTAATTTTTTAAATGAATAGAAGTTGTAGTTGTCCCTGAAATAGACTGTACTTTTAGAAAGTATAAACCTGCTGTAATGGTATTTGGTAGTGAAATCAAATACTCCTCTCCTTGTTTTAAAATTGCGGTAATAGGTATCGGCTGACCCAATTGATTGAATATTTCAAGTTCATCTAGATCACTGCTCGAAAGCACGTGTAATACCTGTCCTTGTTCTAAAACTAAAGGATTTGGATATACGTGAGTTGAAATAAAATTCGTAGGATCAAGCTGTAAGACACCATTTATTCTAATATTATCAATGAATAAATTGTTAGAATAATCCGATGCTGTAAATAAAAACTTAAACCGCGTGTCTGTGTCTTGAGAGTTTGGAGTATAGTTGAAACTTGCCGATTTCCAAACATTTTGAGTGGTAGGGGAAAATGGATTGTATCCGTAATTCCCGGCAGTCAATAATTCTGCTCCTGTAATTGTTAATCGTGGATTCCAAGACAATCCACAATTTCTAGAACTCAAGACTTGGAGCGATTCTGTAATATCTATTTCATTTTCAGCGTTCGTGGCATATGCATAATCAAATGTAACTTCGATATTTGTTGTAGTGATTAAATCAAAAGATGGCGTAATATAAGCATCTTGTGACCCACCTAAACGATTGTTATAAAACGAATTAGACGAATAAGGAGTTGTTCCTGCAATGTTGAAATAATTGGACAACTTTAATCCTTTTGATTGATTCATTCCTACTTCGGAAGTCACCTCAAATTTTGCCCAATTATTTTCAGGGTTTTCAATTATTCCTGATTGATTCGTTTCAAAATCAATAGAATTGGGACCTACAAAATCTGGCCATTCTGGTGAAACATAGACCACATTAGACAGTATGATGGAATCTTCACCTTGACTATTTCCCACTTTCAAAATAACAGATTTATAGCCCGGGGTTGTGTAACTAACTACGGGATTAGAACTAGTTGAGCTTGATGCTTGCCCATCGTAGAATTGCCATTCACGATAAGTTACTTGACCATTATATGATCGGTCAAAGAAATTTACTGCCTCTCCTGGACAAACAATTTTTCTACTTGGATAAGCGTAGGCAACTGGAATGCAACTATTTGGAACAGTTAAATTGATCCCTGTTAAAATTGCTGTTGTATCATTGATCAATTGATTTCGATTACCTGAGATTCCTTGAAGGATATTTCTCATTGCCGTTGCTTGATTTTGCGTAAACATCACGGAACAATATGAATAATCCATGTAATTCTGAACGTTTTCTATTACACCAACAGTACATTGAGAAAGACCCAAATTACAGTTTAAATTTGATCCCCTAGTGACTGGGGTGTCCGGAATTCCATCATCTCCACATGCCATACCTGGTTCATTGGTAGATCCCCATGGATGTGACAAACCTAGATAATGTCCAATTTCATGTGTCAATGCTCTTGAATTATTGAGGTTTGATGTCCCAATTGAGCCAATGTAATTATGTAGAATAATGATGCCATCGCGCCAGAATCCTGACCCATCAACGGCAGTTGGATAGTATGCATATCCTGCTACACCATTTTCCATTTGATCGACTACCCAAACATTTAGATAATTTGAACGATACCATTGATTTAACTTAGAGTAATCGTCTCCTTGAAATGTCTCATGAGAGTAGATATGTTCTATCCCATTTGTGCAGTTCCCATATGGATCGATATTAGCAAGTTTAAACTCAATACCGACATCTGCATAGATGGATTTGAATTCATTGATCACGAGCGCTGTATCTTGATTTAATAAACGATAGTCGCGATTCAAAATCGCTACTTGATCATAAATTTGTTCATCGGAAATATTTTCAGCACCATTATAATGAATGACGTGAAAAACAATCGGAATCGTAAAAATTACCATCGTATCGTTGTCCTTTTCTTGGATATGGTAATTACTCATTAATAATTGTTCCTGATCCCGCATGAGTTGAGGATCATTTTGATAAAGCTGTTGCAGTTTTTGATTAGCGCCACATTTAAATTGTGCATAGTAGTAATTGGCGCATACAAAAACAGAGAACAGCAACATTAAAGTTGTTCTCATTGTAATTTAATATTTGCGTTTATAAATTATTTCAATAATTGCTAAACACAAACTTCTGGAGGAGGCGCAACTAACGCTAGGTATTTTGAACAATAATGATTGACGGCAAAGCCATTGATCTCTTTACTATTCAATTCAAAATGCATCAAAGTAAGTTCAAAAAAAGGCAGTGGTTCCATAGGCTCGTTCATCAGTTTGAGCCAGCCGTGTACGGGGTGCCGCTCAGAAGAATTGACGAGGTTGTTGGCGGTGGCAAAATCTAACTTCTCGAACAAGACGGTTTCTTGGCGGTCATCTATGCATTGAAAAAACCAAACCCCATTGGATTTATGCTTGTGAACTACATCATAAAAGCGGCCGTTGAGTCTGAATTCATGTGGCTTCACCCAAATGAGTTTTTGACTTTCTTTGGTTGTAAAATGAAATTGAATGAGCTGATTTTCAGGGACTGAAAGCTTGATGGCTTTCTTGATTTGCTTGCGAATAAAATAATGTTCTAACTCCACAAACGTGAAAAAACCCACGAATTGGTAGCTCAAAAGGGCGATAAAACTGAATAGAATAAATTTTCGCACCTTCAAATATAGTATTAATTTTAGGATGTCAAATTGAATAAACATGAAGATTTTCCTTACCGCATTTGCTTTTTTACTCACTACATTCTCTTTTTCACAAGCGCCAGGTTCCTTAGACCCTAGTTTTGCAACAACCGGTTTTGCAAGCTACGGCCCAGTTGCTACTAACTTTATGGATAACGCACAAGATGTTGTGACGCTTCCAAATGGAAAAATGGTGTATTGCGGTACCTCGGGCCTTACCTCAAGTTTGGGTATGGTGGTAGTTCGCCTCAATTGCAACGGCACCATTGACAATACATTCGGTACCAATGGCTATTATATATACAATGCCACTGGTGGATCTAGTTTTGCTTATGACACGGAGCTTTTGCCAAACGGGCAACTTTTGGTAGCGGGTGCAACCTCTATTACCGCAGCGAATCCTCGATTTTCAATGTTCAGACTCAATAGCGACGGCACACTTGATCAAACGTTTGGTGTAAATGGCTTTTTCCACAACGACATCGGCTCTAGTGAAGACTACGCGCGCAAGATCCTGATCCAAAACAATAAAATTATTTTAGTTGGGGTCTCCAAAACACCTGGTTTTTCTACCAATCGCTTGGCGCTCACCCAGTGTGATATGTCTGGGCAAATAGACGCTACATTTGGCACAGCAGGCACCACCGTTTTTCAGAATGCGGCGGCTAATTCTTGCTTTGGTCAGAGTGCCGTAATTGGCAACAACCAGGACATCTTTATTTGTGGCGATGCTTATATCAGCAACAACTACTACCCGCTCTTGGCAAAAGTTTCTGCAGCCGGGATTCCCTACACCACTTTTGGAAGCAACGGCGTACTGATTCCGATGAACTTCAACGCCCGCTTTTTTGACATCGAATACGATGGCACTAAATTGATTATGGCCGGACAAAACAACGTGGGCCCTTGGGATTTCTTGCTACAAGCTCGAAACACGACCGACGGAGGTTTGGTCACAACTTTTGGTACGGCAGGGAGCACCATTGTCGATGTTGTTCAGGCCGATACTTATTACGAATTATTGATCCATCCGGACGGTTCTTTGCTCGCTTGTGGTACAACCGGAACCGCTGGCATTGGCGCAGCGCGCGATTTTATCCTTTCCAAATACAACGCAAACGGTATACTCGACAACACTTTTGGCACCAACGGACACACCATCACCAGTTTTGCAACCGCCTGGGACGACGCCTACGGCATGGACTTGTATCCGGGCAATAAAATCGTACTTGCAGGTTTCAGCGCGCAAACCAACACCCAACATGCGGTGGCACGCTACGCTTATGGCGCGGCAACACCCGTTGCGGGCTGCATGGATCCGCTTTCGTGTAATTACAATTGCTTGGCAACGGTCAGTAATGGCAGCTGTTTGTATCCAAATACCGCCTGTAATGACGGCAACCCACTCACGATCAATGACAGCACAGATGCCAATTGCAATTGCGTTGGACAAGTGGTGACGAGCATTCCTGGCTGCATGAACCCGAACGCTTGTAATTACAATCCGCAAGCAACGGTAGACGACGGTTCTTGTATTTTACCAGGTAGCCCTTGTAACGACAACAACCCGAATACCATCAATGACAGCATTGGTCCGAATTGCAACTGTGTGGGAGAACTCATTGTACCGGGCTGCATGAACCCGGCGGCGTGTAATTTCAATCCGCTGGCAAACGTCGACAACAACACCTGTTTGTTCCCGGGTCTACCTTGCGACGACAACAACCCAAATACCATCAATGACTCGATCAACCCAGATTGTTTGTGTGCAGGTATTCAGATTGTTTATGGTTGTACTGACCCGAATTCATGCAACTACAACCCCTTGGCAAATGTAGACAACAACACTTGTATTTTCCCAGATGCGCCTTGCGACGACAACAATCCAGATACCTTCAATGACGTCCTTGACTCGCTGTGTAACTGTGTGGGCACCTTGTATGTAAGTGGCTGCATGGATCCGGACGCTTGTAATTACAATCCTTTAGCCAATATCGACGACAACAATTGCATCTTTCCGGGCAGCCCTTGCGACGACGGCAATGCGCTCACCATTAACGATTCACTTGACGTCAATTGCAACTGTGTTGGCATTGATATTACGGGTGTACTTGAAAACCATATCGATTTTGATATTTATCCAAACCCAAGTGCAACTTCATTCACGATTGAAACGAATTTTACGCAAAGTAAATTGATTTACATCACTGATTTACAAGGTAAAATCTTGCTCCAGTTCAATTCAAATCAAGCCTCTGAACAAATAGATTGTACGGCTTTGGCAAATGGCACTTATTTGGTTCAAGTCAAGACAAACGCAACGCAGCGCACCAAGAAATTACATGTTCAACATTAATGAAGGAACGTCAAATTGAGTTTGCACAAACCAGACGCTATTATCAGAATGAAATAGATGGCAAGAAACACATCCTCCTTGCGCTGCATGGCTACGGCCAATTGTCACAATATTTTTACCGCAAGTTTCATGCTTTAGAAAATGACTTTGGCTTAGTAATTCCTGAAGGGCCGCACCGTTTTTATCTCGAGGGGAGCAGTGGCCGGGTGGGTGCCTCTTGGATGACCAAAGAATGGAGAGCACAAGACATAGAAGACAACAACCGTTACCTGCTGCAATTAATTGAAAAAGTTCGGCTAGAAAACCCCGATGCCACGCTTCATTTATTGGGCTTTTCGCAGGGTGGTGCTACGGCAGCAAGGTTGTATCAAGCCGACCCTTCCCTATTTTCACAACTGATTTTGTGGGCGAGCGTGTTTCCACCAGATATCGCCATGGAGCAATTCCCAAAGGGAAAAAAAATGGACTTCGTCATTGGGTCGAAAGACCCCTATTTTGATTCAGAAAGTTCAGCAAGGATTCAGAACGAATATACAGAACTTGGTTTTGAGATCCATACATTTGAGGGTGCGCACGACATTCATCCGCAAACGCTATTAGCTGTTTTGACCAACACTAATTAGCCATTTTTACTTTCCCATTTACCGACTACTGCTGTTGCGATGGAGTTGCCTAGCACATTGGTTGCACTGCGGAACATATCACAAAAATGGTCTATTGGCAAAATGAGCGCAACACCTTCAATCGGGATATTGAACATGCCACAGGTAGCGGCAACCACTACCAAACTCGCTCTTGGCACGCCGGCGATGCCTTTACTCGTGAGCATCAAGACAAGTAGCATAGTGAGTTGCGTTCCGGTATCTAGCGGAATGCCATAAACTTGCGCGATAAAAATACTGGCGAATGTCATGTACATCATGCTCCCATCTAGGTTAAACGAGTAACCCAATGGCAACATAAAAGAAACAATGCGGTCTTTGATGCCAAAACGCTCGAGCTCTTCGGTCAATTTAGGAAAAACCGCCTCGCTGCTCGTGGTGCCAAAAGCAATCACTAGCGGGCTCACAATGCGCTTCAATAAAGTAAAGAGGTGCTTGCGCAAGAAAATATAACCCACCAACAAGAGCACAACCCATAATGATGCAATTCCGACAAGGAAAGAGCTAAAAAACTTGGTATACGTGATCATGAGTTCGGATACATCTTTGACGGCAAAAACGCCTGCGATGGCTCCAAAAACACCAATTGGTGCGAATTTCATGACAAAATTGACCATTTTCAAGATGATGTGAGATGTTTTATCCAGCGCATTGATCACTGGTTTGACGTTGTCTCCAATGGAGGCCGCAGCCAAGCCAAAGAAGATCGAAAATATCACAATCTGCAAAATCTCGTTCGTGGCCATGGCCTCAAATACAGATTTGGGAATGATGTGTTCGATAAAATGTTGAATGGAAAAATCTTGGGTTTTATCCGTAAGCTCCGAAACTGCCGTTTGATCTACATCTGATAAATTGACGCCGATTCCAGGCTGTAAGAAATTCACCCATAACAGTCCAATAATTAAGGAAATGAAAGAGGCTGAGAAAAACCAAGCCAAAGCCCTACCCCCAATTCTACCCACTGATTTGATGTCTCCGAGTTTGGCAATGCCGACGACAAGTGTGGTCAAGACCAATGGCGCAATGATCATCTGGACCAAGCGGATAAAAATAGTAGCCAACAACTTAATGTGCGTGCTGAATTCGGCCGCTGTGGCTGCATCAAAATTGGAATGAACGATGGCACCTAAAATGCCACCTAGCACCATTGCCACTAAAATATAGAGCGTTAAACGGTTCTTCTTTGTCTTTTTGGGTGCGGTTTCGTGTGGACCGTTGTTCATGTCGAGGAGCGATTTTAATTTGAATCCATGAAAGTAGGAAAAAGCCGAAACATAACAAGGTTTCTATGTATATTTGAGTCCCAATCAACACATGGCAACACAAAAAGAACTCGACTTCAATTTCAATGAAGATCAAATGCGTCTCAAAATTAGAGCGCTCGAACAAACATTAGAAAAAATCTATCTTGGCGGCGGAAAAGCCCGCATCGAAAAGCAACACGAAAGTGGAAAGCTGACGGCCCGTGAACGCATCGATCAACTGCTTGATCCAAATACCCAACGCATTGAAATTGGCGCACTTGCCGGCCACGACATGTATGCCGAGCACGGAGGTTGCCCTGGTGGCGGCGTGGCAGTTGTAATAGGATATGTATCTGGACGTCAGTGTATTGTTGTTGCCAATGATGCCACAGTGAAAGCTGGCGCTTGGTTTCCTATTACAGGAAAAAAGAACCTCCGTGCGCAAGAAATTGCCATGGAAAACCGCTTGCCCATCATTTACCTCGTCGATTCTGCAGGCGTATATTTACCCATGCAAGAAGACATCTTCGCAGACAAAGAACATTTCGGTCGTATTTTTCGCAACAATGCAAAAATGTCGGCTATGGGTATCACGCAAATTGCAGCCGTCATGGGCAGTTGTGTTGCGGGCGGCGCCTACTTACCAATTATGTCAGATGAATCGCTCATTGTAGACAAAACAGGTACTATTTTCTTAGCGGGCTCTTACTTAGTGAAAGCAGCCATCGGAGAAGACATCGACAACGAAACCCTCGGAGGGGCCACTACCCAAACTGAAATCTCGGGCGTTTGCGACTACAAGGTTGCTAACGACAGCGCATGCTTGCTCAAAATAAGAGACCTGATGTCTCGCATTGGTCATCAAAATAAAGTCGGCTTTGACCGCTGCGCAGCTATTGATCCTGAACGCACACCGAATAGTGCCTACGGTATCATCCCTGCAGATCGTTCTAAACCCTACGAAACCAAAGCATTATTGCAAACAATTGTAGATGAAGGCTCTATGAGTGAATACAAGCCGGATTTTGGCAAAACACTCATCACAACTTACGCCCGCATAGATGGCTGGAGTGTCGGAATTGTGGCCAACAACCGAACTGTAGTCAAAAACGCAAAAGGTGAGATGCAATTTGGAGGAGTCATTTATTCTGATAGCGCAGATAAAGCGGCACGTTTCATCATGCTCTGCAACCAAAAGCACATTCCTTTGGTCTTTTTGCACGACGTTACCGGTTTTATGGTTGGTTCAAAAAGTGAACACGGCGGCATCATCAAAGATGGCGCTAAAATGGTGAATGCCATGGCAAACAGTGTGGTGCCTAAATTCTCAATTGTCATAGGCAACTCTTATGGCGCTGGAAACTACGCCATGTGCGGAAAAGCCTATGACCCTAAACTGATTGTTGCTTGGCCTACTGCCGAAATTGCCGTGATGTCTGGCGCTGCTGCTGCTAAAACACTGCTACAGATAGAAGTAGCCAAACTCAAGGCAAAGGGAGAAACCATAGACCCCGAACGTGAAAAAGCATTATTGGATGAAATCAAGGCGCGCTATGATGCGCAAATTTCTCCTTATTATGCGGCAAGCCGTTTGTGGATAGATGCTATTATTGACCCAAAAGAAACCAGAAAAGTCATTTCGATGGGTATAGAAATGGCCGCCCACCAGGGAGCTCTCCCTGATTATAAAGTTGGCGTGATCCAAACTTAATCTTCTACAGCGCTACTTTTTTTGCCATTGAGATAATAAGTATACCCAAAGCCTATGCTTAGGTAACTAGAATTCTTTGAAAACTCCACAGGATCAAATCCCATATCTCCTTCTATTCCAATTAATTGCGGCGAAAATGCAAGGCCATAAATCGGAAAACCAATGGTCAATCTAAAACTTTGATTTACATCTGAACTGAGGATCAAGCTCACATTTGGTTCTACATAAACGCCTTCCTTAATAGTAGGAGATAATTCTTGTAAAGCGAGCGCATCTGAAACAACATAACTCCTTACCCACCCTGCACGCAGGCCAATATCAGTACCAAACCTTTCTGACCAAAACTTTTCATGCCCTGTTTTCAAAAATGCGGCAGCAGAATGAATACCTCCATATACTTTCGGTTCTACTCTAAATTCATTGATTGCAAAATAACTATAATGCACTCCTGCCCCAACATAATAACCTGATTTGAAGGCATATTGATAATGCGTACTTGCATGCACCAAACCTTGCATGATTTTTTGATAGGGTAAATTACCCATTGCGTTCGGTAAACATAAATCAAAAGTAAAGGAATCGTCGGGATCAATTTCCTGGGCATTCAATTGAATAGTTCCTGTAAAAAGGAAGAGAAAGAGGAAACTTAAAAATAATTGGTGCTGCGCCATAACGTATATATAAACCTTAATACATGAATCAACTCTATAACAATCTGATGACGCAAAATGTTACAACTACATGTTCAATAAAACTGCCAGTTGCAATTTAACAATAGTGTGGATTGACTATAGCTCTCAAAAATAGCTCAAAAAAAAAGCCCCACATTACTGTGAGGCTTTTAAAATCGGCATCGACTTACTCTCCCACGATCAAAACCGCAGTACCATCAGCGCAAGCAGGCTTAA
>JBEEKN010000049.1:0-19941 GCA_041168605.1 Bacteroidota bacterium | reverse complement strand
GAAATCCAAAAGTTGGTTATTTCTAGAGAAATATTGAAATAATTTTTGTAGAATTGAATTTCTCTCGTATCTTTGCGACCCTAAGTTTATAACAAAGAAATTAAAGCATATGTTGATCATTCCAATTAAAGAAGGCGAGAACATCGAACGCGCATTGAAGAAGTACAAGAAAAAGTACGAGAAAACCAATGTAATGAAACAATTGCGTGCCCGTAGAGAGTTCGTGAAGCCATCTATTTCTAATCGTCAGGAAGTGATTCGCGCGGCTTACAAACAAAGAATGCAAAGTCAGCAATTGTAACCATTTGCTACAAAATACGTATGGAAAGGAGCTTCGGCTCCTTTTTTTATGCTCCAAGAATTCGACAATTATTTACGCCAAGAGAAACGCTATTCAGCTCACACCTGTTTAGCCTATATCCAGGACCTCCAACAGTTCAGCACATTTGCAGGCTGTGTGGAGCTTTCCGATTGGCAAGAGCAGAATAGCGCCATCATCAGAGGCTGGATGGTATCGCTGCTCGAACAAGGCCTGAGCAAGCGTACGGTCAATCGCAAACTTGCCGCCTTGCGCACCTTTTTCAAGTGGTTGCGCAAAGAGGGTAGGCTCGCCGAAAACCCCATGACACGCATACAAGGCCCAAAAGGCGAGAAACGTTTACCCGTTTTTGTCAAAGAATCTGAATTAGACACCCAAAAAGTAAATGCGCTTTTCAGTACAGATTTTGAAGGACTGCGCAACCAACTCATCGTGGAACTCTTTTATCAAACGGGCATGCGTCTGTCTGAGCTCATCGACCTCAAGGAAGCTGCAGTCAATGCGCAGCACCTCAAAGTGTTGGGCAAGCGCAACAAAGAACGCCTCATTCCTATTGCCCCTGAACTCGCTCTAAAAATCAATCAATATCGCGCTGCAAAACATGCCCTGAACCTCGATCACCCCAATTTGTTGGTGCGCCGAAACGGAGCAGCGTTGTATCCGCAACTCGTTTATCGCCTCGTCAGAGAAGTGCTCGGGACCTTGAGCGGTGTAGAGAAGCGCAGCCCGCATGTTTTGCGTCATACTTTTGCCACACACATGCTCAATAATGGCGCCGGGCTCGAGACCCTCAAAGACCTGCTCGGCCATGCGAATTTATCGGCCACACAAGTCTACACGCACAATTCATTTGCCCAATTGCGCAAGGCTTATGGAAGCGCACATCCAAGAGCATTGAAATCATAGTAATTTAATAGGCAAAGCGCTGAAATTGCCTATCTTTGCGGCACAATTTAGAACTATGAATTTAGCAGCAGTTGGTAGTGTCGCATTCGACGCCATCGAAACACCCTTCGGGAAAACAGACAAAATCGTTGGTGGCGCGGGCTCTTATATCGCCTTGGCATCCGCTTTCTTTGTGAAAGAACAGAGCCTCATTTCTGTTGTCGGCGGAGATTTCCCCAAAGAGTTCCTTTCTTTATTAGAAGCAAAAGGGGTCGATATCACTGGAATTGAAGTCAAACAAGACGAAAAAACTTTTTTCTGGTCGGGTCGTTACCACACCGATCTGAATTCGCGCGATACCCTCGTTACCGAACTCAATGTGCTTGCCGATTTTGCGCCAGTAGTACCAGCGCAAGCGCAAAATGCTGCGTTCTTGATGCTCGGTAACTTGAGCCCAGCTGTTCAGTTGTCCGTAATCAAGCAAATGACCACTCGTCCAAAGCTCATCGCTATGGATACCATGAATTTCTGGATGGACATCGCCCTAGACGACCTCAAAGAAACAATCAAACACATCGACGTTCTGATCATCAACGACGAAGAAGCGCGCCAATTATCAGGTGTGTACTCACTGCGCAAAGCAGCGGGTATCATCCGAGCCATGGGCCCATCTATTCTCATCATTAAAAAAGGTGAACACGGCGCTTTGTTGTTCCACGAAGCAAACGTATTCTACGCTCCTGCACTTCCTTTAGAAGAGGTTTTTGATCCAACCGGAGCCGGAGACACCTTTGCCGGAGGCTTTATGGGCTACCTCGCCGCCGCACCAACGCTCGACTTCGAAACCATGAAACGCGCTATTATCGCTGGATCCGCATTGGCATCCTTTTGCGTGGAGAAGTTCGGAACCGAACGTTTATTAGAAATCAACCAAGCAGACTTACACGAGCGCATGCAAGAATTTGTCGCTTTATCTACCTTTCAACTGGAAGCCTAATGGAATTACAGCACTACACCGAACAAATTGTGGCTTTGAGCCAGCAAGAAGACCTTCTGCAATTAGGCCGCACAGCCAGTGAGCATAAGCAGCAATTTGAAGATCTCTTAATTGAACTCGAACGCCAAGAGCAAGTCAAACGCCTGGAGGCTGCCGACCAAGGCCAGGTGTATGAAGAAATCGACTACAAGCCGCAAAAAGAAGCGTTTTTTGAAGCCTTCAATGCATTTGTAACCAAGCGCAAAGCACAACAACAGCTTCAGCAGACCCTCGAGACCCAAAATCTCAAGCTCAAAAGAGACCTCATTACACGCCTCAAAGAAGTCATAGACAACGAAGAGAAAATCGGCACTGCTTTTCAGGCCTACAAAGAAATCCACGAGACCTGGAAAAAAATCGGCGCCATTCCCCGCGAGCAGCGCGAAACGATTCAAAAGGAATACTCGCGTTTGCTCGAGATCTTCTTTTATAACATCAAGATTTACAAAGAACTCAAAGACCACGATTACCGCCGCAACAAACAACTCAAAGAGGACTTGATTTTCAAGCTCAAGCAGTTGCGCGTGGCCTCACTCGAACAGCGCGCCCTCGAAGCGCAGCTTCATGTGCTTCAAGACGAATGGGAAGAAATCGGCCCTGTTCAAAACGAAGATTGGGAGCTCATGAAAACTGCTTATTGGGAAGCCGTTCGCAGCATCTACGACAAAATCAACGAACACTACGAAGCCCAAAGACAAGTCCTGAAAGCCAACATCGATGCCAAGAAAAAACTGGTTGCCGATTTAGCTGAGCGCTTGAAAGAAGCCGACCAATGGAACAACTTCAAGCACTGGGAAACCCAAACGGCTTTTGTACTCGACTTACAAGCCCAATGGAAAACAATCGGCTCCGGTAGCCGCAAAGAAAACGAAGCCATTTACCAAGCTTTCAGAGCGCAGTGCGACGAATTCTTTGCTGCTAAAAAGAATTTTTCTAAAGAGATAGATGCCGCAAGTCAAGAGATTGTCACAAAGAAAAAAGGCCTGATCGAAAAAGCACAAGCCTTGAGTAGCTCTACAGACTGGAAAAACACCGCCGACCAACTCAAGAAACTCCAAAAACAGTGGCAAGATTTCGGCTCGGCTGGTCAGCGCTACGAAAACAAACTCTGGAAAGATTTCAGAGCGGCTTGTAACGGCTTTTTTGATGCGCGCCAAGCACATTTTGAAGGGCAAGATGCAGAGAATACCGAAAACCTCACAGCCAAGCTCGCTTTAATCGAAACGCTCAATCAGTTTACTTTACCGACAGACAAACAAGCTGCATTGGCTCAATTGCGCGATTTTCAGCAACAATTCAACGCAATTGGTCAGGTAGGGCTCAAGGAAAGACAAAACGTCTACACAGCGTTCAAAACACGCATGGATGAGCTTTACAAAGACCTCAAACTCGAAGGGCAAGAAAAAGAACGCATTTTCTTTCAAGCTAAACTCGAAGGCTTATTGGCTTCGCCAGACAAACAGCGTCTTTTGCAGTCAGAACGCCAAGAGATCCGCAAGCAAATCGACTTCCTCCAAAAAGACATTTTCACTTTAGAAAATAACCTCGGTTTCTTTGCGCGCTCCAAAGGTGCAGACCAACTCCGCCTCGATGTCCAGAAAAAAGTTGAAGCCGCGCAAGAAAAAATCCAAGGCCTAAAAGCCAAGCTCAAACTCATTCCGAATGAATAGCTTCATCAATTTACTCTTGCTGGTCTTGAGCTTTCCAACGCTCTTGTTTTCTGTTTTTGTGGGCTTTGACCTCCCTATAGACTTTTTGAACACCACCGGTAAGCGCCTGCCCTACAGCAATGAAGTTTACCTTGTTTTGGGTTTGATCCTCTTGATCATCGGCCTCAGACGCACGATCCGCCGCTGGATGGGCACATCAATGGTCAAGCAAGTCGGCAAATTTGTTTGGAACGCACCCATCAGCAAAGAGCGTCGCATGCGGGTGTTTGTCTACAATTCCATAGAAGGTGTGGTCTTTTTGAGCCTTGCATTTGCCCATTGGTTTTTGACGCCATCCGCTATTTTTGTACTGCTGGTTTACCTCATTTTAGCGCTCGACTCCTTTCTTTTTGTCCTGATCAATCAAGCAAATTTTAGGGTGGGCCTGAGCTCAAAAGCCATTCTTGTTGCAGACAGAGAAGTCTTGCTCATTTATCTAAATGGCCTCAGAAAGGTATCCGTTAGCCAGCAAACAGTTTACTTTGACTATAGCGAAAACCTCCAACTTTCTTTTCCACTTGATTGCATCGAAGAACCGCAAAAAGCCAACTTCTTTGCGGCCTTAGAAGGTCAAATAGATCGCGATCGCGTGCTATTTCAGCACACAAAATAGATTTCGTACTTTCGTATCATGCGAGGTGCAGCTCCCCAGAAAATTCTCATAGTTCGCCTGAGTTCTATTGGCGATATCGTTCTGACTTTTCCCGTTGTAGCGGTCATCAAATCTTACTTTCCTAGCTGTCAAATAGATTACGTCACCAAAAAGCAGTTTGCAACTTTACTCGAAGCTTGCCCCGGGATCAATCAGGCTTTTTTCTTTGATAACTCCTTGGCGCAATTGCGTCAACAACTAGATTTCAAGCAATACGATGCCGTTTTTGACCTCCACCACAACCTCCGCACACGCTTGTTGCTTTTAGCTTGTGCAACACCCGTTTATCGCTTCCCTAAAAACAACATCCAAAAATGGTTATTGACCAAGTTTAAAGTGCGCCCAAAGAAACGCACGCATGTGGTCGAGCGCTATTTAGCACCGCTGCAAGAATTCGTACATGATTGGAAGCCACTTAATGCCGCTTTCCAATTCAAGATTCCTGATATGGCGCAATTCGACATCGAAAAAAGATTTAGCGTTAAGCCAAAAACCTATATTGCCATTGCCATTGGGGCACAGTTTGCCACCAAGCGAATGCCTGCTGATTTACTGAGCAAACTGATCAATCAACTCAACAGCCCCGTCTTGTTATTAGGAGGAAAGGAGGATGTAGAAACTGCTCAGCTGATCCTGAAAAATAGCGACCAAAATAGGGTGTTTTCCGCAGTGGGCCAGACGAATATTCATGAGTCGGCGTGGTTGGTTCAAAATGCAAAAGCCTTGCTTACCCACGACACCGGCCTGATGCACATTGGCGCAAGTTTTGATTTGCCAATTCATGTCATTTGGGGCAATACCACTCGTGATTTCGGGATGTATCCTTATCGCTTAGAACAAGAAGATGTTTTCCATTATGAAGTAGCAGATTTAGCCTGCAGGCCCTGTTCTAAAATTGGTCATCAGCAATGTCCGAAAGGGCATTTTGACTGCATGCGCAAGCAAGATTTACAGCAAATTGCTGCGGCCCTCAATCAGTAGGTTCTAGAGGGTTATCAGCAAAATTTATTCCTGGTCTAAGAATAATTTTTTGAGTTCAGTGGCCTCAGAAGGCTTCATTTTTCCGGCCAAGATGAGCGCCAATTGTTTTCGCCTGAGCGCACCTTCGAAGCGTGTTTTTTCTTCTTCAGTTTCCGGGATAAGTTCGGGCACTTGAATCGGATTTCCATTCTGATCTACAGCCACAAACGTGTAAATGGCCTCGTTGCATTTTTCGCGTTGTCCGGTGACGGCGTCCTCGACGAATACATCTAAAAAGACCTCCATAGAGGAATTAAAAGCTCTAGAAACTTTGGCTTCTAGCGTCACAATTGAGGCGTGATTGATGGGTTTTTGGAAAGAGACATTATTGACCGAAGCCGTGACCACCACGCGTTTGGAGTGGCGGTGAGCAGAGACGCTCGCAATGACGTCCATCCAAGCAAGTAGTTGGCCTCCGAAGAGATTTCCGAGGGTGTTGGTGTCGTTGGGCAATACAATTTTGGTGGTAATTGCAAGTGTGTCAATGGCTTTATTAGTTTTCATTGAACAAAGTTAATGAATCAATGTTATCGATTATATTTATGACGAGAATATAATACTTCAACAGACTTATTGTATTTTTACCACGAACTATAATGCCCTATCTGGATCAACTATGAATCGTTACTCTCTATCAGTGCTCTTTTTTGGTGCACTCGCCATTTTTTCCGCTGCCCAAGCCCAAGCCCCCAATCGCGTTTTAGATATCCAAAACATGCGCGAAGGCGAAAATGTAGAATATTGCATTACGCACAAAAAACACGCAGCACTTCTTCAAAATCCTGACTACGTCAAAGGCTTAGCCATTGCCGAAACAGAATACGAATCTGTTTCAAAAAAAGGAGAAGGTCAGAAAGCAACTATTTACACCATTCCGGTTGTATTTCACGTGTTGCACTTTGGTGGCATCGAGAATATTTCCGACGAGCAAATTCTCAATGCGCTTGCGATTTTGAACAGAGATTATCGCAAGCAAAATGCAGATACGGCCAACGTTCATCCCGATTTTCAAGGGATGCCTGCCGATGCAGAAATTGAGTTCAAACTTGCTACCATTGCACCCAACGGACAATGCTTCAGTGGCATTACCCGTACTTTTTCACCACTCAGTTTACAAGGTGCCGACGGAGGAAATCAAGTAGATGCCATTGTTGCAGGCAATAACGTCTACAACGGCCAATGGCCAGGTAATAAATACCTCAACATCTTTATTTGTGCCGAAATTGGCGGCGCTGCGGGCTATACCTTCAAACCGAGTAACTGGGCGGCCACGAGCATGCAAAACGGCATCTGGATCCTTCACGATTACGTAGGTGCAATCGGTACTGGTTCAGTAGGCACAAGCCGCGCGCTTACGCATGAAGTTGGGCATTGGCTCAACCTCGACCACACATGGGGCGGCAATAACAACCCCGGCAACACCACAAGCTGCAGCACCGACGACAACGTTCAAGACACCCCTAACTGCATCGGTGTAACGGCTTGCTTGCTCAATTCCAATACTTGTAATTCAGACAACAACTACTGGGGCTTCGACATCCGCGACAATGTAGAAAATTACATGGATTACTCTTACTGCTCAAAAATGTACACAGAAGGTCAGCGCACGCGCATGCGCAACGCACTTCAGGTGACCAGCACTGGTCGTGCAAATGTAATTTCTGCTGCCAATTTAGCAGCTGTGGGTGCATCTGGGACTCCTTATTTATGTAAAACGGACTTCACCGCCGATAAATCTACAATTTGCCTGGGCAATACCGTTCAGTTCCAAGATGAATCTTACAACGCAGTTTCAAGCTGGAGTTGGGTAATTACGCCTTCAACCGGTTGGTCTTTTGCCAATGGCACATCGGCAAGCTCTGCAAATCCGGCTATTACTTTTGATACACCTGGCATGTACGATGTCCAACTGACCGCAACTGATGGAACCAACAGCGACGCCGAAACAAAATCTGGTTTTATTCGTGTTCTGGGTGCGCCAGCTAGCATTCCTTATTGGGAAGGTTTTGAAGCTTATACTTCTTTGAGTAATCTACCAAATTGGGAATTGTACAATGCGCCAATCAACAACGCATTTGTCATCGAGTCTAATTTTGGTCATTCCGGTGCAAAATGTGCCCGCCTCAATAACTTTGGTCAGGCAGCATCTAACATTGACGAACTTACCTCTACCAACATTGACTTGTCTAGCATCGACACCTCTACCGGTTCAGTCACGCTTTCTTTCCGCTATGCTTATCGCAAAAGAACGTCTAGTGACTACGAATACCTCAAAGTATTCATTACTGGCAACTGCGGTGAAAACTGGGCACAAAGAAAAACCTTAGGTGGAAACCAACTCTCTAACCAAGTCTCATCTAGCGCTTGGGCGCCAACAAGTCAAGCTGACTGGGTGACCATCCACATGACGAACGTTACCAACAACTATTTTACCGATAATTTCCGCATGCGCTTCAAGTTTGAAGGTGAAGGCGGCAACAACTTCTTCCTAGACGATATCAATTTGTATAGTGGTGGCCCTTCAAATGATTTAGTTTTGGCAGCTGTTGGTCAAAACCAATTCTCAGATCTGAACCTTTATCCAAACCCAACAGACGGCGATATCCACGTGCAGTTTACTGCTCAAGTTGGTGGCAACGCCCAATTGCGCATCACCGACATCAGCGGCAAAAGTGTTGCACACTATCCTCTACATGTACAAACAGGCGCTAACTTAGTCATTACCGACACCAAGCAATTGGCCAGCGGAAGCTACCTAATGGTGCTAGAGCTCAATGGCGAGTCTACCATCAGACCATTCGTTGTCAAATAAAATAAGGCGATAAACGGGGTTATTTCAATGACCCCTCATCATTCTTGAAGAATTCAAATAGGAGTTGTGCTTTTGCAGCTCCTATTTTTTTTGTGATGAGTTCCGGCGCCGCTTCCTTCATTTTCGTCAAAGATTTGAATTCGTGGTAAAGTGCCTCAATCGTTTTTGGCCCCAAGCCCTTCACTTGATCGAGTGCCGAACCCACAGCAGTTTTGCTGCGGCGATTGCGGTGATGGCTCAGGCCAAAACGGTGTGCTTCATCGCGGAGTTGCTGTACTAACTTTAATGCGAGCGAGCGACGGTCTAAAATCAGCGACCGCGAGAAGCCAGGCTTGTAAAGTTCTTCTAATCTTTTGGCCAAACCAACGAGTTTGAGTTCGTGCTGCAAACCAATTTCCTCAATAGCTTCTATTGCTGCGCCCAGCTGTCCTTTGCCGCCGTCAATGATGATAAGGTCGGGTAGTGGCTGCCCTTCAGCTTTTAAGCGGCTGTAGCGCCTGCCAACAGCTTCTTTCATGGTGCTAAAGTCATCGGGCCCAACAACAGTTTTGACATTGAAGTGGCGGTAGTCTGCTTTGCTCGGTGCGCCATTCTTAAAAACAACGCAGGCAGAGACCGGATTGGTACCTTGTAAGTTCGAGTTATCGAAACATTCAATGTGTAGCGGCGGCTTAGATAAACCAAGGGCACTCTGCAGTTCTAAAACAGCTTGCATAGGTGCATTTTGAACAGCGGTACTCTTGTTCATGGCCGCTTTACGGGCCTGCAGTTGGGCATGGCGCACGTTGTCGATGGCCATCTCGAGCAATTGCTTTTTTTCGCCAATTTTGGGAAACAAACTTTTGGCGTCTGCAAGTAAAAGCGGATCCTTTAGACCCACCACAATTTCCTTTGAACTGCTTTCAAAATGACCACGAAGTTGCGGGATAATCTGCCTGTATAATGTTTCGATCGGTACATCAAGCGGATCGGACACCTTTGAAGTGTAAGCATGGACAATACTTCCCTCACAAATAACGAGGTAACTTAGCCAGGCATCAGGTTGGGCTTTTTCGACATAACACACGTCAAAATTTTGCGTGTGATCCGATACCATCATCGATTTGGCTTGGTATTTTCCGAGTGCGTCTATGAGCTCTTTACAGCGTTGTGCGGCCTCAAATGCCTGGGTACTCGCGTGCGCCAACATGTCTTTTTTGAGTTGCTGGATCAAAGAAAAGTTTTTGCCTTCTAATAAAAGGCGAATGGTTTGCAATGTTTGGTCATACGCAAAGCTCGTTTGCATGTTTTCACAAGGCCCCGCACATTTGCCAATATGATATTCAAGACATACTTTGTATTTGCGTTGTTCGAGTTTCTGCGTCCGCAAGTCGAGTGCACAAGTTCTGATCTGAAAAAGTTCTCGAATGAGTGTCAGCAATTGATGCATTTGCTTGACGTTGGGGTAGGGGCCATAATAGGTGGATCCGTCATTGAACTTGCGTCTGGTCGGAAAAACCCGCGGAAAAGCTTCATTTTTGATCACAATCCAGGGGTACGTTTTGTCGTCTTTGAGCAAGACGTTATAACGCGGCTTGTAACTCTTGATGAGATTGTTCTCGAGCAATAAGGCATCGAGTTCATTTTGCACGACCGTAAAGCGCAAATCGCAAATGAGCTTCACTAAAGTGCGCGTTTTACCATCTAAATGATCCTTTTGAAAGTAGGAACTGACACGTTTTTTAAGGTCGATAGCCTTGCCTACATAGATGATTGTCCCATTTTGATCCAAAAATTGATACACTCCCGGGTTGTGCGGTAGCGTATTTACTTTATCGGCCAGTTGGTCTTTGGAAATCATGGCTCAAAATTAGAAACATTGTGCGGAATATCTCGCTCTTCTTATCTTTGTTGCATGCTAGATGAATTTATCAAATCTGCCTTAAAGGAGGATATCCAAGATGGCGACCACTCCTCAATGGCTTGTGTGCCTTTATCGGCTCAGTCAAAAGCGGTTTTATTGCTCAAAGAATCGGGTGTGCTGGCCGGTATGCAAGTGGCCCAAAGAATTTGTGAAATTTACGACCCAAGTCTGCAAATGACCACATTTCTAGAAGATGGCGACCGCGTCAGTTATGGCCAAATTGCATTTACTTTGGAGGGCTCAGCGCGTTCTATACTAGCGGTCGAACGCTTGCTGCTGAATTGCATGCAACACATGAGCGGCGTGGCTTCCAAAACTGCGCAATATGTTGACCTCATTGCCGGTACAAATTGCACTTTATTAGATACCCGTAAAACCACCCCAGGCCTCCGTTTTTTGGATAAATATGCCGTTAAAATAGGCGGTGGATCTAACCATCGTTTTGGGCTCTACGACATGATCATGCTCAAAGACAACCATATCGACTACGCTGGTGGCCTGAGCGCAGCCCTCGAGCGCACACTTGCTTATCTTCAGGAGCAAAAATTGGATCTAAAAGTTGAGGTTGAAGTGCGTTCAATGGATGAATTAACGGAGCTTTTAGCTATTGCCCAGCCCTATGACCGCATCATGCTTGATAATTTTACGCCAGAGGCGCTCAAAGCAGCCCTCACACTCATCCCCAAAACGGTCGAGACAGAAGCATCGGGCGGTATTACTGAAGAAACAATTAGGGCTTATGCCGAAACGGGCGTACAATTTATATCTGTAGGTGCACTCACACATTCGGTGAAGGCACTAGATATGAGCCTCAAGGCGCAGCTTTAAAATTGGCAACGGCGATATGTAGGTCTGTCGTATCGCGTATTTGTACTTCAATTTCATATTTTTGAGTACCACGATCAACAGTTGCGCTCAAAAATGTTGTTTCCTCTTCCTTTTGCCTAGTGTGAATGTGGATTTCATTTTTGAAAGAGAGGTTTTCTATCCCAACCAACTTATAAATCGCTTCCTTGGCGCACCACAATTGTAAGTACCATTCTTTAGGACTGTCGGTACATAAAACTTTTTCATTCTCACGTGCAAATTTATTGATGATGCGTGCTGCATCGCGGTCCTTTTGTTCGATGTCTATCCCGATTGGAAAAACGGCACTTGCAAGCGCAATAAAATCTTTGGTGTGTGAAATAGAGAGTGCGAGTTCATTTGCAGAGAAATACGGACGCCCACTGCTGTAATATAAAATAGGTGATTTGATTTTCAGCTGGTTGCGTAGGTGTCGCACCCCTAAAAATTCATTTTTGCGTTTAGGATTTGAACGGGTACTGAGTAGCTCAATTTCTTCGGGATGAATGACGACGGCACCATGATCAAATGCATCTGACCTCAATAAGGCAAATTGAAAATCGGGGAGTTTAAAAGTGAAGAGGTCGTACATCTCAATTGAATGCTAGAATATTGTACAAAGATGCGCAAACATCTGATAGATTTTTGATGAATTTTATGTTAAGACTATGGAATTTTCTATATTTACAATCTTTAAAAAACGGGAATTAGTAAAATTTATACGCATTCATATGGTGGGTAGACTGAAATTATTGTTTTTAAGTGTTTTGTTTGTAAGCACTTATTCATTTTCACAATCGGGTCTTGGTACGCTGCGCGGTACCGTGACGGATGAAGCAACCAAAGCTCCTTTGGAGTTTAGCAAGGTCTTGTTAAAGCAAGCCGGCGCTATACGTGGTAGTGCCATCACCGATGATAAGGGTAAATTCCAAATCAATGGTATCCAACCGGGTTCATACGATGTGGAGGTAAGAAACGCTGAGGGGGGTTATCAAAACCTCACCATGCAGGGAGTTTCCATTTCGCCAGATCGCATCACTTTCTTGGACAAACTTACCTTGACGACCAAAACGCAAGAGACCAAAGAGGTAAAAGTAGTGCGCTACAAAGTTCCACTCATCGATCAAGATGGTGGTTCTTCAGGTGCTACCGTTACCCGCGAAGACATCGCCCGCCTCCCAGCGCGTTCGGCTACTGCCGTTGCAGGAACAGTAGGAGGGGTGAATGTCAATGAAGGTTCAGGTGCAATTTCTGTTCGCGGTACGCGCTCAGATGCAACTTACTTTTATATAGATGGTATTAAAGTACGCGGTTCTTCCAACCTTCCTAAGTCAGCACTCGAAGAAGTTTCGGTGATCACTGGTGGTGTTCCTGCCAACTACGGTGACGTTACGGGTGGTATCATCTCCATCACAACCCGCGGACCATCTTCGGTTTATTTCGGAAGTTTAGAGGCCGTTAGTTCTGGTATCTACCTCAACGGAGCAGATCCGAACGGCTACGACGGCAAAGTCCTTGGTTTAGATAAGTTTGGTTACAACCTTGTAGAAGGTATGTTGTCGGGGCCACTTTGGATGCAGCGCGACTCCGCTGGCAACAAAACCCGTCCACGCTTAGGTTTCTTGGTATCTGCCAACTACACAGACCAACTAGACTCACGTCCACTTGCAGGTGGTTCATACCGCATCACCAAAGATGCGCGCGAAGAACTTCTTGCCAATCCATTGCGCCCAACCTCTACTGGTTTTGGTACTTTCCACAACGCACTCTTCCTCAGAGCCGACGACTTCGAGAAAACAGACTGGCGCATGAACGCCCGCAACAACGTCTTCTCTGCATCTGGTAAAATCGACGTCAATACGGGGCCATCAGTGAACCTTCAGTTCGGTGGATCCCTCAACTATTTCCAAGGTACTTCTTACGGTTATGGCGGATCCTTACTAAACTTCACCAACTACGGTGTCAGTAAAAACCTAGATTACCGCGTTTACGGGCGCCTCACGCAGCGTTTCAACAACGACCGCGAGGGCTCTAGTTCAAAAATCAAGTCTGCTCTTTACAGCTTGATGGTAGACTACTCTAAGTCTTTCAACGAGTCTTACGACCCGAACCACAAATACAATATCTTTAATTATGGCCACGTTGGTAAGTTCGTTACCACTAGAGTTCCGTCTTACGAATTTGACCCGGCTACCCAAATGTATGTACATAACGGTTTCCGCGATGTAGAAGTAGACTTCACTCCATCCGAAACCAATTCAGCATTGGCAGCCATCACCACACAATACTACAACATCTACGAAGGCAACCCAATTGGTCGTTACGAAAACCTTTTCCAAATCCAACAAGGTAACGCACTTCGCAACGGTGACTTACCCAATAGTGTTTATGGTATCTGGGCCAACATCGGTGCACCATCTAATGGTTTCGGTAAATCAGAAAATGACCAATTCCGCGTCACAGGTGCGGGTTCTGTGGTACTCGGTGACCACTCCATTTCTTTAGGTTTTGAATACGAGCAACGCGTTGACCGCGGCTGGACAAGCGGAGACAACGGTCCGTCAAGCATTTGGTCTATTGCACGTCAGCTAGCAAACTTCCACATCAAAGAACTCGACCTCAATTCAGGCGTCGTTACTGACTCTGGTTCATTCAAAGCGATTACTTATAACCGTTTGAACGCAGGCGATGCCTTCCAAACAGGTACAGGCGAGTACGGTGGTCAGGTCAACAACGACCAACAATCTTTCTTCGACTACAACCTTCGTCAAAAATTGGGTTACAACCCGGCAGGTACTGATTTTGTAGATATCGACCAATACGACCCGAATTTGTTCCAATTTGACATGTTCTCCCCAGACGAACTCCTCAACAGTGGTCAATCTTATGTTTCCTACTGGGGCTACGACCACACAGGTCAAAAAGTGCGTGGCAACACCGACATCAACAAATACTTCAATGAATTTGATGAAAACGGTAACTACAAACGTTTTGTAGGTGCATTCCAACCAATTTACATGGCTGGTTACATCATGGATAAATTTGCGTTCAAAGACATCGTCTTTAACGTGGGTGTACGTGTAGACGTATTCGATGCCAACCAACCTGTATTAAAAGATCCATTCTTATTCTACACTGCCAAAACAGTACAAGAAGCAAGAGCATTGGCAAGCAACGACCCGAACCAATACAGCTGGGTTGACCTTCCAGATGGAATGGGCGACGACTATGTTGTCTATGTGAACGATGTCAACAACCCATCTAGCATTAACGGTTTCAGAAACGGTTCACAATGGTACGACGCTACCGGTACGCCAATCGAAGACCCATCTAAAATCCGTGGTGCTGCAGGTATTGCTCCATGGTTGCAAGATCCTTCACTCGAAACACCAACAGCTGAAGCTTTTGAAGACTACAAGGCACAAGTGAACGTAATGCCGCGTATTGCTTTCTCTTTCCCAATTTCTGAGGAGGCATCTTTCTTTGCGCACTACGACATCCTCACCAAGCGCCCTACTTCGGGTTTCCGCTTCAACCCTTACGAGTACCAGTTCATTCAGACGCGCAACGCCGTTATCAACAATGCTAGTTTATTACCTGAGAAAACAGTCGATTACGAACTCGGTTTCCAACAAGTTGTAACGCGCACGTCTTCAGTTAAAATCTCGGCTTTCTATCGCGAACAACGCGATAACGTTCAGTTGATCAACGTATTTGAAGCATATCCTGTAACGTACAAAACTTATGGTAACCGCGACTTCGGTACCGTAAAAGGCTTAACTGTTGCTTACGACATGCGTCAGACAGGTAATATCCGCATGACAGCCAACTACACCTTGCAGTTTGCCGATGGTACAGGTTCAGATGCTACTTCAATGTCTGCCCTTGTAAATGCTGGTTTACCTAACTTACGTGTGATCTTCCCATACAGCTACGATCAGCGCCACGCATTCAACTTCACTTTTGACTACCGTTACGGTGAAGGTCAAGACTACAACGGTCCAATGGTTGGCAAGACGCGTATTTTTGAAAACACAGGCTTGAACCTCATTGCAAATGTAAACTCTGGTTCACCTTACTCTTCTCAAACCTTCATTACTGACGAAGGAATCGGAAACCTGAATGCAGGTATCAATGGTACTTTAAATGGTTCTCGTTTGCCTTGGCAGTACCGTTTGGATATCCAAGCTGACAAAACCATCAACATTGAGTATGGCAACAAAGACAACAAGAAGAAAACAGCCTTCTTGCAAGTTTATGTTCGCGCCACTAACTTGTTCAACCAGTTCAATGTCTTGAACGTTTACCGCGCTACTGGTAACGCGGATGACGACGGCTATCTTGCTGCTGCAGCGAGCCAAACATCAATTCAAAACCAAATCGATGAGCAATCTTTCCGTGACTACTACACCATGAAGATTCAAAATCCGTTTAACATCAGTATACCTCGAACCATTCGTTTGGGAGTAAAATTTGATTTTTAAGAAGCTTTAACGAAGTATTATGAAAAAGCAATTCATTGCCGCGTTTATTGGTCTAACCGTATCTTGCTCACAGGCATTTGCATACCTAGGCCCAAATGACAAAGACTACAAGCCTACAGCAAAGCCGAAGGCAAACTGTAGCCCAGCAACTGCAAAGTTGACCATGAAGTTCAATGATGTATCTGCCCTCATCGAGCAGGGTGGAAGTATGTTCCAAAATCGTGCTGCTGGCGTCGCTGCCTACGAAGTACCGAAAGGAAGTAACCGCTTCGCTATTTTTGCAGGTGCACTCTGGATGGGTGGTACTGATGTCAATGGACAGCTCAAGTTAGCTGCATTACGCTACCGCTCTGGTAACGACTTCTGGCCTGGCCCGCTTACGGTTACTCCAGGTTCAGGTAACTTTAACCCGCTCAATCCGGTTGGCGACGACGCTATCCGCGATTTTGGTGAGGCCAATATCGATCCAGACCAATGTATCGCTTACGATAAATTCTATACCATCAGAAAAGCTGAGGTGGTTAAGTTCAATATTTGGTGGGAGTGTAATGCGGGCGTTACAACAGAAGGTTGCGACGACATCACTGCTCCTACAAACGATGAACTCAATCGCATCTACGGATGGCCTGCTCACGGCGACGTTTCAAGAGGGCAAGATTATTTCTTAGCACCTTTCTACGACCGCGACCAAGACGGAAACTACAACCCAGATAACGGTGACCACCCATGGTACGACGACATCTTAGGTCGTGACGACATCGAATGTGGTATTGACCGTCGCATCTCACTCTATGGTGACGAAACACATTGGTGGGTCTTCAACGACAAAGGAAATATCCACACCGAAACCAACGGTGACCCAATTGGTATGGAGATCCGCGCTCAAGCTTTCTCTTTTGCAACCAATGACGAAGTCAATCGCATGACGTTCTACAACTACGAACTCATCAACCGCGGTACCCAAACACTTTACAATACTTACTTCTCTCAATACCTCGATGCCGACGTCGGAAACTACGCCGATGACTACACCGGTTGTGACGTGTCACGCGGTTTGGGTTACATGTACAATGGTGACCTCCTCGATGAAGCTGATGGTGGTAAATTAGGTTATGGTGAAAACCCTCCTGCAATTGGTTGTGACTTCTTCGAAGGCCCTTACCAAGATGCAGATGGCATTGACAACCCGGGTCCTTATTACGATGAGGCTACTCAAGCAGATGTTGTACCTACAGTAGTTGATGCCTTAGCTAATAATGGTATCGTTTACAAAGGTATTGGTATTGGTTATTCTGATGGCATCATCGATAACGAGCGTTTCGGTATGCGTCGATTCACTTATTATACATCTACATCTGCTTACCCTTATAATGACCCAGGTCCGGCTGCTGAGTTCTACAACTTCATGGAAGGTCAGTGGGCCAATGGTTCTGAGATGTTCTATGGTGGTTTGGGCTATGGTGGTTCTTCCGGAGTTCTTGATGGTGTATTATCAGACTATATGTTCCCAGGCACTTCAGATCCATTGCATTGGTCAACTCAAGGAGAGGATGTTTCAGCTTCCTTCCCTAATGGTTGGGATGAAACTACCAACAACAACCCTGCTGGTGACCGTCGTTTTGTACAGTCTGCTGGTCCGTTTACACTCCGTCCAGGAGCTATCAATAACATTACGGTTGGTATTGTTTATGGCCGCAGCACCGACGGTGGTTTGATGGCCTCTGTTGAAGCTATGAAGCGTGCCGATACAAAAGCGCAGGCTTTATTCGACGCGTGTTTCAAAATTCTTTCTCCGCCAGACGCACCACGTCTCACTATCCAGGAGTTGGAAAATGAATTGATCTTGATGCTCGACAACCCTGTTTCTTCTAATAACTATCAAGAAGCATATGAAGAGTTGGATGAGATCAACATTACAGATCCTAGCGTAGACCGTTTCTACCGCTTTGAAGGATACCAAATCTTCCAATTGAAAGCACAAGATGTTTCCATTGCAGATATCGCCGATGCTGACAAAGCACGTTTGGTTGCTCAATGTGACATCAAAAACAACATTTCGAAAATCATCAACTTTGAGTTCGATGAAGCCTTAGGTTTCTCCGTTCCAGTTGAAAAAGTAGACGGTGAGAACAACGGCATCAGCCACTCGTTCTCTGTCAAAGAAGATGCTTTTGCTCAGGGTGCACGTGCGTTGGTCAATCACAAGCAATACTATTATGTAGCGGTTGCTTATGCCTACAACCAATTCAAGAAATACGATCCTAATGATCCTGCATTATTGGATGGCCAAAAAATACCATTTATCTCTTCCCGCTTGAACTTTGACGGTACTGCAATTGCGCCTGTAACCGCAATTCCACACAACCCAATGCCTGAGGCTGGTGGTACAGCACAACTTGTTGCCTACGGTTCTTCACCGCGCATCACGCGCCTTGATGGCTACGGAAACGGCAACCGCAGTTTGGAGCTTACATCGGCGAGCATGAATACGATTTTGTCTGATGGCTACATGGCCAATCCTACATATGACTACGGTGCGGGCCCAGTGAACATCAAAGTGGTCGATCCGCTCAACTTAGCCAATGGCTACTTCGAGTGCAAATTCAGAGATTACACAGCGCCAAATATCGGCAACAGCGCCGACACCGCAAGCTGGGTCATTTACCGCTATGCCAACAAAGGCGACGCCACACCTATCGACTCTGTAAGTTCAGAGCGCACCATTAAATCAGACAACGAGCAGATCATTCCGCAGTGGGGCGTTTCGGTTCAGATTTTCCAAACCAAATACACTGGTATCGGTAACTTGGCTTCTAAGTATGCGAGCATGATAGACGCTAGTATCGAATTTGCAGATTCATCTAAGCGTTGGTTAACTGGAGTTAAAGATAACGACGCATTCTTCCCAACCAACTGGGTACGCTCTGGCGATTACACACCAGAGACAGACGTGAATGCTTCAGGTTACGAATGTTTACCTGATGGTCCAACTTACCTCAACCCTTGTAACTATCCAGATGAAGTTGGAGCGGACCCAACACAGGCCTATGAGCGCGTTTTAGAAGGAATTGTTGCACCACACCGCTTGGTGGGCTACCAAGCCGACTACATGCCAATGGCTTACTTCGGAACCTTCTCTGGTTCTAGCAAACTCAATGCTTCTATTTCCTTCTTGCCAAGTGTCAATATCGTTCTTACCAAAGACAAGAACCTCTGGACACGCTGCCCAATTGTTGAACTCGGTCGCAACACAGCACTCAACGTGGGTGCTGCACAACCAGGCGCATTGCGCAAAAGCCCGAGTGTTGATAAAAATGGTCAGCCAGACGGTACTGGAACAGGTATGGGTTGGTTCCCAGGCTACGCTGTTGACATAGAATCTGGTGCACGCTTGTACATGGCCTTTGGAGAAAACTCATTCTTAGGGGGTGAAAACGGCGCTGACATGATTTGGAACCCAACCGATCGTTTGGTCAGCAATGTAGGTACACCACTTATGGGTGGTATGCATCCTGTATACGTGTTCAGCTACAACCAGTCGAGTATCAATGGTTTCAGCTCAGGCTATAACTTCCCGGCTTATGTTCCTGCAGACGCAGAAAACAACGGTGGCAACCACGCTTATACTAAATATCTTGAAGTTGAGGCTAACAGCTCTTCAGCGAAGCGCGAGCTTTATGGCTCTCTCTCTTGGGTTGCGTACCCAATGCTTGCACCAGACCAAGAGTTGTTGTCTACAAACGTCACGATTCGCTTGCGCGTCAATAAAGAATACAAAAACTTTGTAGGCTCTGGCGAAAACGCAGGGAAGCCAATGTACGGTTGGTCTATGGAAGACATCGCTACTAAAGT
Organism: Bacteroidota bacterium; assembly: GCA_041168605.1. Classification (GTDB taxonomy): domain Bacteria; phylum Bacteroidota; class Bacteroidia; order Flavobacteriales_D; family Crocinitomicaceae; genus UBA952. The sequence goes on along the minus strand of JBEEKN010000049.1, from coordinate 423 downwards.
TGGTTCGCAAGACATGCTTAAAGAAGCATTGGCAATGATCAATGTGGTACCAAACCCATACTACGCTTTCTCTGAGTACGAGCGTACGCGTTTGGATACTAAAGTGAAAATCGTCAACCTTCCAGAAGTTTGTACGGTACGTATCTACACCGCAAATGGTAGATTGGTGAGAACATTTAAGAAAGACAGTCCTCAAACATATCTCGATTGGGATTTAACCAACTATAAGTCGATTCCGGTTGCAGGTGGTATATACCTCATTCATGTAGATGTACCAAATGTTGGTGAGCGCGTCTTGAAGTTCTTTGGCGGCATGCGTCAGGCGGATTTACAAGGTATTTAATGATAGATTAGTTCGAAAGCTATGAAAATGACATTCAAACAAATAGTATTTAGCGCAGGTCTAGTGGCCTCGCTAACTGC
>JBEEKN010000048.1:0-21075 GCA_041168605.1 Bacteroidota bacterium | reverse complement strand
ACCCCTAATAGGTTTCCTTCTACTGGTTCTGCTTCTGGGTTTCTGTCCACAAAGTTTCCTGGGTCACCAAAAATGTATTTGTAAATCAAGATACCTGCAATAAGTGCAAGTGCAATAGCCAAGAATGCAATGATTGCTGAAAATCCCCCGGCGGTTTTTTGTTTTTTGTCCATAATGATCGTTTTTAATTTTTCATTTTTACAATTGAACGCCAAATATAAAAAAACTTTGGCCCGTTTTCAAAACGAAATCTCAATGTTTCCGTTGGGGTAACGCAGATTTATTGTCTTTCTAACAAAAAGTCGTTCTTTTTGCGCAATTTAAGTGGTACATACCTACAAAGTCAATTTGAAAATTAATATAGATTTAACATGACATTCAAGTGAAATCAAGGCTTTTCTTTGGCACTTGCGAATTTCAAAACTCTTCAAGAGCGTACTTGCGAATATCAATAACGCAATCTAATGAGCATTCGATAGCTTTGTTCATATTGAAGCTCAAACACTTGCTTTTATTACATAAAAATATTTCTTTTGCCTTACGATGAGATTTTATTTAGTTGACCGCATAGAAGAGGTTGTTCCAGGACAAACGGCAAAAGGAATCAAGTGTTGGACGCTTTCAGAGGATTATTTTGCAGAGCATTTCCCTGGCTTCCCAATTGTACCAGGAGTACTTCAGATAGAATCTATGGCCCAACTGATGGGCATACTCATTGAGCAGTCTTATGCAGCCCAACATCCCGACAAAGGACGTTGTTATCCCATTTTAAGTATAGTCCAGAAGGCAAAGTTTCGGGATTCTATCATTCCCGGAGACCAAAGCATTATAGAGGTGACCCTTACTTCTTTAGACACCATGCGCGCCACCGGAAGTGCCAAACTACTCGTGGAAGGCAAGGTTCGCGCCGAGGCCGACTTGAGCTTTACGATTCTCGAAGCGCAGCACGCCAGTGCCAATCCGTTCATTGCACAACGGGATGAATATTATCTGTCTTTAAAAGTCAAAGAAACGCTCAAAAAGCGCTGATGCTTGCCACGATTACAGCAGTTGGATTTTGGGAAAGCGACTTGTTTTCTGTCGATGGCAAAGTAGGGGATCGTACATCATTACAGCTCAACGCCGCCACCGTACAGCATCAGTTTGCAGCACTCGATGCGGCATTTAGACAAATCAAGATGGATCCTAGGCACCCTAAATACCCAAAGCCCAGCGATTTAAAAATACTGCGTAACGACACGATTGCCGCCCTGATTTTATGTCGTGAAATGGAGGATTTCCATCAATGGGGCACTACTTTCAAAGAAAACGGAGCCTTACTTGTTGCCAACAGCAATTTTATCGATGATGACGTGCTCGATTTTGAGGGCATTTCTATGGCCATAGGCGAGCTTCAAAGCGCAACTGATCAGGCGAGTGAGAACAAACTTTTAGGTTCTGGGGTATCACCGCTTCTTCCACTGCGCACACTTACCAACGGTGCACAAAGTTTTATTGCGCAATACCTTTCTTTTTTGGGGAGTTCAACTACTTACGGGAGTACTGGAATTGCAACAGTTCAAGCCTTGCACGATGCCTGCAATCTTTTGAAAATTGGAACTTGCGAAGCAGCTTTGGTTGGCGGCGCTCACTACGCCAATTTGTTTTCGTTTGTAAATAATTGCCTCTTGCTAACTGATTCGCAAGGTTATGCCGAGGCAAGTGCAACGAGTTTCTTCATGCTCGAACCTTATAATACTGGATCAAAGGGTGAAAATCGCTTGCATGTTGTCGAACGGTTGGAAGGTTTAGATTCTTTAAAGCAGCAACAGGTGGACTGGCTTTTTTATGGCGGTGCTTTTACGCCTGCACAAGACAGCGAATTGCTCAGTTGTTGTAGTGATTTGACTTACGAAGCAGCATTTAGTTGGTTTGCGCATACAGGAAACCTAGGGGCAGCTGAGCTCGGTATGTTACTTGCCGCAGCTGTCAGTTGGCTAGATACAGCGCAAACCGCAATTGTATTGATCAAGGATGCTTATGATGTTGTGGAAATCTTAAAAGTTCAGAAAGCATGAGCGCGCCTAAGGTTTATGTATTAGATACACATTCAATTAGTCCGTTGGGTTTGGGTTCGAGCGAACTTTTGGCTTCACTCCAGCAGCAAAAACAGGCAGCGGCGCCAATTTATCAATTTGACCCGAGTGGCTTGAGCCAACAGCATGCCTGTGAAGTTCCTGATCTCCACAACCAATGGCTTGAGAATTTGCCAGAGGTATGGCGAGATGTGGCATTGAACGACAGGAAATTCGCCCTTTGGGCAATTGCGTTAATGACTCAGCAAAAAATGCTCAAAGAGATCTTTGCAACGTTACCAACCAACAGAACCGCACTTTTTTTGGGTTTAGGGGCCAATGCTTTTCCTGTTTTGCGCATTGCCAAAGCGGTGGATAACTATTCTGCCAATGGCCTCAATGAGGCCATCGCAAAGCTCAATTATTATAATTGCCACAAGGCCAATTCTATATTTAACCATGCCGATTTGTATGGCGCTTATTTTCAACAAGAAATAGCGCAGGTGGCATATGCTCGAAACCTCATGACGGCATGCTCGAGTAGCACGCAGGCAATTGCTTTTGGTGCAGCTCAAATCATGGCCGGACAAGCAGACCTCGTAATTGCTGGCGGTACAGACTCTATTATCAATCAGTTTGCCTACATCTCTTTTGGTAAGTTAGGCGTCTTGAGTCCGGATCAATGCAAACCCTTTGACACCGGCCGTAATGGTACCATTGCGGGTGAATGTGCAGGTTTTACACTGCTGGCCTCTGAGGATTTTATCCAAAAGCACGGCCTCCAACCAAAAGCGGCGCTCATTGGGTTTGGAAACAGCATGGATGCCTATAAAATTACAGCACCTGATCCAGCCGGAGCCGGTGTCGAGCGCGCTTTGCGCAGTGCGCTGCAAATGGCGCATATCCCGCTGAACGAAATTGACTATATCAATGCCCACGGAACGGGTACGCGCTCGAATGACGAAGCCGAATTGCGCGCTATCGAACGCGTTGTAGGCACTGCGGCACCTCAGATTGCGGTTAGTTCTACAAAAGACCGACACGGGCATGCCATTGCAGCTGCCGGAATCCAAGAATTTCATGTGCTCACGACCTGCATGCAAGCAAATTTGATTCCTGCCAATCTCAGTTTTACCAATCCACTGGCCACTCAGTTACAATTGCCACACCAACAAAATACCATCCAGCCCATTCGCTACGCACTCACCAATAATTTTGCTTTTGGCGGCGTCAATTGTAGTCTTGTGCTCCAAAATTTAAATGTATGAACCTCGAATTAAAAGATAAAGTGGTCTGCATCACTGGTGCCTCAGGGGGTATCGGTATGGCTATTGCTGCTGCATTTTTAGCAGAAGGCGCAATTGTTTGCGCAACTTATAGACAGCAGCGAAGCAAATTAGAAGCGTTCTCCAAAGACCTGCCACAAGCGCAACAAAATCAGCTTTTTGCCTATCACCTCGATTTGCACGATGCCAGTAGTCAGGCAGCTTGTATTGCCAAAATTTGCAGCGAACATACCCAAATCGATGTATTGGTCAATTGTGCAGGGTCAGCCCTAGAGAAGCCTTTTTTGTTGCTGAGCCCAGAGGAGGTGCAGCAACAAATGAATACGAATTTTAGTCAACAAGCGCTTTTTACCCAGCAAGTGGCTAAAGTGATGTTGCGCCAGCGCAAAGGAGCGATAGTGAATATTTCGAGCTTACTCGGAAAGCGCCTAGGAAGGGGAGTTGCTGTCTATGCCGCGGCCAAAGCAGCAATAGATCGCTTTACCCAAACATTAGCGCTCGAAGTGGGCAAGAAAGGTATTCGTGTGAATAGCATCAATCCGGGCTTGGTGGCGACTAAAATGAGCAAAAATATCCAGGCTAACATGCCTGCAGACCTACTTGGCATGAGTCCGATTGCCAGACCTGGAAAGCCCGAAGAAATTGCAAATGCGGTTCTTTTTTTGGCATCAGATAAAGCCAGTTATATCACCGGGGTGTGTTTGTCTGTCGACGGCGGATTAGGAATTTAATAAGCGAAATAAATCAATTACAATGGAACAAAACGAAGCAATCATCGAACAAATCAAGCTCATCATCCAGCAGTCTTGTGGTATTGACCCTGCTATTATGCATGCCAATTCTACCATTTTTGACGAGTTAAGTATCGATTCGATTGACATGGTCGACATTCTCTTTCAGTTGGAAAGACATTATGACATCGAACTCAAAATTTCTGAAATAGAGCAGCAATCTAAATTAGAGATGGGAGACGAACCTTTCGAAATAGATCAGGTCATCACGCCAAAAGGACTCGAAGTACTGCGCAAACGCATGCCAGAAATTGACCCAGCGAAATTAACTGAAGGCTTGACCATGTTTGAAGTGATCAAGTTGATCAATATCCAAAGTATGGCCAATATGGTTGCTCATCAGTTGGCTAAAAAATAACACCATGCAAAACTGCATTTATCGTTACGGTGCGGGAGTAAATCTCTACGGGTTTGAGGATCCGATTTTAGAGGTGCCCATTCTTGAACACACACTTGGTGCGTTTCAAGAAAGCACTTGCGCAAAATGGGGTTTTGAAATCATCGATGTCGAGGATCAAAGTGCCATTCCAATTGTCGATGAACCATATTTCTGCTTTGATGCCAAGATGGTTTTTACTGCTGAATTTCTAAGTGAAGCCATCGATGGTGCAAACGCAAAAAGCCAACAAAATATCCAATTTGGACTGCAGCCGCAGCCAAGTGCTTTGCAACACGCTTTGCCCGTTACAAACCATGACGGCCCGCTTGTATTTCCGTTTTATTATATTGGAGCGCATGCAGATTTGTCTTTTGAAGAAGTTTTTTTGAAGGGCAAAGAATACGAATGGGAAATCGACATGCCTACACAGGTGATGCCCGGAGGTCGCTATGCTTTGAATCAAAATCCTGTTTTTGCTGCGTTGTTGTTATCGCCATTTCATTTATTGGGGGCCAACATGGCGTTGAATCTCAACCGAGGCTTGGCCTTACAAGAAAAACTTCCGAATTGGTTGCGTCGTCGCATTTCCAAACCTTTTACAAGGCTCACCTCCATGGGTTTGCGCTTCATGAATCAAAAAGGGAAAAATTGCCGCATTCATCCGAGTGCTGTTGTAGAAGGTTGTATCCTCGGAGACAACGTGACAATAGGCGCCAATGCGGTAGTGCGAATGAGTGTAATTGGCAGCGGCAGTTTTATTGCAGATACGGCGGTGGTAAGTTTTTCGGTGCTGGGCGCGCAGAATTTTGTCAGCACGGGAAACCATTTAGTAAACTCCATGACCTACCCGGAGGTGTTTACAATTCACGGCCCCTATCAGTATAGTATTTTTGGAAAAAATGCAGCTGTTTTTGCCACGATCAATTCAGATATCCGACTCGACTTGAAAACCATACGTATCCCAACAGCTTTAGGGGTGATGGATTCTAAGCAAATTTTATTAGGCGTGGCTTATGGCCATCGCTGTAAAATTGGCGGGTCAAATATCATAGCGGCAGGCCGCATGGTACCCAATGACTATATCTTGAATCCACCTGATTTTATCACGCTGAAGTTTGATTAAATGACTGCGCAAACCATATATCTGATAGGTGCTTACGGCTATACGGCGAAGTTAATTGCCCAAGAGCTGAGCGCGGCGCACATTTCGTTTGTACCTGTAGGCCGCGAAGCGCAAAAATTAGCTGACTTTTGCACCGACTTACAACTTGCACAACATTACATTGTGGCCGATGTATTATTGAAGTCGGATTTGAATTTTCTACATCCCAAGGATATTGTCATCAATTGTGCGGGACCATTTAACCAATTTGCACCTGTTTTAATTGCCACTTGCGTAGAAGTTGGCGCACATTATATCGATCTGACCGGTGAACAGTTTATTGTGCAAGAAAGTTACGCCCGATACAAAGAAAGCGCCCAACACAAGCAAATTTGTCTGCTGCATTCAATGGCCTTTGAGTCGGCTCTTGCCGATTTATTGTTGAGCTGTGCGCTTCTTGCGCTTGAGGGCGAGGCTGTTGAATCGGTGAATACATACTATTGGCTCAATAGTCAGCAAATGAGCCCCGGTACGAAGCTTACAATGAAACTGGCCAATTATGCATCCAACTATATTATTGCAGACAAGCAATTAGTTGCGTTCGAACAGCAAAAAGCCGCGCCTTTGGTCGGCATTCCGTACGATGCGGCAAGAATTGTTCCGTATCCAGAGGTCATATTTGCTTATGAGCGCTGCAAACCGCTTAGCGGCTCTTCTCACTTTCTAATGGACACAAATAGCAACCTGGCTTTTGCTGGCGTCATTGGTAAAGGCACACAAGTTGCAGACCAGCAGCAAAGTGAAAAAATAATAGCCCGATTCAAGCAAATCATGCATGCGGGCCCAAGTGCAATGGAGCGCTCGCAACAACACTTTGAATTGTTTGTGAGTGTATGTACTCAAGGCCATCGGTATATTGGTAAGTTAAAAGGCGTTAATATGTATCAGATTACGGCGGAATTGGTTCTGCTGGCCGTACGCCAATTGGCGCTACCGCGAGAGGAATATGGTGTGTTGAGTCCGGGAGAGTTTTTGGCTCAAAACGGTATTTTTTGGCTGAGCAACAACCTGTTTTTTCAATTTGAGCAAGACAAAATAGCGCGGTAAATGATGAAAAAAAACCTTCATTTGGCCTTGTTTCCGTTGCTGCAACTAGCGGCTATGCTCGGTTTGCTTGCCTTTCCTGTTTTGAGCATTTATTGGCTGGTCTTGTTTGGCACTGCTGTTTTTTTTCTGTGTTGGAACTTGCATGTGAGTATACACAATTTAGTACATCATCCACCTAAAAACAAAGTACTCCGCTTCCTGTATTTGCTGTTTGCCACGATTTTGATCGGTTTACCTTTTCAATATTATCAACTGCTGCACCGCATGCATCATCTTTACAACAACCAAATTGGCGATTATACAAGTACTTGGAAAAAGCAGGTAAATGAAATGCGTCCGAGGGGTTTCATCGCCTATTGTCTCTTTTGGTTCGTGCCACGCGTGCCACTTCATCAACAAATCAAAGAAGCGAAACAAAGTGGGCTTTTGCGCCCCAAAGAAAGCCGTCAATTGTTGTTTGAACTGCTGTTCTTGGCGTTGTTCTATGGGATATTGATTTATTTTCAAATTATTTTAGCCATTTGTTATTTCTTGTTGATCTACTTAGGTTGGGTGCTGATCTCCGCGCAAAATTATGGACAGCATTTGCCAAAAATGGATGCGCACCACACCACAAGTGTGCATCGAAAATGGTATAATCTCCTGACACTAAATAATGGCTTGCATGCCGAGCACCACGCGCATCCGCAGGTGCCTTATCTCGACTTGAAACCTAATCCTCAGGTTGAGCCCATCAGCAGAGCGCACCTCTTCGCTGGGTTTGCTTCAAAATGGCGCGTGTCTTTTATACTTGTGGTTTTGCTTGTATTGGGCGCGTTGACAGCGCTACCTAAGTTAAATATGACCGGAAGCCTAGATGGTTTTTCTGCTGGAAAAGATGCTGTTTTTGTAGATGCTCGCGCTTATGATGCTTTGTTTGGACAAAGTAAGTTCCGTTATTATTTCAGTGTCACGCCAAATGATGGTGCCGACCTCGCATTCATGAATTCATGTGCTGCATTTGAAGTCGATGTTCGGGCGCTTTCTGCTCAGGTTGAATTGCTCAGTAATGTTTCACAATTGCGTCGTTTTGCGCGCTCGCGTTTATTCAAGAAGGATCGGCCAGCTGCTGAATTGCTTGCCAGTGCTGCTGCGCATCCACAGCTTGGCAAGCTCATTTCTAAAGACCAAAAGTCATTTTTGCTTATTGTAGATTTCAATGGCAAAAAAATCCCCTTAGAAAAACTTGAGGCTTTGCAAAAAAAGCAAAGGCCTCACTTGAAGCCAATAAGAAGCTTTGGAATGCAGGGCCTTGAGGCGGCCATTAACAGATCAATGCAAGAAGATATCGTCAAAATTACTGGACTTATTTTCTTGCTTTTTGGCTTGTATCTTTTTTGGCGCTATCGCCACTGGACGGCCATTGTTTATTTGGTCAGTAATATGTCTTTGGCTATTTTGGCAACAGTTTGTTTGTTTCCCATTTTTGGTTACCAAATGACCGTGGTGAGTATTTTGGCGCTCCCAATTGTATTGGTTTTGTCTTTGAGCGATGCCATTCATCTCCTTGGTGGCTTGTCAAAAGGTCAAAATAGTCGGCAAACCATCAGTAAGATTAGGGTGCCTTCTTTGCTAAGCAGTGTCACTACCGCGTTGGCATTTTTTAGTTTTCAGTTCAACGAAGCACCGAATATGGTACAGTTGGGCCACATCACCGGTACGGCCGTGCTTCTTGAATTTCTTATTTCTATGGTTTTGGCCCAACAATTTTTGGAGAAAATCAAATTGAGGGAGGCGGAACAACCGGTCATTGAAAAGGTGAGTGCCTGGATGCAACGGCGTCAAAAGCAGGTCGGATGGGGTTTATTAGGCTTGGTGCTGATTGCACTTTTGTTATTGCCAAAATTGCGCTTTGAAGCCAGTACCGACGATTTTTTCCCGCGCGGAGAAGCGGTTACTGAAGAACATGCTTATTTCAGGAGCCAATTCAATGCGCAGAAAGTACTGCATTTATGGTTTGAGCCCAAAAGTCCTCAAAGCCAATTGGATCAAAACTATATCGAAAGCCGTCTCCAAGAAATCAAATCTCCTCAATTATTGCATTATGAAATGCACGCTGCGGCTGCTGGCAAGCCATTGTCGGCAAGTATGTATTTTACTGAAGTTGGAGCAATAGAAAGGTGTTACCGGCAATTGAAAACACAAAAGTTCTTTGACGACACAAAACTTGGGCTTCATGCCTACAGCCCGTTTGTGGTTTTTGACGTGGTCAATAAGCAAGTGGCAAGTTCCTTGTTTTTGAGTTTATTGACAGCAAGCTCGGCCATCGTGTTGCTCATGTTCTTTCTCACAAGAAGCCCAGTACAAGCGCTGTACGGGTTTATTCCAAATTTAATCCCGCTGGCTGCAGTCGTCGTCTTTTTTGTGGTGTTTGATCAGGGGCTCAATATGCTTACTGCACTCACTTTGGTTGTTTGCATCGGCCTGCTAGACGACGACACCATACATGTCTTGTATCACAAATATGTGCTCAAAGAGCCCGTTGCCCAAATGAATGCGGTGATTATCCATGCGGCTATTTTATTGGCGATTGGTTTTGGCTGTTTTGTGGTCAGTAATTTTGAACCAACACGGATTTTTGGTGGGGTCAGTGCGCTCGTTTTTGTAATGGGTTTATTAGGTGAACTCACTTTATTTCAATGGATTTTAAATCGCATAAAATCTAAAAATGACTGACTCAATTCAAGATAAAAGTAAGGCCGTTTGGGCCGTGAACGGAAATGAAGCCATGGCATATGCGGCCCTGCACGCAGGACTTGATTATTTTGCTCATTACCCAGGGTCGCCTGTAAATGGAATAGAACCCAAGCTCAAACAACTCAATGAATGGCACAATGCAGGAATTGTCTTCAATGATGCGCTAAATGAACACGTGGCGGCTTTGGCCGCTATGGGGGCCAGTATGTCTGGCGCAAGGTCTATGCTTGTCATGAAACACGTAGGGCTCAATATTGCTGCTGATCCGCTCAATTATGTCGGGTATACGGGTGTAAAAGGAGGTATGCTCATTGTAGTCGGTACAGATCCTGGCGCCAATTCGAGCACTGGTGAGGAAGACGTCCATTGGTATGCCAAACAATTCAATTTGCCTTTGCTTGAACCTACCAGTCCGCAAGCGCTTTACAATTGTTGCCTCGATGGTTTTGAATTATCTGAGCGTTTGGGTTTACCGGTTTTGATCTTTGCAACTGGCCTCATCTGTCATCAAAGTACCCGACTAGAAATCCGTGAGGGCAGCGCCGAAAAGCGCCAATTTTATTTTGAAAAAGACAGAGAGCGCTACATCAATGTGGGGCAAAGAGCTGTGCGCAATCACCGACTATTGATCGAAAAAATAGATGCTTATGCGCTACAAAATGATTGGATCGAAGTGAAAGGTGACCTAGATCATTCGCTTGTTGTCTTGACGCGTGGAAATAGCAGTTTGCATTTTGCCGAAGTCAGACAAATGATTCCGGAACTTGAAAATGCACTTTGGGTCCAAGTAACTGGCGTTTATCCATTTCCAAAAAAGGCCATTTTACCTTACTTAGTCGACAAGAAAGAAATTCTCATCATTGAAGATCAAGATGGTTTTTTGGAGCATTTACTCAAGATGGAATGTTACAACGAGCTCCAAGCCACTATCCACGGGAAAGATCTTTTTCCCGCCTACGGCGAACTGCGGGTCAATGAAATACTGGAGATATTGTGTGCGCACTTTGATCAACCTTATCCATTTGCGGGTTTACCTGCGCTAGAAATTCCAGAACGTCTCGGTACTTTTTGCGAAGGTTGCCCGCATACCGGCTCTTATTTTGCCATCGAACAAGCTTTGCCGGCGCAAACGCGTATTATCGGTGGAGACATCGGTTGTTCTTCATTGCCGCCATTTAGAGCAGATTGGTTGCTCTGCATGAATGCGGGAATAGGTATGGCACAAGGCATGGCGCCGTTTGTGAAAAGCCAACAGCTGCTCTCTACAGGCGGCGATGGTAGTTTTTTTCATGGCGGCTTATTGGCAGTCTTGAATGCCGTTCACAACAATATCGATTTGGTTCATTTGGTTTTTGACAATAAAAGTGTCGCCATGACCGGCCACCAAGTTTCTGCTTCAACGGTAGTAGATTATCGAGCTGTAGTGGAGGGCTTGGGCGTCGCATCATTTGTAGAGGCAAGTGCTTTTCATCCAAAAGAGCTCGAGCGCCTCATTCAAGAAAAGGAGGCCCAAAAAGGCGTGCACGTCATTTGGGTGAGTGGTGCTTGCGCGCGGATTCCAGACGAACGCGCAACCTTCAGACGTGCCAATTACGCCCCTCAAATTGATGCAACCAAATGCGCAAGTTGCACGCTGTGCTACGAAGCTTTGGCCTGCCCGGCAATAGACCAAAATCCTTTGGGCAATTTTGAAATAGACCTCAATCGCTGTATGCGCTGCGGCGTCTGTCATGAAATTTGTCCGAATGGCGCCATCAATCTGCACCCTAAAAATGAAAGCGCATGAGTAATGTAATTCGCTTTTTGATGGCAGGTGTTGGTGGCCAGGGTATTCATGGATTTGTCAAAACTCTTCAGCGCCATTTGCAGACCGAGGGCTTTGAATTCATTAGTGCCCGGTACAAAGGCGGGGCGCAAAGTTTGGGTTCGGTGCATGCAGAGTGCAAGATATTCTTGACCCCCGAAGCGCACTTGCATCAACATAGTAGTCAAATTATTCCCGGCACCCTCGATATGCTTCTTGGCCTCGAATGCTGGGAAACCTTGCGTTTTTTACCGTATTGCCACCAAAGCACACTGATTATCTGCGATACCTTCACGGAGTATCCGCCCGGAACCAAACGCAAGCCCGATCAGGCAGATCCTGAAACGCTGTTGTCTCAACTAGCTAATCCACTCATTTATAAAGATTTCAATGAAATAGCCGCGCACAGAGGGCTTGACAAATCTAAGCTGCCTGCATTGCTTTTTAACGAAGCGTGTGCTGCGCTGCAACTTCCCATAAATCCTATTTTACTAAACCCTTGAACACATGAATTGGAAAGAAAATTCGAGAGAGGCCATGCATTGGCACACAAATCCTGAAGGCACTAAGATCGTCTGCGATTTATGCCCCCGACACTGTCAAACCCAATCCGGACAAATGGGTTTTTGCAAGGTAAGGGGCAATGTTGACGGCGTGTTTCACACTTTTAATTTTGGCAAATCTGTCACAGCTACCCAAGAATGTATAGAAACAGAAGCGGTCAATCATTACATGCCGGGCGCGCGCATCCTGAGCCTAGGAAATATTGGGTGCATGATGGCTTGTTCCTATTGTCAAAATTGGCAAACCTCACAGATCAAGCACCTCAATGACGCCAATGTCTTTGAATACAGTCCTGAACAAGTGATAGATTTAGCATTAGCCAATGACATCAAAGTCATCTCCTGGACTTACAACGATCCGGTTGTTTGGCATGAATTTGTTTTGGAAACCTCCAAATTGGCAAAAGCTGCGGGCCTAACGACACTTTACAAATCGGCTTTGTACATTGAGTTGGAACCTTTGAAAGAACTTATTGAGGTCATTGACATCTTTTCCATCTCACTCAAATGCATGGATGACGCAATTTATCGCAAAGAAAATAAAGGCAAGCTCCAGCCAGTCTTAGATGCCATAGAACTCATTGCCGCTTCAGACCGCCACTTAGAAATCTCACAATTGGTTGTTACAGACCTCAACGACGACGGCACTGATGCGGTCAAGACAGCACGCTGGATGAGAGAGAAACTGCGCCCTGAGGTTCCGCTCCATTTGGTGGCTTACCACCCAAGTTTCAAATACAAAAAACCGCGCACAGAGCTTTCCACTTTGCTCAAATTGCGTGAGTTGGTACTTCAAGAAGGCTTAGAATACGTGTATTTAGGCAATGTTTATGCAGATGATATGAGCAACACACATTGTAAAAGTTGTTCGAATTTACTTGTGGAGCGCTTTGGTTTATCGGTGCATGTGCCAGGGCTAGATGCTGACGGAAAATGTAAAAAATGCCAAACGCCATCGGTGATTCGACATGCATTGGCTGGTCAACCTGAAAGAAAACAAGTGCATGAAAATTTCCAGGCCTCACAAACACATTCCTTTTCATGGAATGACGAAATCCGCTCGGTGCACATCTTTTTGACCAACCCTCAAAAAGAACCCGTTCAAATCAAACTCACCAGATTGCCTGAAGGAAGTTCTCAGTTCCTTGAATTGAACGAAGGTCTTGAGCGCATCATCTTGTCAAAAAGCAGTGCCGACGAACAAGAACTCCGATTGGAGGCGGCTTGCCAAACACCTTTGCACATTCTTCCGGTACTGGACCGCGCACATTTCCCTGTAGTTGACGAAACCAAGACCACGAGCTATGCATAAGTTAACCCAAGTTTTGAGAAAGCGCGTCGACACCGCCATGGCCGACCCGGTAGTGACACCTATTTACCAAAACAGTGCTTTCTCCGCAAGCTCACCTTTCTTCTATACCCGCAAAAACAATCCAAATGTCGAGGAATTGGAGCAAGTGATAGCTGCGCTGGAGGAGTCAGCTCACGCGATTTGCTGTTCGACAGGAATGGCAGCCATTTCCAACACCTTGCTTTTGCTCAAGCCAGGCGATACGCTTGTGATCAATCAGCTCATTTATGGATGCTCTTATGTGTTATTTGAGCGTTTTTGTACCCAATATCAAATACACCTGAGCGTTTTAGATCTGACGACAAATGAAGGCATCTCTGCTATGCCCAAGGACGTCACAATGGTTTTGTTTGAAACCCCGACCAATCCTTTTGTGCATAGTATTTCCATTTCCAACGTGAGTAGACGCGCGAAGGAGCTCAATCCGAATGCGCTTGTGGTGGTCGATAATACCTGGGCTACGCCACTTTTTCAGCAACCACTATTACATGGCGCTGATATCGTTTTATATTCTGCCACCAAGTACTTTTCTGGTCATAGTGATGTCATGGGGGGTGTTTTGACCACCAATCAGCCTCATTTAGCGCAGCATTTGCGCGACGCGCGATTTTACCACGGCGCCATTCTCGATCCAAATAGTGCCTGGCTTTTGCGTCGGAGCATGCAAACTTTTGCCCTGCGCATGCGCGCTCAAGGAGAGGCAACCGTTGTCGTTAAAGATTGGTTGGCCCAACAAAACGGGGTAGAAGAAGTCTTTTATCCAGAAATTGATGGTGTCCAGCTGACTGGTTATGCTACATTGCTCTTTTTCACTTTATCAGAAAACCTATCTGACAAATACGATGCGTTTGTTGCGGCACTTTCATTGTTTGATACAGGTACAGGAATGGCTTGTGTAACCTCCATGGTGGCGCGTCCATATACAGGAAGCCATGCCTCAATGAACGACGCACAAAAAGCGCAAATGGGGCTCACCAAACGATTGGTCAGGCTCAGCATTGGCCTAGAGCAAGTCGAGGACCTGATAGCAGACCTTCAGCAAGCATTTTTGCAAATTTCAGCCAATGACTGATGCGCATGAAACTTTAGCACTGTTGCGGCTGAAGGGTTTGGCCATTGGCGCCCTTTTGTTGTTGCACCTCACGCTTTCATATACCTGGATTCCTTCATTATTTGGTATTTGGCCTGTTGCGGTAGGGGCGCCAAGTATGAATTTAACTGGTTTTGCGGCCTTTCTAAATCTCTTTGGATTGGTCCTGTTTTTCATCTTGTCTGGTTTTTTACTCCGACCAAAAGCCGTTGACAATCCGCGTTATTTTTTGCAAAAAGCGCGGCAGAATACCCTTCGTTTTATCCGCTACTACTTATTGCTTTCGGCCCTATTTTTTGTCCTTTTGGTCTTGTCGAAGGGCCGCTTACTTCAACGGTCTGAACTCTCCTTTTTAAGTTCATTTTACCATCTTTGGTTTTTGTTGGCACTCGCTTTTTTTCAATTCAGTAGTTGGCTGATTCAGCAGTGTTTTGCCCAGCAGCTATTGCATTTTAAGATGCCATTAGCCATACCTGTTTTCGTGCATGCAGTTGGGCTTTACTTGCAAGGGGGTATTTTTTTGAAAACCCCAACGCAAATAGCCCCAGATACCTTGTTAACCATTTTTGTATACTTCACTTGGTTTTTTTATGGGCTGAGCACCTCAACTTTTTCAGACTGGGTAGTTTTTCAAAAAGTAAAAAGTTGGTATTTCCCACTGCTCATTCTAGCGTTCTATTTTCTGGTCAAAGCAGCACTGATTTTTTCATGGACAAACATGCCTTACTTGCGCGTTCTAGGCGCAATTGCAGATCCATTTGCCTTTTTAGCAGCCCTGAAATGGTGGTTTCAAATCGAGAAAAAGCACCTCAAAGCCTCAATTGATACCGTACAAATGACCAATTGGCAGCTTCTCCTACAGCGCCATCAACTCACTATTTATGTTTTTCAGATTCCGGTGATTTTTGTATGGATAGCGCTATTAGAAAAATGTGGCGCCCCTATTCAAAATGAATTTTATAGTGCTGGCATGAAACCCAATTGGCATGAATCGTTAACGACTTGGGTTTTGTATAATCTGACACTCTTGGTTTTTGGCCTAGGGGCATGGTGGTGGTGGAAACAAAAAACCCCTCATTCAGAGAACAAGGGGTTTTGATGAGGTCTCAAGCAGATTCGAACTGCTGTAGACGGTTTTGCAGACCGGTGCCTAACCGCTCGGCCATGAGACCATCAGGATTGCAAAGATAAGCAATTTTACACTTTCAAAAAAGTCTCGACTAGAACTTGATGAGTTTTTTTGACAATAGTTGTCCGTTGACTCTTGCCGAGACAAAGTAAACACCCTTCGGTAAACCAAGCCATTCTTCGTTTTCAGTACCCAAATGTATCTGAGAAACACCTGCCTCCGGGGTGAGTTTCAATTTGACTTGGCCATTGACATCGTATAGATAAATCAGGTCTGAAGGTTGCAAACTCAAGGGGAAGGCTAAGGTAAGTGCATCTTGAGTCGGGTTGGGATACGCAACAATCGAACTGTTGTCGTGTAGCGGGTATTCGGTCAAAGACGCACTGATGAGCGCCTCTATGTCGTAGGTTTCATCGCCGGGCTGATATGGCAGGTAGTGAAAGTAGGTCAGGAACATTTCATCTGTGGTATTGAAGCCACTGTAGATGGTCTGGGGTGGCGAATGCGGGTTGTTCGGGTTGTTGGCGGTGTTGTCATAAGTGCCCTCACTTTTCAGCTTATAACCTTGCGGTACTTTTTGAATATACTTGAAAAAATAGAAATCTTGCCACATGAAATCCCATTTAGGGATATTGACAAATTTAATGGTGTCTGCACCGGGTTTATAGGCGTAAGCTTTGATGGTGGAACCTAAGAGGTGCATGTGGGGAAATACAGAAAGCACTGAAAAGTTGCTCGGGATGGTGCCCCCGCCGGGTGGATAAAACGCATTGAGGTCGCTTACCTGATTGGCAGGAAGGTTGAAATTATAGTTAGCCAACAACGGCCCTGCGCTAATTTGCCGCACGTTGGTAGTGCCTTGTGGATAAAAATGGATGATCACTTTAGTGGAATCATAAAGACCATAAGAGCCCATGGGGTAGTGCATGGCAAAATAAATAGACGAACCAGGGCCAATGTCTAGACCTAACTTGAGTGGGTCAGTAGAGGGCAAGATCATGGGCGTGGCACCGGGCGTGTAGCCGGTGATCAATTTGGTTGAGCCATTACTTGGGCTGGCACAATTGCCACCGATGGTGTCGGTGGCTTCTATGCTAGTGGGGTCGAGGTAGATGAGGCAGTGGTGCACGATTTCGCGGTTGCCAGGGACTACTTCCACCGCTTTGATGATGCGGTTTTGAGTCAGGTTGGTAGGAATATTAAAGCAAACGTAATCGTCTTGAGAAGTGGCTTTGGACATGTAAGTGGGAATCTGCACTTGTAAATCGCCGTTGCCTAAAAAGGTATTGGAGGTATAGACGGGCGGAGGAGGTGTTTGAGCAGCAGAGCCTTCTTGCGCGCCGTTGTTGAGCCAACTGGTAATTGTAGCTTTCTCGGTATTGGAAAGCGCGCGGTTGTGTTGGTATTGTTGGTAGTTGTTGTCTGGTGGCCAAGGGGGCATTTCGCCTGTGTTGACGCACTGGTAAACCGCAGCAGCTAGAGGGCTCACTTCGGCGTGGGTCAAGAGCGAAAAAGGCGCGGCGCCTCCTGGGTGATGACAAGCCGTGCATTTGTCGTAAAATATTTGAGCAACCTCACCGCTCCAAGTTTGGGCTTGGGTGCTGCCCATGATTAAAAATGAGAGGATGAATCCGAGTTTTTTCATAAAATCGTTTAACGTAGTACTTGAATTTTGGTTCGGCTTGTTTGTTGGTTTTGCCCCTCAATCTCTAGAATAAAAATGCCGCTTTGTAGGTTTTCGAGGTCGATTTCTTTGTTGAATTCAGGATCAGTTGTAAAAGTTTGTAAGATTTTCCCATCTAAACTATAGATATTCATCCGTAGCATTTGAAAATTGGACCAGACATTCACCAGGCCTTCACTCGGATTCGGATAGACCAACACCTCCATCGCTGCCGACTGTTCGACTATATTGTTGCTGCCACAAATTTCATTGCTTGGGTTGCCGTCGCAATAGCTAGTAGGGTAGAGCAGCGCTTGTTCTTGCATGTCGTTGGCTTCGAGCAGCGTGGTTTGAGTACAGCCCATTACGCCGACAAGGAAGTCGCGAACAAAGCGCTCAGTGCTGTCCATATACGCCGCGTTGCTGATGTACGGGACGTGTTGGGCGTTGTTGAAGGTGTAGATTTGATTGCTGACGCCTATGGCACAAGCGCGCTCGTGGAGCATGCGGCTGCCGTCTAGGTACATGAGTGGCGTGCCTGGATTCACGAGCCCGCGGTTGTAGGTGACGGTGCCGTCGTTGGTGCCGTGTACAGAGCAAAGCGGCACATCTCCGGCCTCAAGCCAGTTGTATTTGGCGAGGGCACCGCAGCCGTTAATGACCGCGTGTACTTTTGTTGAATATCCAGGATTACCAGAGGTTCCTTCCAAGCCACCTAAAGAAGCTAGCGCACTGGCACTCATGTACTCGCTAAATTCACAGGCATCGTTGAGGTAAGCTACATGTAGCGCGGTAATGGCACCCGCTGAGCTGCCGCCAATAAAAATATGGTTGGTATCGATCTTGAACTGATTGGTGGTTTGGGCGTCCTTATAGAAATAACGGATGGCGGCTTTCAAGTCTTGTACGGCGCGCACAACAGCTTTGATGGCGTTGGTTGAGTCAAATGGAAAAAAGCCCAAGCGGTAATCTATGCTGGCGCAGGCATAACCTTTTAGTGCAAAACGCTCCGAAAGCGCCTTGACGTCGGGATCAGTTTTGCTGCCGCCAATAAAGCTGCCACCATGTACCCAAATAATCAGGGGGCGCGCTGCTAAGGTGTCGTTTGCGGGGTCGTAGAAATCGAGTTTGAGTGTGGTGTTGCTGTTTGCCCAGTTGCTATTTTGCCCGTAAGTGAGGTTGCTCTGGAGGTTGAATTGTGAAAAAACGGCTTCTGCATAGCGCCCGCTTGAACACGGGTCTTGTGCTTGCACCTGTATTTGAAGTCCAAAAAGAAGCGTTAAGAGGGCGAGTAGTTGTTTGGTCATGGGTTGGAATTTGTTTCTAAATTATGAAAATTTCAGATTTAAGACCTGAAAATCACTTACTTTGCCAAAAACAAACATATGTTCAGGTCATTTTTCATCCTCCTCCTCTTTGGATTCCAGTATTTAAGCGCCCAAGATTTGCCGGCCTATAAAATTTACAATGCTAAAGGAAAAGAAGTCTCCTTCAAGTCCATGGTGAACTCAACGAATGGGGCAACAACTGTATTGTTTGGCGAATTTCACGACAACCCCATTGCGCATTGGTTGCAATTGGAATTAACCCAAAAAATGTTTGCCGCACACGGTAGTAATTTACAACTGGGTTTTGAAATGTTTGAACAAGACCAACAAGCTTTGCTCCATGCTTATTTGCAGGGCAACCTGACTGCCGAACAATTCCAAGACACCATGCGCCATTGGCCAAATTACAAAACAGATTACGCGCCTTTGGTTGAATTCGCGAAGGAAAAAGGCCTGAGTTGTATGGCTTCCAATATCCAAAGAAAATATGCGAGCTTGTTGTTCAAAAAAGGCAGAGCCGCGCTAGATACTTTGCCAGAAGCCATCAAGCAACAAATGGCCCCACTAAATTTTGCTTTTGACACAACCTTATCTCAGTACCAAGCCATGAAAGAAATGGGAGCGCATATGGGCCCTGGAATGGGTTGGAAAATGGTGGAAGCCCAAGCCATTAAAGATGCAACAATGGCCTATTTTATCTTGCATAATCAGTGGCGCAATCCCCAAACCGTTCATTTACACTTCAATGGCGCGTATCATTCTGATTTCCATCAGGGGATTATGTGGTATTTACAGCAAGAGGTTGCACCGTCAAAAATATTGACCATTAGTACGGTGAGTCAAGATAACGTGCAAAAGTTAGAAAAGGAGCATTTGGGCCGCGCAGATTTTATCATTTGCGTGCCTTCCAACATGACCTCTACACATTAGTGCTTATTTGAGCGGAATACCTCGCGAACTCACAGGTCCGGTGGCTTTGCTTTTCGACAAACCGAAAGTAAAGGTGGTGCCGATACCAACCGTACTGCTGACTTGTATTTGTTGCCCGTGTGATTCAATGATGTGCTTGACAATCGCAAGTCCGAGTCCGGAGCCACCTTCGTTTCGATTCCTGCTTTTTTCTACGCGGTAAAAACGCTCAAAAAGCCGAGGTAGGTGCTGCGGTTCAATGCCGGCGCCGTCGTCTTTAAACTGAATATTGTAGGTGTCTTCGATTTGGACTATACTCACGCAGAGTGTGCCGCCTTCTTTTCCATAAGAAATGGCATTGATGGTGAGGTTGAGCAATACCTGAGAGAGCTTATTGCGGTCTGCATTGACATAGCAAAACGGATCGGAAACGTCTTTGGTGAGTCTGAATTTTTTCTCTTTGGCGATCAATTCAAGCGAATCAAAGGTCTCTCTCACTAACTCGCGCAAGTCAAAACTCCTGATATCTAGCGGCATGCGTTCAAGTTCGAGTTTGGTGAGCTGATCGAGGTCTTCCAAAATATGCGTCATGCGTTCGGTAGACTTTGAGGCCCGCTCTAAAAACGTTTTGAGGATACTGGGGTCTTCCATTCCGCCATCGAGTAAAGAGTCGATATAGCCTTGTATCGAAAAGACAGGCGTCTTGAGTTCGTGTGCCAAATTGCCTAAAAACTCCTTTCGAAAAGCGGCCTGTTCTTTGAGTTTTTCAATTTCTTGGTTGCGCTTTTGTTTCCATTCTTGCACATCTTGTTCGCCTTGGGCCACGAGTTCGTCAATGGATTGGTCTTTGCGCTGCTCGTTTTCTAAAGTTTGAATACTGCGGTAAATCAGGCTCATGCGGTATTGCAAAAAGCGCTTGATGATGTAGTAAAAGATGGTGTAAGCAAAAATCCCGGAAACAAGCGGGATCAATACGAGCAAGGTATTGCTCAGGGTAACAAGTTGTAAATGGACAAATAAGGTAAAGAGAAAGGTCAGTATACAAAATAAAATACTACCACTTAGGATCAGGAAACTGGGTCTAGCTTTTCTCACTTGTCATTGAAGGTATATCCGACGCCTTTTATGGTACGAATATACGCATCTCCAAGCTTTTCGCGCAATTTTCTGATGTGAACATCAATAGTGCGTTCACCAACAATGGTATCGTTGCCCCAAACAACAGCAAGTATTTGGTCGCGGTTAAATACTTTACCGGGTCTACTTGCAAGTAGTTCGAGTAATTCAAATTCTTTTTTAGGCAATTGTAATTCTTTTCCAGCAAGCTCTACAACATATCGATCACGGTCGATAACGATGCTTTTTGCGCCCTCTGCACCTTCTTTGTTTTTGAGTCGGCGTAAAAGCGATTCAATTTTACTGATCAACAAGCGTGGTCTGATGGGTTTATTGATGTAGTCATCGGCACCTGCTTCAAAACCGGCTATTTGTGCGTAGTCTTCGGTGCGCGCAGTCAAGAATGCGATGACTGGCTGAACCATATTCAAGTCTTTTCTGATGACTTGACAAGTCTCAATGCCGTCCATTTTGGGCATCATGACATCGAGTAAAATGAGTGATGGATTGATTTGTTGCACAAGACGCAGGGCTTCTATTCCATTGCTGGCTGTAAAAACTTTGTAGCCTTCTTTGCGCACGTTGTACGATAAAAACTCTAAGATATCTGGTTCGTCGTCAACGATCAGTATGGTATGTCCTTTTGTGTTTTCCATCGTTAGTTTTG
>JBEEKN010000047.1:0-22024 GCA_041168605.1 Bacteroidota bacterium | reverse complement strand
AATGTACTTGATTCAGGTACGTCAAGATGAAAACATCAAGACCATCCGCGTGATCAAGCAATAAGCCTTAGGTTTACACTTAATCTAAACAAACAAGAGCCCTGTGGAAACACAGGGCTTTTTTTGTGAATGAATATTTGGTTGTTTTACGTAACTTCGTTCTCGTTAATGAATTCTGATATTTCTCTTCTCGACCTTCAAAACATCCCACGCCATGTTGCTTTCATCATGGACGGCAATGGGCGTTGGGCTAAAAACAAAGGGCAGCACCGCTTATTTGGCCATGCAGCTGGGGTAGAATCTGTAAAGGAAGTCATTAAAACAGCACGTGAACTTGGTGTTTCATTTTTAACCATGTATGCCTTCTCTACCGAAAATTGGTCTCGACCAAGCGAAGAAGTAGAGGGGCTCATGAATTTATTAGTAGACGCAATTGCCAATGAAGTTGATGAAATGCATGCGAATGGCGTGCGTTTACACACCATCGGTGATATCCAAGGTTTGCCTGGCAATTGTTATCAGTCTTTGCTTTCCGCCATGGAGCGCACCAAAGACAACACCTCCCTTACACTCATTTTGGCCCTTAATTATTCGGCGCGTCAAGAAATACTAAAAGCGGCTGTGGCAGCGCATCAATTGATCGAAGACGGCCAGCTTTCAGCGGCGGAACTCAACGAAGAAACCTTTTCTGGTTTGCTACAAACCAAAGATATTCCCGATCCAGAATTACTCATTCGCACCAGCGGAGAATGCCGCATCAGTAACTTTTTGCTTTGGCAATTGTCTTATACAGAGTTGCTTTTTACAGACACCCATTGGCCCGACTTCCGCCGCGATGCATTTATAGATGCCATTGCAGCTTTTCAGAAGAGGGAAAGGCGTTTTGGGATGGTATCTGAACAAATTCAAACCAATAAATGAATAAAATACTCTTTTTTTTAATGCTGTTTAGCGCTGGTTTAGCGCTGGCCCAAACACCAAGTACATTGGGTGGTTTTGATTTTGATTACGCCAACCCCCAAACCTACGAAATTGGCCCCGTGCGCGTTGTGGGCGCCGACAACTACGACCACCAAGCTATCAAGCTCATTGCAGGATTGCGCACTGGTCAAAAAATTACTTTACCGAGTCAGCAAATCAACAAGGCCATTCAAAATCTGTGGGCAGAAGGCTTGTTTTCAGATGTCGCTATTTATGCGGAGAAAGAAGTAGGTGGCATTGTCTATTTAGTCATTGAGCTGAGCCCGCGTCCGAAGCTTTCCAAGTTTCGCTTTGTTGGCGTGAACAAACGCGAAGCCGATAAATTAAGAGAAGAGATCACGCTTTATGCAGGCAAAACCATTACAGAAAACCTTGTCTTTGAAACCAATAGCAAGATCAGAAGTTATTACCGCGACAAAGGATTTTATCACGCCAAAGTGCAAATCAATCGCCAGCTAGACACCTTGATCAACAATTCCGAGATTTTCGTGATCAATGTAGAAAAAGGCATTAAGGTGGGCATCAAAGAAATCGAATTTGTGGGCGTAACGTCGGTTCCGATTTGGAAATTGAAAATGGCCATGAAAGACACCAAACAAAAAGGCCCTCAGCGTTTGTTCAAGCGTTCCAAATACACCGAGAGCAGTTATGCCACAGACAAAGCAGCTTTAATGGCTAAGTTCAATGCGGAAGGTCTCCGAGATGCAGCAATTGTCAAAGACACAGTTTTTATGCTCGATGAAAAGAACATGAAAATTCGAATAGAGATCAATGAAGGTGAGAAATATTACTTTGGCGACATCGAATGGATTGGCAATTCTAAGTACAGGTCTAGCTTCCTCGACACCGTTCTCGGCATCAAACCCGGCGATCTCTACAACAAAGATTTATTCAACCAGCGCCTTTACGGCAATGGCGACGGCCGCGACATCTCTTCACTTTACATGGACCGCGGTTATTTGTTTTTCCAAATCTCACCAGTAGAGACAGGTGTCAAAGACAACAAAATCAACCACCAAGTACGTTTGATTGAAGGCAAAGAGGCGCATATTGGCACGGTCACTATCCGGGGCAATACCAAAACAAATGACCACGTTATTTTGCGCGAGATCCGCACCAAACCCGGCGACCTTTTCAATAAAGCCGACATCATGCGCACCCAACGCGAGTTAGCGCAGCTTG
This sequence comes from Bacteroidota bacterium, assembly GCA_041168605.1. Taxonomy (GTDB): domain Bacteria; phylum Bacteroidota; class Bacteroidia; order Flavobacteriales_D; family Crocinitomicaceae; genus UBA952. The sequence goes on along the minus strand of JBEEKN010000047.1, from coordinate 19,861 downwards.
GCTTCTTTGACGAGCAAGGTTTTCAGGTCAATCCGAAACCTAACCCTGCAAACGGAACGGTAGATATCGAATACGTAGTTGCAGAGAAGTCTAGCGATCAAATTGAACTTTCAGGAGGTTACGGCGGCGCAGGTCCCAACACCTCGGGCCGTGTAATCGGTACGCTCGGTTTGTCATTTAATAATTTCTCCACCAAAAACTTCTTCAAGAAAGATGCATGGAGCCCACTGCCTGGTGGAGACGGCCAGCGCTTGACCATTCGCGCGCAGTCTACCGGACGTTTTTACCAAGGCTATAACTTTTCTTTCACCGAACCATGGTTGGGTGGCAAGAAGCCAAATTCCCTCACCTTCTACGTCACCAATTCTTCTATTTCTACGAATGGCTTATTGCGCACCAATCCAGAATACAACGGCATCTCCATTTCTGGAGCAGGCGTGGCCATGGGTCGTCGCAAAAAATGGCCAGATGACTACTTCGTTGCCAATTATGAGCTGTCTTATCAGTACTACGATGTCCAGAATTATTCATTTTTCCCGCTCTTCCAAAACGGTTATGCCAACGATATTTCCTTGAAGTATACTTTGCAACGCAGCTCGGTGAGTGCACCAATTTATCCGCAAAACGGTTCGAACTTTACTTTTTCTGCCAAAGCAACAGCGCCCTACAGCATGTTTGGTCCAGAAAAAGACTACTCAAGCATGACGCAGCAGGATCGCTACAAATACTTGGAGTATTTCAAATTGAAGTTTACAGGTGAGTGGTATACGCCGCTTAGCGCCGACAAGAAACTCGTCTTGATGTCGCGCTTTGGATTTGGTTATATGGGCGCTTACAATAAATCCAAAGGCATTTCACCTTTTGACCGCTTTATTATGGGCGGCAGTGGCCTTACCGGAATGGGCGCCAACCAAATTGGTGGGCGTGAAATCATCGCATTGCGCGGCTATGAAGACCAAACGATTTCTTCATCTGGCGGCGACCCAATTGTAGCGAAATACACCCTTGAATTGCGCTATCCTATTTCACTTAACCCGCAAGCAACTTTCTACGCGCTCTCCTTCTTAGAGGCGGGCAATACCTATCCGAGTTTTGATAAGTTCAATCCGTTCAATGTGAAGCGCACTGCGGGCGTGGGTATCCGCGTCTTTTTACCGATGTTTGGTATGTTGGGTCTTGACTACGGTTTAGGTTTCGACCAAATGGATGAGTGGGCAAGTGGTTTTGGAAAAGGTTCTGACTTAGATATCAAGGCCAAAGGCTATTATCCGAAATTGACATTTACAATCGGTATGAACCTCGGAGAATTGTAGCATTAACAATAAATTGGTAACTTCGTCGTTCTAAGCACGCAAATGAAACACATGAAATACCTTGCACTCCTTTTGTTGGTTTTTGGCATGCAATTTGTCAGTGCGCAGACCTACGCATTCATCGACTCCGATTACATCCTCGAAAATGTACCTGAGTATGCAGAAGCCAAAGAACGCCTAGACAAAATGGCCGAACGTTGGACCAAAGAAATTGAAGAGCGCTACGCGACGATCAAAAGCTTAAAAAGCAACTACGACCGCGAAGAAGTGCTCCTTCCAAAAGAGGAAAGAGAAAAAAGAAAAATAGAAATTGAAAAACTCGAGCAAGAAGCCATCGATCTTCAAACGCAACATTTTGGTTCAGAAGGCGATTACTTCCAAAAGCGCCAAGAGTTGATCAAACCAATACAAGACCGCGTTTTCACCGCAATGAAAAAAGTGGCCAAAAGAGAAGGGTATGCTTTTGTCTTTGACAAAGCCAACCAAAGTAATTTGCTTTATGCAGAAAAAGAATTCGACATCTCAGATGCGGTGCTCGAAGAAATGGGAATAACTAAATAAATATAAAATGAAAAATGTAATACTCGGGCTTTTTGTTGTCATCGGATTCAGCACTTTTGCTCAGACTAAAATCGGACATGTAGACTCTCAAAAATTACTAGATACTCTTCCATCTCGTGATATCGCAATTAAAAAGTTGGATTCCATGAAAACGGCCGGTATGCAAGAATTAAAAATGTTGGACGACGATTTTCAAAGGGCATATCAAGATTATGGCGTAAGACAAGGTCAAATGTCTCCTGCAGAACGCCAAATCGTCGAAGGCCGCTTGATGCAAAAACAACAAATGCTCGAAGCTACCCAAGCTTCTTTGGAAGAAGGTTTGCAAATCATGAGCGAAGAAATGAATAAGCCCATCCTTGACCGTGTACAAAAAGCGATTGATATCGTTGCGGAACGCAAGAAATTAAACTACGTACTCGACGTTTCTGCTACCATGTATTCAAAAGGTGGTATCGACATCACCAGCGAGGTCATCGTTGAGCTTTTATTGCTCGACGCAGCGGCAACTAAGAAATAAGATCCTATCAAACATCAGAAAAGGGCAGCCATTGGTTGCCCTTTTTTCGTTAGCTTTGATTTGTGGAATTACATGGTCCTATAGGTGTTTTTGATTCTGGCTACGGCGGCCTTACCGTTTTGGCTGAGTTGCGCGCGAAGCTCCCTCAACACGACTTCTTATATTTCGGCGACAACGCGCGCGCGCCCTACGGCAATCGCTCTTTTGATGTCGTTTATGAATTTACGCTAGAAGCGGTCAAGTTTTTATTTGATCAAGGCTGTCCGTTGGTGATTTTGGCTTGCAATACAGCATCTGCAAAGGCGCTGCGCACCATCCAGCAAAAAGACCTCCCTCAGATTGCGCCAAACAACCGCATACTTGGCGTAATCAGGCCAAGCACTGAAGTGCTCGGAGAACGCACCAAAAGTGGGCATGTGGGCATTTTAGGAACCGTTGGCACCATCAGCTCGGGGTCTTACCCAATTGAGTTGGCTAAGTTTGCGCCAGAAGTAGCGGTTCACCAACATGCCTGCCCAATGTGGGTGCCGCTCATAGAAAACCAACAACACGAGCACGAAGCGGGTCGTTTATTTATTGCCGAGGATGTACAGGCCATGATGAATCAGCACCAAGCTATCGATACCATTTTGTTGGCGTGTACCCATTATCCGGTATTGCAGCAGCACATTGAAGCACTAGTGGGCCCAGCAGTACAAGTTGTGGCGCAGGGCGCTATTGTGGCAGAAAAACTGAATGATTATTTAGTTGCGCATCCGGAAATCGAAACGCGGCTTACCAAAACAGCGACAACAAAGTTTTTTACCTCAGAAACACCGCGGGTCTTTGACGAAAAAGCGAGTTATTTTTTGCAACAAAAGGTGGCTTCTGAACACCACAGTTTCTAACTACTTAGCGAATCTTTCTACTCAAAGCCGTCAGGAGTTGCTCGTTGAGTTCTTTTTGTAGCGCTGGATGAGCTGCATAGTATTTCAGACTCTTTTCAAAAGTGCTCTTGGTACAACCAGCTTTTTTGAAAACGCGTTGAACCGAAAGGTCTAGGGCAGCTTTGTATTGGCCCGGCACGCCGAATTTGCTTTGGTAATGGGTTTCCAATAATGTAATTTCCTCAATTAATGGTGTCATTTGCGCGAGCGGAAGAATGCCTTCTGGAACAGCATCTTGTTGGCAAGCGCTTAGTAAGGTCAGGCAGATAAAAAACCGCAGGAGCATCATCTAGGGATAAATAAGAGACGCTGGCCAGGTCCTTGTTCGATGATTTTGGAGTCGGCATATACACAGTTGCCATTGACGTAAGTGCTGTGGATATGGTTGGCGAATAGATGTCCTTCAAACGGAGACCAACCACATTTGTATAATAAATCTGCTTTGCTGACCGGTTTGTTTGGAGTGGGCGCTACAAGCACTAAATCGGCAGCATAGCCTTCGCGGATATAACCTCTTTCTTTGATTCTAAATAGGGTTGCGGGTGCGTGCGCCATTTTTTCGACGACGCGCTCCAAAGTGATTTTACCCTCTTTTACTTTATCTAGCATGGCCAAAAGCGCGTGCTGAACAAGTGGCCCTCCTGAAGGTGCGGAAGCATATGGCTGTGCTTTTTCTTCAATGGTGTGAGGGGCGTGGTCGGTCGCCACGACGTCGATGCGGTCATCCAAGAGCGCCTCCCAAATACCTTCACGGTCAAAAGCACTTTTAACAGCGGGGTTCCATTTGATGAGGTTGCCTTTTGCGGCGTAGTCTGCATCGCTGAACCATAAATGATGGATACAAGCTTCAGCCGTAATTTTCTTTTGCGCTAGGGGCAGCGTGTTTTCAAATAGCGCTGTTTCTTTGGCGGTAGAGATGTGCAGGATGTGCAGACGCGCAGCGTGTTTTTTGGCGAGCGCAACGGCTTTAGAAGAAGACAAATAACAGGCCTCTTCGTTTCTGATGAGTGGGTGCGCGCTCACTGGAATTTGGTCTCCGTATTTTTCTTGGAATGCAGCTAAATTGGCTCTTACGGTGGTTTCGTCTTCGCAGTGCGTAGCAATGAGTGCGCCAACGCGGGCAAACAAGCCCTCTAAGACACTTTCTTTATCCACAAGCATATTGCCTGTAGAGGAACCCATGAAAACCTTGACGCCGCAAATTTTGGAGGTGTCGGTGCGAAGGACTTCTTCTAGGTTGTCATTGGAGGCGCCCATGAAAAAGGAGTAGTTGGCCAGTGCGTTTTGGGCAGCTATTTGGTATTTGTCTTCGAGTAAGTCTTGGGTGAGTGCGTTTGGAACGGTATTGGGCATTTCCATAAAGCTGGTGATACCACCCGCAACGGCTGCGCGCGATTCTGTATAAATATTGCCTTTATGCGTCAGGCCGGGCTCGCGAAAGTGTACTTGGTCGTCTATGCAACCGGGTAAAACCAAAAGGCCACTGGCATCGACCTCTTGTACTTTTTCAGTGATGGAGATTTGCGGGGCAATTTTTTCGATTCTGCCATTAGAAATGAGGATGTCGGCCGTAAATCTTTTGCCTTCATTGACGATAGTTCCGTTCTTGATGATCGTTTTCATGTCTATTTTATTTCCATTTCATTTTGCGCATTTGCCAAACGCCAAAAAAAGCTTCTTTGAAAATGCCTTTGCTCATTTTGGATTCGCCAACAACGCGATCTATAAATGTGATCGGGATTTCTTTGACTTTAAAACCAAGGCGCACCGCTGCATATTTCATGCAGATCTGAAAGGCATAGCCCTTGAAAGGAATGCGCTCTAGCGGAATTTGTTCGAGTACTTTATGGTGGTAACATTTGAAGCCGGCGGTGGTGTCTTTGATATTGATCAAAAGAATAAGTCGCACATAAACGCTGGCAAAATAACTCATGAGGATGCGCTTGAGGGGCCAATTTCTGACTTTACCTCCGCGCACATAACGAGAGCCAATAGCACAATCGGCGCCGTCTTCACAAGCCTTGACCAAACGGGGGAGGTCTTTGGGATTGTGAGAGAAATCGCAGTCCATTTCGATGATGTAGGTGTAGTCGCGTTCGAGGGCCCATTTGAAACCATGGATGTAGGCGGTGCCGAGCCCTAATTTGCCAGGTCTTTTTTCTAGGAAAACCGCTGGAAATTTTTCCATGAGGGCTTCAATTTGAGCGGCCGTACCATCGGGGGAGTTGTCGTCGATGAAGAGGATATGGTAACCCTGTTGCAGATCCATAACGGCAGAAACCATTTTGGAAATGTTTTCAAGTTCGTTATAAGTGGGAATAATAATGAGGGTTCTTGGGCTGGCCATATCTAATTTGAACGAAATTAAAGAAGAAAAGTGACAAATGACTTGCTAGTTCATTAGTTTCTTTTTTGTGAGGCATAAAAAAACCGCCTTTTGGGCGGTTTTTTTTATGAGTGTGAAACAGATTATGCTTCTTCTTCTTCGTCCTCGTCGTCTCCGGCGTCAGCACCTTTGACAGCGCCACGAGCCATTTTGACTGAAACAACCACTGCGTTAGCAGGGTCTAGGAATTGTACGCCAGGGATTTCGATGCTGCTCACGCGGATAGACTGACCAATACGAAGTTTGGTGATGTCTAAGGTGATGGCATCTGGCAATGCGCTTGGTAATCCAATACACTGCAACTGACGGAAAACGGTCATGAGTTTACCTCCGGCCATTACACCACGAGAAGAACCTGTGATGCGAACTGGCAATTTGACACGTACTTCTTTGTTTTCATCGAGTTCGTAGAAGTCTACGTGTTGGATGGTGTCTTTGGTTGGGTGTTGTTGCAACTCGCGAATGATACCAACCGCTTTTTTACCTTCGATGTCGAGGGCAACCTGAAATACTTCAGGAGAAAAAACGATTTTGTCAATTGCTGTTCGCTTTACTGCGAAGTGAGTTTGCTCACCTTGACCGTAAAGCACACAAGGAACTAGGCCTGCATTACGCAAAGCCGCAGCATCCTTCTTCCCTACGTTCGCTCGGAGCGAACCGCTCAAATGTGCTGTTTTCATGTTATATATTTATTTAAGAGATTACAAAATGTGAACTGATCGATTCGTTGTTGACCAAACGCTTGATGACATCTGCAAAGAGGTCGGCAACGCTTACCACGCGAATTTTGTCGCTGTGTTGTTGAAGTGGAATGGTGTCGGTAACGATGAGTTCGGTGAGTTTAGAAGCGGCAATGCGTTCAAACGCTGGCCCGCTCAATACGGCGTGAGTGGTGAATGCGCGCACGCTTTTCGCGCCTTTTTCGATGAGCAAATCGGCTGCAGTGGTGAGTGTACCTGCGGTGTCGCACATGTCGTCGATGATCACGACGTCTTTGCCAGCGACGTCACCGATGACGGTCATTTCGGCAATTTCGTTTGCTTTTTTGCGGTTTTTGTGACAGAGCACTAGGCCGCAATTGAGGTTTTTAGCGTAAGAATTGGCGCGTTTAGCTCCACCGGCGTCAGGTGCAGCAACAACGAGGTTGTCGCGATTGAGACCGTCTATTTCGTTGAAGAAGAGTGTAGACGCAAAAAGGTGGTCTACTGGGACTTCAAAAAAGCCTTGGATTTGATCTGCGTGGAGGTCCATGGTCATGATGCGGTCTACGCCGGCAGCCATGAGCATGTTGGCGACTAATTTGGCACCAATTGCTACCCTTGGTTTGTCTTTGCGATCTTGACGAGCAAAACCAAAGTAAGGAATAACGGCAATGATTTTGCGCGCAGAAGCACGACGAGCGGCATCTATGAGCAATAAGAGCTCGAATAAGTTTTCGGTAGGCGGCATAGTGGACTGCACAATGAACACATCTTGGCCTCTAACTGTTTCTTCGAAAGAGGGCTGGAATTCGCCGTCAGAAAAAACACTTACCTTGACGTCGCCAAGAGCTGCACCAAATGATTTAGCGATGTTGGCTGCGAGTTGTTCGGAAGCCCTGCCTGCAAAGATTTTTACGCCCACGATACTTAAAATTGGATGCAAAGGTAAGGAATTAAGAACTAATTTTGTAACACAATGAGTCAAAAGCTACAATATTCCTTGTTCAAACGCCTTTTCAGCTTTGCCAAGCCTTACAAAAAATACCTAGTTGTAGCCGTCAGCGCCACGATTTTATTAGCCGCCCTTTCCCCTTCAAGGCCCTATGTCATTGGCCAAATCATCGACCGTTACTTGCTCAAAGACAAAGACCCAAACATGCTGTTGTTGGGTTCTTTGCTTGTGTTGATCATGCTTTTGTCAGAAGCTGTATTGCAAGTGGTGGGTACCTATTTTTCCAATTTACTTGCTCAGTCTGTGATCCGAGATTTGCGCCAGAAAGTGATCCGCCACTTCATGAAGTTGCGCGTGGCCTATTTTGATAAGAACCCCGTTGGCGCTATGGTAACCAGAGTCGTTTCCGATATGGAGGCCATTACGGAGGTGTTTTCTTCGGGCATGATGGACATCGCCGCTGACTTATTGTCTTTGGTGCTTATCATCTTATTTATGTTTCTGACCGATTGGCAGTTGGCCTTAATGACACTTATTCCTGTTCCCTTACTCATTTGGGCCACGCGCATTTTTGCCCGCGCCATGAAATCTTCTTTTCAACAAGAGCGGCAGGTGGTCACTAAGCTGAATACTTTTGTTCAGGAACGCCTAACAGGTATGAGTTTGGTACAACTTTTTAACCGACAACAACAAGAGGCCCACCATTTTGAGCACATCAATTCCGAGCACCGCGCCGCGCATATTAAAGCCGTTTGGGCCAACTCAATTTTCTTCCCGTTTGTCGAATTACTGAGTTCGCTATCAATAGCTTCTTTATTGGTTTGGGGAGCACTTCAGGCTGCGGGTAAGTCCGAACAAGAGGTCAGCAATATGTTCGGAGAGTTGTTTGCGTTTGTTTTTTGGATCAGTCAGTTGTATCGCCCAATTCGGATGTTAGCCGATAAATTCAATATCTTGCAGCGCGGAACAGTAAGGGCAGAGCGTATTTTTGCTGTGCTCGACGAACAAACAGACGTCCAAGACAAAGGGCACTTAACGCAAGTAGATTTCAATCAAAATTTACGTTTTCAGGGTGTCAACTTCGCTTATGTGGAGGGCCAACCTGTTATTACCGATCTCAATTTAGAAATCACTTATGGTCAGACAGTCGCTATTGTAGGCGCAACGGGTTCTGGAAAAACAACATTAGTTAATTTGTTGGGTCGTTTTTACGAGCATCAGTCTGGTCAAATTCTGATTGGAAATGTCCCGATAGAAGAGATTGAATTGCCAACATTGCGTAGAAACATTGCAATTGTGCTGCAAGATGTATTCTTGTTTTCAGATACCGTTTTCAACAACATTACCCTCGGAGACCCTTCTATTTCACTAGAGCAAGTCATCACTGCGGCCAAAGAAGTTGGTGCGCACGACTTCATCAGTGCTTTGCCCGATCAATACGCCCACAAAATTGGCGAAAGGGGTGGGACGCTTTCCACGGGACAAAGACAATTGTTGGCGTTTATCCGAGCTTATGTGTATCAGCCTTCTTTACTCATTTTAGATGAGGCGACCTCAAGCGTAGATAGCGAGAGCGAATTCATGATCCAGCGCGCTACAGACAAACTAACTGCCGGCAGAACCTCAATAGTCATTGCCCACCGCTTGTCCACCATCCGCAAAGCAGACCGCATTATTGTGATGGAAAAAGGTCGCATTATTGAGCAAGGTACACACGAAGAACTCCTCCAACTCGGCGGCCATTATAAAAACTTGTCTAATAGACAGTATTTCAATCAAGAAGCATGAAGCGTTTCAAAATAGGCGGTGTTCCAGAACACTTTAATTTACCTTGGCGCCTGGCCATCGAAGAAGGAAAGTTCAAAGATGCAGGCGTAGAACTCCATTGGTCTGACATGACCGGTGGTACGGGCCAAATGATCAAAGGCTTGCAAGCGGGCACACTCGATATCGCTGTATTGTTGACCGAAGGCATTACCCGCGCTATTTTAAAAGGACTCGACGCCAAAATTATTGCAGTATATGTGCAGAGCCCCTTGTGCTGGGGTATTCATGCGCCAACCAACCAATCTTTGCACGGTTTAGCAGATCTAGATGGCGCTACTTTTGCCATTTCTCGGGAAGGCTCTGGTTCTCACTTAATGAGTTATGTGCTGGCGCAGCGCGAAGGATGGGATGCAGACGCCTTGGCTTTTGATGTTGTGGGCGATGTTTATGGTGGGCTTTGGGCCCTGAACCATGGTGAGGCACAGGGCTTTCTCTGGGAAAAATACACCACTCAGCCCTTTGTAGACCAAGGAAAATGCAAGCGCATTGGCGAGGTGTATACGCCGTGGCCTTGTTTTGTGATCGCTGTGAGAAACGAAGTGTTGGCACAAGAAGAGGGGTTGTTGAATGCGGTCATTGGCATCATTCAAGAGCGAGCAGCCCAACTAAAAGCCGCGCCCGACACCCCAGAAGTACTCGCTTGGCGGTATGCCCTCAAACAGGGAGAAGCAAGCGAATGGCTAGAACAAACAGAATGGTCAAGTACACCTACAATTGATCAGTCGGCGATCCAAACAACCGTTGAAACACTTCTAGAACTAGACTTACTAAGCGCACAAGAAGCTGAAGACTGGCCTTCCAAGTTATTTAAATGAAAAGTGTTTCCTTCCTTGTTTTTGTATGTCTATTGCGGTTTACACATGCTCAAGGACTGGATCTAGGTACTATTTCTCATGCGCCAGGGTTTGTTGCTAACCTTTGTCAGATTTACAATGAAACGTCTGGCTTGGCTTTTTACAATGACACCATTTTATCCATCAACGACAGCGGAAACGAGCCAATTTTACATGCACTGCGCAGTACGGATGGCCAACATTTACAAAGCTGGCCAATAGCGAATGCACTCAATTTAGATTGGGAGGCCCTCGCCCTCAGCCCAACAAAGGTATTCATTGGTGATGTCGGCAATAATATGGGTAATCGTACAACTCTAGATATCTATTGGTTAGACAGAGCCTTATTACTTCCTTCAACAAAAAAGCTTTCTGCGCAAAAACTCACCTTCAAATACGCGGACCAACCCATTGGAACTTTGCCAGCAAATGCGCACAACTCCGATTGTGAGGCGATGTTCTATTGGCAAGACTCCCTGCATCTTTTATCGAAAAATTGGCAAAACCTCTGGACCCGCCACTATGTGTTGCCCACCAATTGGCAAGATACTTTGGTGGTGAGCCCTCGCGATTCTTTTTATGTCAATGGCTTGGTAACGGATGCGGCCATGGATTTGCAGACCAACCAAATCTTTCTATTGGGCTACAAAAAGGAACAGAGTGGGCTATACAGCACATTTATGTATAGGTTTTCAAACAACAACGGCCTTTTCTTAGGATCAGATTTCCAACGCATAGAATTGGGTTCTGCACTCAGCTTGGCACAAACAGAAGGGCTGTGTATAAGTGGGGCCAACAAAGGATTCATCACTGGTGAACAAATTGTATCGGTGCTCACCATTGCGCCAAAGCTACATTCTTTTGATTTCAAAAAACGAAGAAAGGTATTTGAATAGCAAATCGTTCAAAACCTTTAAACATATTCTTTCCAAGTACTTACATGCTCAGTCATCGATGGTGTTTGTTCATTTGAGCAGAATTGAAGGAACAATTCAATTACATTCATAGAACAAAACTTGCAGTATGATTCCACTTATACCTCAATTTGACAATAATTTTTGGTGGGCAGGAGCAGCAGTGCTCGCCATTTTAAGCATTATTTTTGCCGTCTTTTTGATGGATCGCAAAAACTAGAAGCTTTTTAGCGCTCGCTGAATGTCGGTATCGTGTGTGTTCACGACCTGATAGTAGCCATTTTCCAAATACAAATGCCGGGCAATTTCTGCCTTGAGCAAACGCTTGATATTTTCTTTACTGTGTAAGTACTCGTTTCTTTGGAAGCGCTCCTTAAATTCTTTGGCTGCAAACAAAGTGAATTTGTTGAGGAGTTGTTCATTTATCTCAAAGTTCTCTAAAAAGTCTTGCAGTTTAAGGTCGATATTGTTTTGGTTGAGGTAGTCAAAAGCAAAGGCATTGAACACGCCATTCCACTGTAATTCTGATAAGTAAAGTGAAGTGCCGCTGGTGTCTCCGGCTACAAATACGTCTGGCATGATGCCGCCTCCACCATAGACAGTGCGGCCATTTCTGGTTTTGTATTTGAGAGAGTCAACAAATATGCTGGAGTCTGGCTTGAAGTATTCATCGGTGAGCGCTTTTTGCTCGTCTTCTTTGTACGCTTCATAGCCCTTTTCATAGGGTCTTTGAATGGAGCGTCCGGATGGCGTATAATAGCGTGCAATAGTAATGCGGATGTTGCTGCCGTCTTTTAAGCGTTTGTCTTGTTGAATGAGTCCTTTGCCGTAAGAGCGACGTCCGACAATTTTTGCTCTATCGTTGTCTTGTAGTGCACCAGCTAAAATTTCGCTGGCCGAAGCAGATTGTGCATCGATGAGCACCACCGTTTTGGTTTTCTCGAGGATACCTGCAGCTGTGGCGCGGTACTTTTGTTCTTTGCTATGAAAGCCCTTAGAGCTCAGGATGAGCTGACCGTTCGGTAAAAACTCATCGGCAATTTGAATAGCTGCGTCCATGGTGCCGCCGCCGTTTCCGCGCAAATCTAGGAGTAGTTTTTTCATCCCTTTGGTTTGTAATTGCAGCGCTGCGGTATGGAATTCTTGTGCGGTTGGCAAAGAAAATTGGCTAATTTGGATGTAGCCCGTTTCTTTATTGATCATGTAATAACTTGGAACGGTGGCTATAGGTATTGTATTGCGCACGAGTGTTTTTTGTAGTTTTTTCCCTTTTCGGAAAATGGTCACTTTTACTTCGGTGTTTGGCGCGCCTTTTAACCTGGCCATTACCTTTTCATTTGAGATGGATTGACCTGTTGCTGCTTTGCCATCTATGGCAACGATGCGGTCGCCGCGTTTTAAACCCCCTAAGAATGCCGGAGAGAGCGCATTGACGTGTGTGACACAGATGGTGTCGCGGAAGAGCAAGAAGCGCACGCCAATGCCACCAAAAGCCGCATTGGTTTGTTCGTCGAGTAGCTTGAGGTTTTTGGCAGAAATGTAATTGCTGTGCGGATCTAGCTTGTGGAGCATCTCTGAAATGGTTTGCTCAAAGATCTCTTCTGTATTGATTTTATCTACGTATTGTTGGTCCAGAACCTGAAAAATTTGCTGGAGCTTTTGCAATTCTTTACTGTCGTTGTTGGGCTCACCAAAAAATGCGCTCCCTACCCAAATGCCAAGAGCGGCAATTGAGGTGAGTAAAATAGGCAGCCAGTAAAGGGGTTTAGGACCTTCTTCAGACATCGTCGATATTTTCAATTTGTGTGACTTCTAAGCCTGCAGATTTGAGAAACTCAACGCCAGAGAGGTCTTTGTAGGCTTCTTGATAAACCAGGCGTTTGATACCAGATTGCAAGACCAGTTTGCTGCAGTCTTTACATGGCGAGTGCGTGAGATAAAGCGTGGCGTCTTTGCAATTGTTGGTAGAGCGCGCTACTTTAAGAATGGCATTGGCTTCGGCGTGCAGTACATACCAATGGGTTTGGTTGTTGTCGTCTTCGCAACAGTTGTCAAAACCAGCGGGCGTTCCGTTGTAACCGTCTGAAATAATAATGGCATCCTTGACAATGATGGCTCCGACTTGCTTTCTTTGGCAATGGGAGAGCAGGGCCCAACTTGCGGCTAAACGCAAATAGGCTCTGTCATAGCGATTTTGTTTGGGATCTGTTTGCTTATGCGCCATGTCTGATATGACCTCCTAAATAACCTGTAAAAGCAAATAAGATAAAGGCAATAATGCCTACTACAAGCGTGAAGCGCTCGATTTTTTTAGCACTCTTCCATTGTGCGCGCTCAGCCCAAAGGCCAACGATAGCCGCAGCGGTCAAAAGAAATACAAAAATGAGGGCGTTTTCTGCCATTTCTTCGTGTACGTGAATCAATTTGTGAGAAATACCAGGAACATGCTCGATGCTCTCTTCTGCAGGCTCTCCTGTAAAGTAGGCAACGATGCCACCCAGGCCGCTGACCAAAAGGATGAGGTAGGCACTTAGTGTGGTGTTGAGATTGGGTTTAACGAGTGCAACGACTAAAAGTAAGACGCCAAAAAGTGAGCCGAGTATGGGTACGTGGTTGCTGAGTAAGTGGAGATAGGCCATGATGTTTGAATTAGTTGAGATGAAAGTTACGTAAAATTCAATGCGAATAGTACGGAGAGATCATTAAATAGACAACTACACCGGTCACGGCGACATATAGCCAGATAGGAAAGGCGAATTTTGCCCATTTTTTATGTTTTTGGTAATTGCCTTCCCAAGCATGTAGGTAGGTAAAAAGCACAACCGGAATCACCGCAACACTTAAAAAGATATGCGAAATGAGAATGGTATAGTAAAGCGCTTTTGCAGAGCCCCCATAAGGGGTAGAGTCGGAAGTCATATGGTAAGCCACATAACAAAGCAAAAACAAAACACTTAAGCCCAAAGCTACTTGAATCGTTTTTTGATGTTGTTGGACCTTGCCATTTTTGATAAAATAAAGCGCCAATAACAGCAATAAGGCTGTTACGCCATTAATCGAGGCATAGATAGGTGGTAAAAAAGAGAAATCAATACCTTCAATTTTGATACCGAACAAGGCAGCTACTGCAATTGGAATCACAATGGAAACAGCAATGATCCATTTGCGTAAGCCTGTTTTATTGGGGTTTGTAGTTGTATTCATAAGTGAAAAGGGTTTTGGCATCTTTAATTAACCGTTCAAATTCTTTTTTGTTGACACTCAGATCTGGCTGCACCACTTCATAAACGCCGCGTACGTATCCTTTTTTGTCTACTAGGGTAAACGCGCCGGAGTGGGCATAACCACCAAGGGCTTCTTCTTCGCGTCCTGCAAAAATAAGAAAGTGTTCGATGCCAAGTTGGTGGGTGAAGGTTTCATTTCCGCTTAGAAAGCTCCAATTTGTGTTGCGGATGCCTAATTTACGTTTGTGCGCCTTGAGAACGCTAGGTTTGTCGTTGGTGGGGTCAATAGTAAAGGAGAGGTACTGGAGGTCTTTTTGATAGGGTTTGAGGGCTTTCTCGACGTTTTTGAGCTGGGTATTCATGATCGGGCAAATACTAGGGCAGCTGGCAAAAAAGAACTCGCTGATCCAAACTTTCCCTGCAAAGCTTTGCTTGGTGACCAAAACAGAATCTTCATTGAAAAAAGAAAAGTCTGGAATGCGCTGGTAAATGGTATCGGTGATGGTTTTGCCGTTTTGCTGGCGATAAGAGACATCGTAATTACCTAAAATGGGAAGGCGTTTAGGTTTTTGCTCCGTACAAGACAAAGCAAGTAAAATGCTAAAGAGGATCCAGTTAGTTTTGTTTTTTAGCACGTGCTTTATCGTATTGTTTGATCAAAAGCGCAAGGTGTTCTTTCATTTTACGGATCATGCCTTCGGTGTGGCCATTGAGCACCATCCGCAAGTGGTTTCTTTTGTCGAGCAGCATGATCAACTCGTTGTAAGAAACGCCGCCAAAGTATTTAGAATCTCTGTGTATTAATTTTTGACCGTTGTTGCGGAGGTTGTAAAAGATTTTTGGATCTGCACTCACCAACTGCCATAGCTCGGGGTCAAAACCTTCTACACGGCTTTTGAGCATATCTTGTATGTCTAGTAATTCGGATTCAGATACCGGATTGCCTAATGAATCTACAACGATAGACAAAATGCGCACTTGCTTGAGCTTTTTGCGCTTGTTGGTGCGGAGGTCTTTGTAGAGGTTTTGGGTAAGGGGAAAGAAAGCCAAGCCACACTGATGCGGACAGGTCGTTTGTAGGGTGGTAATCAGGACAATCTGATCTTGGTAATCTTGTAGTGAAAGCGCTTGCTTGCCTTTGTGGTTGTAAACAGAAAAGGTTGGTGTTTTCACCAACCCGTAATCTGCTAATTCTTTAAAGCGGTGGTCGCAACCACGTGTAGCCATGAAAATCAAGATGAGCGCTGGTCCAAATACCAGAGAGAGTGCTAGTATAGATCTCTTTTTACTTCGGGTGGCAGCTTGCTCTTCCATGGGTTATTGCCACATTGTTGCCCAAACACTACCAACGGCAGTACCTTCGACAAGTGCAATGAAAATGAGGTAGGCTACAAAAATAAAATAAGGGATCAAGATGACGTTGCGCAAATAAGGGCGCTCGTCTCCGAGGTGCATAAAGACCATCACGATGTAACCCGCTTTCAATAATGTAAGCAAGATAAAGAGGACTTTTACGGTAGACCAGTAGTCAGAAGATTGTTTGATACCTGCTCCGATGATTACTTCAAAAACCGTAATTGCCGTGAGCAATAAGGTGACTTTGTAGATCTTTTTGCGGATTTCTTTTCCTTTAGCGTCGTCGTGGTGCGCGTGAAGTGAATATTCTATGAGGTCGTCTCTTTCCATGTTGTGTGTTGATTAAGAGAATTACAATAAATAAAAGAAGGTAAATACGAAGACCCAAACAAGGTCGACAAAGTGCCAGTACAAGCCGGTTTTTTCAACCATTTCGTAGTGGCCACGTTTGTGGTAGGTACCAGATAAGACACCAAGTAGGATGAGGATGTTGATGATGACACCTGAAAATACGTGGAAACCGTGGAAACCAGTGATGAAGAAAAAGAATTGAGCGTATTGTTGTGGCCCGTATTCGTTTTGTTTCATGTTGGCTCCGTAAATCACACGGTGTTTGTCACCAGAATAAAGCGCTTCGTAATAGAGTTTCTCCGCTTGTTTGCCAGTGATTTCTTTACCGCCAACTTTGTGAAGCTTACCGTCTTTTTTGATGATGAGTTTCATTTCGTGGTCGGCAGCTTTGTTGATTTTGGCAACAGAACCATCGGCTAAATGAATTTTACCGGCCTCTAAATGACCCAACTCAGCGGCATGCTGGAATTGGTGCATGAGGTCTTCTTTAATGACGGCGCCTGCTTTGTGTTTTTTACCGGCTTCAATAACAGTAAAGCTGTTGATTTCGCCAAAATGACCTTTGACAATCGCAACTGAACCGTCGTTGAGTTCGATTTTACCGAATTCAGAACCGTGGATAAAGTGAGACCACTCCCATGCTTGTGAGCCCAAGAAGAAAAAGCCGCCAATGACAGTAGCGATCATCCATTTGGTAACACCTTTGCGATCCATGCGGTGCCCTGCTTCAACGGCGAGTACCATGGTTACAGAAGAAACGATGAGGATAAAGGTCATGAGCGCCACATAAAGCAGTGGGTAGCCGTGACCTAAGAAAGGCATCGAGTTAAAGGTTTCTTCACCAATTGGCCAAGCATCTTGGGAATCGTGGCGAGTAAAGCCATAAGCAATTAATAAACCGCTGAAAGTGAGTGCATCCGAAACGAGGAAGAACCACATCATTAGTTTGCCATAACTTGTTTGGAAAGGGGATTCTTTACCACCCCATAGTGTCTTGGCGTCTAGTTGAGCAGAATGTCCGGCCATTTTAAGAGAAATTTTTGTGCAAGTTTAATGAATAAAAATCAAAAAGACGAGTAAATACAGCCATAAAAGCCCTAAAAAGTGCCAGAAGATGCTACTCAGCCTGAGTGATAAATGGTTTTGTGACGAGAACTTACCTGTAAATGAAGCAATTGCGACTTTCGTGAGGTAGAGCAGTGCAATGAGCACATGCAGTAGATGCACAAAGGTGATCAAAAAGAGGTAGGCCGATGCAGAATCTGAGGCTTGCATGGCGCTTAATTGCAAGTGTGGCTTGAGCACTGTGCCTTTGTATTTGAGTTGGCGGTCTTGGTATTCGAGCGCTTTACCTGAATAATAGATGGTGAAGTCTTTGCCATAGGTTCCATGCGCAAAGAAATCGCCGCGCTTGTCTCGGATATTGAGCGAGAGCTCGCTGAGGCGTACTTCGTCAGAATAGGTGAGTTGGGTGCTGTCGTTTGCAAATAGGCGTCCGTCTTTGATCAGAACTGGGCTTCCGCTATAGTACAACTCAATTTGTGCGTTTGGTTTGGTCACCTTTAGCGCTTGGTTGTGCTTGATTTTTTCAAATTGCTTGAAGAAAGCTTGAATGTTTTTGAAGTCTTTGTCGGCAATGGGTTTGCCAGCGATGAGGTATTCGTTGCCATCTACTGCAACGAGGTCGCCTTTGTATTTGAATTCGTAGTAGTCTCCATAGCGGCCGTTGGTCACGAGCATGTCGTTGACGGGGTTGACGCCTTTTTCTACAAGCTGGCCATAACCCTGGAATTGGAAATACAAAAAGGCTGCTCCAAAAATGAGGGTGGCTGCCATAGCGCCTTTCAATTGGCCTTGCTTGTCTTTTTTAGCACCTTGAATAGCCCACCAAAAGCTCAAAGAACTGAGCGCAATAAAGAGGGTGCTGAGGTAAAAGCCCGCAGGCATTGGGTATTTGAGCCAAAAAGACTTACCCATGGAGACATAATAGCCAGAGGTAAGACCTGCAAAGAGCATAACGATGCTGAAAATACCGACATAAACGAGGTTTTTCTTCATCTTTTCCCTGACTTCAGGGTTCATTTCATTTTCGTAATTCATGCTAATGATTTTAATAATTCAATAAAACGATCTGAGCGATCAAATACATAAACGAATTGGATGATCGGTAAATAAATAAACGAAGCGAACATAAGTTTACGCGCATCGGAAGTTTCGCAGCTGTGGTACAATTTATAAGACAAATAAAAGAACCAAATGCCCATGACGCTGGCGATGATCAGCGTAATATAGCTCGTCCAGCCGAGGATCCATGGCATGAGGCTAAAAGGAATGAGGGCCAATGAATAGGCCATGATTTGGAAGGCAGAAGCCTTGCCCTTGCCGTTTTTGGAAGGCAGCAAAGAAAAGCCCGCTTTTTTGTAGTCGTCGTAGAGCACCCATGCAATGGCCCAAAAGTGTGGGAATTGCCATGTGAACTGTACAAAAAATAAAATACCAGGAATAAATCCAAAAGAATTGGTGGCAGCAATGGCCCCTAAAAAGGGCGGAATGGCCCCAGGAAAAGCGCCTACAAAAACAGCCCACGGCGTGATTTGCTTGAGAGGTGTGTAGATAAATACGTAACTCACAAAGGCAATGAGGCCAAGCAGCGCACTTTTCAGATTTATGAGATAAAGCAGGTAACTTCCGACCAAAAGAAATAAAATGACAACGACGTAAGCCTCTTTGAGCTGCATTTGACCTGTTGGCAGCGGCCTGCGGTTGGTGCGGTTCATGATTTGGTCGAGGTCGCGTTCCCAGATTTGATTGGCGCCGTTAGAAGCACCTGTAACGAGTGTGCCGCCGAGCAGGAGATAAGTGATTTCAAGCCAATCTTTTCCACCGGCAAAAAGGTAACCGCTCAGCGCCGAAATAATGACTAAAAACGAAAGTCGGAACTTGGTAAAAACCAAGTAGGTTTTGAATTTTGTTGGCGGTTTGAGAGCTGCGTCGGACATTGCTACAAAATTACATCAAATAGTCCTTGTAGAATAGCTAAAACGAGCCAAATCAAGATAAAAACAAAACCGAATGCGATGGCGAGTGCCCCAAGGGTATTGATGATGAGTCCGCCAAGGAGTAACAAGACTACGCCTACAATGATGAAAACGAGGCCCACAACACCAAACGAGTAACTGATCTGACCAACAACTCCTTTCTTTTCCAATATTTGAAGATTGGAGTTGGCGTTTACATCTGCTCTTTTAGGCGTCGAATTTTTGAGTTGCTCAGTCCTTGGTTTACTGGCAATTGGTGCAGCTTGACTAGGCAACAATTGCTTTTTAGATTGCGCTAATACTGAATGTGTTTCTGTGGCTTGAACAAGCGTGGAGGCCTCCTCTACTGCTGTGATCTTTGCTGTTGGCTGGGCTTCAATGAGCTCTTTTTGGGTAGAAAGGGCGATCATTTCTTCAGTATGGCAGGTGCGGATCCGACTATGACGCAGCGCTACATCAGATGAATGGCAAGACGCGAGTAGAATGAGCGCGGCGGTAAAGCTAAACAGACTCAGGTATCTCATGATAGTAATCGTTTTTGATGAAATAATCTAGGAGCCCTTCTTTGAGCAAATGTTGTTGTTGCTGGTGGTTGAGTGCCGGCAGCTTTTGGTTGAGTGTGTAGTGTGGCCATAGGTCGGCATCGCGGCCATCAAATGTGTAGTAGCCGTAGGGCTCTAGAAGCGTGCAGATAGCGATGTGCATGAGCTCCATTTTTTGTTGTTTGGAAAACGTTTGGTGCCCCATGCCGAGTTCGTTCACACCAACTAAAAATAAGAAAGTAGACATGTCCATTCCTGGGCCGAAGTCTTTTTCGAGGTGTTTTTGAAGTTTTTGAAAGCGGAGTTCGATGTCGTGATCCATATTGCAAAAATACGCATAGAACGCCGATTGTAGGCACAAAAAAAGGGGCCTCTTTCGAAAGCCCCTCCTTTTCATCAATCAACTTCTTATTTTTT
>JBEEKN010000046.1:0-22317 GCA_041168605.1 Bacteroidota bacterium | reverse complement strand
ACTTTGTCGTTGTGTACGATTTCTTCTTTGAAGGTGTATGAGCCAGACTTTTCAGACTTGACCATTTTGATCACCTTTGTATGTTCTTTACCTCCACCTTTCTGGAGTGATGCAACTACTTTCTTTGCCATGACTTACTTATTTAATTTCTTTATGGACAGTCATACGCTTGAGGATGGGATTAAATTTCTTAATCTCCATACGGTCTGGCGTATTTTTACGGTTCTTAGTGGTGATGTATCGTGATGTACCGGGCATACCAGATTCTTTATGCTCAGTGCACTCTAGAATTACTTGGATGCGGTTGCCTTTACTCTTCTTAGCCATTTTCTAAATGTTTATTCTGTTTCCCAACAGGTTATTTCAAAAATCCTTTTTGGCGTGCTTCTTTCAAGCAAGCAGAGATTCCTTTCTTATTGATGGTGCGCAATGCAGCAGCAGAAATCTTTAAAGTGATAAAATTATCTTCTTCAGGAATGAAAAACTTCTTCGTGAGCAAGTTCGGATAAAACCGACGCTTGGTCTTGCGATTAGAGTGAGATACGTTGTTTCCAACCATCACTGACTTTCCTGTTAACTGACAAACTCGTGACATGTCTAAATTATTACGTGTAATTACAAAAGCGGATGCAAAGATAACAACTTTTTACAATACTACAAATCCATTATCCACAAAATAGCAGGCTTTTTCAACAATCCGACTTATTTCACCTGATTTCTCGGGTGATGATTCAGGATGGCCTTGCGCAAAAAGCGTTGGTCCAGATGTGTGTAAATCTCTGTGGTGGTGATAGATTCGTGTCCGAGCATCTCCTGAACTGCCCTTAAATTGGCCCCGCCTTCTACTAAATGAGTTGCAAAACTATGTCGAAAAGTATGCGGAGAAATTTGTTTGTTGAGCCCCATTTTTTGGGCAAGTTGCTTAATGATGATGAAAATCATGACGCGTGTGAGCTGATGCCCGCGCCGATTTAAAAAAATGAAGTGTTCTTGTCCGGCCTTAATTGGCACTTCTAAACGACTTTGACGGGTGTAGTTGGTGATTTCAAAAATGACTTGTTCAGATACCGGCACCAAACGTTCTTTATTGCCTTTGCCAATGACGCGAACAAACCCTTCGTCAAAATACAAATCTGAAAAACGCAAACCAATGAGTTCCGATACGCGCAAGCCGCAACTATAGAGCGTTTCCAACATGGCGTGATTGCGTTCGCCTTCTGCACTGCTGAGGTCTATGGCCGCTAAAAGGGCGTCAATTTCTTCGATTTCGAGCACCTCGGGAAGTTTGCGCCCTAGTTTGGGCTGCTCGAGTAACTCAGAGGGGTCTGCATGGATATAGCGCTCCAATATGAGGAACTTGAAAAAGTGTTTGATGCCCGAAATGATCCGTGCCTGACTGCGCGCCGCCAATCCGAGGTCGTAAAGATGCGCTACAAAGGTTTTGAGTTGCTCGTAAGCGACTTGTTCGGGCTTGCAATTTTCCTCTTCAAAAAATGCGGCTAAGAGCGCGACGTCTCGCTGGTAGGCCAAAATAGAATTATTGGCCAAACCCTTTTCTATTTTCAGGTATGAAACAAAATCCTTAATATAGCGCTCCCAATGCATGTCTTATGAAATTGCTTATTGTCAATGGTCCTAATTTGAATTTACTCGGTACCCGTGAAACACAAATATATGGCAATGTCACCTTTGAAGCGTTTTTCGAGGAACTTAAAAAAGGCTTTTCACACGAATTGACTTATTTTCAGTCAAACATAGAAGGGGAACTCATTGACCAACTCCAAAATTCTAATGTCGACGGCATCATTTTGAATGCAGGTGGCTACACCCATACGAGCGTTGCTTTGCGCGACTGCATTGCGTCTATCTCGACTCCAGTAGTTGAAGTACATATCTCAAATATCGCTGCGCGCGAATCTTTTAGGCATGAATCCTTGCTGACACCAGTTTGCAACGGTTGTATTTTTGGTTTCGGCTTGGATAGCTACAAGCTGGCCTTACAATACTTTGATTTATAGGATTTTTGGCACCATTTTGGCTGTTGGGGTCAAAATTTACTTCATGAAACACTTACAACTACTTTTCTTCCTTCTTTTTTTGTCAGGCACCTCTATAGCACAGCGAAAGGTACAGCTTGTCATTCTTTTCGACACTTCAAATAGCATGGATGGGTTGCTCAATCAGGCGAAAGCCCGCATTTGGGCCATCGTCAATGAAGCTTCTACACTGACCTATCAAGGCGCTCCGGTTACCTTAGAAATTGCCATGTATGACTACGGTAATTCCACTATTGCAGCTACTCAAAACTACATCCGAAAGCAACTTGATTTTTCAACAGACCTCGATTTGGTCTCTGAAAAACTCTTTGGCTTGCGCACCAGTGGTGGCGAAGAATATTGTGCGGCAGCAATTGTTTCTTCGCTTAAAGAACTCAATTGGTCTAACAGCCCGCAAGACCTCAAACTCATTTATGTAGCGGGCAATGAATCTTTCAAACAAGGCCCAATTTCGACTACAACTGCTTGCGAACTCGCTGCCCAGAAACACGTTTTGGTGAGCACCATTTTTTGCGGAGACCGTTTGCAGGGCATCAATTTAGGTTGGAAAAGTGGCTCAGATTGCGGCAATGGCGATTTTTTCAATATTGATCCCAATTTGGCAGTTTGGCAAATAGAAACTCCTTTTGACGACCAAATTATTGAGCAAAATCGTTTACTCAACAATACCTACATCGGTTATGGATCTGTGGCAATCGAATCGAAATCCAAACAACTTTCACAAGATCAAAATGCCTTGGGGGTCTCAAAAGCAGCCCAAACTGAGCGTTATTTGGTGAAGTCTAAATCGAGTTATAAGAACGACAAATGGGATATCGTAGATGCCAATTTAGCCGATTCAACGAAAATTGCGACGCTCAAAGAGGAGGAGTTACCGGCCGAAATGAAAGGCATGAGCGTGGAGCAACGCCAGGCATTTGTCAAGCAAAAAAGCCAGGAGCGCAGCGCTATTCAAAAAGAAATGGCGCGTTTAGAGACAGAGCGCCGCAAGTACATCGAAGCTGAAGATGCCAAAACAACCCAAGTAAAATCCGACGATTTCGGAACAGCCGTGGCCACCTCGCTGCGCAACAATGCCAAAACGCTCGGTTTTGATTGATGGGCAGTTGGTGTCTAGATTCTTTTAACTTTGTAAGACCATGCAACAACTCGAACATTTCTTTACCCACATTGATCCTGTTTTTGCCGCGTTTTTAGCCACAACTTTTACTTGGTTGGTGACGGCAGCGGGCGCAAGTCTTGTTTTCTTTTTCAAAAACATGCATCGGGGCTTACTCGATGGCATGCTCGGCTTTACGGGTGGCGTCATGGTGGCAGCTAGTTTTTGGTCTTTGTTGTTGCCCTCCATCGAGCTTTCTGAACGGATATACCCCAACGCATCCTGGATGCCAGCTGCCGTTGGTTTTTTGACTGGTGCCATGTTTTTGTTTTTCTTGGATAAAAAATTGCCGCATTTGCACATTAATTTCAATGAAAACGAAACCGAAGGCGTCAAAACCCAACTGCACAAAACCACTTTGTTAGTACTCGCTATCACGCTGCACAACATTCCAGAAGGCTTAGCGGTCGGTGTATTGTTTGGTGCTGCAGCCAACGGTATGGAAGGCGCCACAATTGCCGGTGCCATTGCCTTAGCCATCGGTATCGGAATCCAGAACTTCCCCGAAGGATTCGCAGTAGCCATGCCCCTCAGGCGCGCTGGAGCGAGCCGCATGAAGAGTTTCATGTACGGCCAACTTTCCGCTATTGTAGAGCCCATTGCGGGTGTCATTGGCGCCATGGCGGTCATTTACATGGAACCCATTTTGCCTTTTGCGCTCTCCTTTGCTGCAGGAGCTATGATCTTTGTGGTGGTAGAGGAGGTGATCCCCGAAACACAGCGCGATAAATACACCGATGTAGCCGTCCTGGGTTTTATCGGAGGTTTCTTAGTAATGATGATCTTAGATGTGGCTTTGGGCTAATAAGTCAAAATTTCTTGAAGTGATTTTCTCAAATCTTTAAGTTTTTTGTCGTCAATGCGGCCTATCTTTTCAATAAAGCGCTCTTTTGCAATAGAGCGGATATGAAACGTAAATACTTCCGATTTTTCTTTGAGGCCGTTTTCTGGATCTGGTTCGAGAATGATATTGCCTTTATAGTTTTTGATTTTGGTAGAGAGTGGTAACCCAATAATAAGTGGTGTATGGGTATTGAATAAATCTCCGCTGAAAACTAATATGGGCCGATAGCCTGCTTGTTCGCTCCCGCGGGTAGGATCTAAGTTGGCCATCCATATTTCACCTTGCTTCATCATGATCGAGACCGTTTAATTGGGCAAAGTATACCTGCATCCCTTCCTCAGCTAATTGTAAAATATCGGTATCCTGCGACATTTGGCGATATGACTTGATATATGCCGCCTTGCTAAGTTGCTCTAAATAAAGTGCGAGTGCCTTCTCAATGATTTTGTTTTTAGGCACTTTGAGCTCAGCCGCTTTTTCTGAAAGCGCTGTAAACAGTTGGTCGGGTAGGGAGCTAGTGAAGACTTGCATATGTATGATTTATAAATATAAAGTTAGCGCTTTTGATTTGAAGGCACAAAAAAAAGCCCTCCAATTTGAAGGGCTTGTCCGTATATAATGCAGTCTTTTAGTTGCAAATTGTATCTGCAGTAACTTTCAAAATTGCTCTTACTTCTTCCAAAGTTGGGGCTTCTGCGTAGGTTCTGAGAACAGGTTCTGTACCGGATGGGCGGATCATGACCCAGCGTTCGTCGTCAAAGAAATACTTAAATCCGTCGAGGGTTTGTAGGTCGCGAACTTGGTAGTTGCCAAACGAACTGTAGGAATTGGCCTTGCAATTGGCGATGATTTTTTGCTTGAGGGCTTCTGTGATGTGGAGGTCGTTGCGCTCAAACTGGAAGGGACCAACAATTGCGTAGACTTCGTCGATGAGTTCGTCTAGGCTTTTGCCTGATTTGGCCATAAATTCCCAAATGATGAGCCCCATCCAGATGCCGTCGCGCTCTGGAATGTGTCCTTTGACGGCAATGCCGCCCGATTCTTCGCCGCCCAACAACACATCTTCTTTGATCATGATGCTGGCAATTTCTTTGAAGCCAATTTTGGTGACTTCAAGTTCGAGGCCGTAGTGTTGGCAGAGTTTTTCGACGCGCGGGGTAACCGAAAAAGCAATGACTACTTTGCCTGTCATTTGCTTGTATTTGACCATGTAATGGATCAAAAGCAAAATGATGTGGTGAGAGTCGACAAACTCGCCGCGGCTGTTGTAAAGGCCAATTCGGTCTGCATCCCCGTCGGTTGCCAATGCACAAGCGATATCGCCGCGTGATTGAATGGTTTGGGCTAATTCTTGTAAGTTTTTGGCAATCGGTTCAGGCGCCGTACCCATAAAAGATGGGTTGGGGTCGCAGTGTAGTAATTCGACTTCTGGTAAAACCAATGGCAAAGCGCGTTGGCCAGCACCATACATGGCGTCGTACATGAGTTTGAGGCCAGAGTTGCGGATGGCAACGAGGTCAAAGTTGGCTTTGACGTGGTCGATGTAGCGGGTTTCGATGTCGATGATTTCGAGTTGGCCAGTTTGTAGCGCAGCGTCGAGGTCAATTACTTCAAAATCGATGCTGCAACTATCAGGTATAAGGGCTTCGACTTCATTGACTTTTTCGGGCTCTAATGGGCCGCCAAATTTGGCTTTGAGTTTGAAACCGTTGTATGAAGGCGGGTTATGGCTCGCCGTTAAGATGATGCCAATTTCACAGCCCATTTGATTGGCCGCCAAGGAAATCATTGGTGTAGAGACAAAGCCTCGGGCCATTTTAATCTGAATACCTTGCGCGAGCAACACTTTAGCCGCCGTTTCCATGAAGAGCTCTCCTGCAAAACGACAGTCGTGACCAATCACAACCGTAGGGTTTTCAAAGCGAGCCTTGAGCCAGATTCCGGTTGCTTCGGTGACGCGCGCCACATTGGCTACGGTGAAGTCTGCTGCAATGATGGCTCTCCAGCCATCGGTTCCAAATTTGATAGGTTGTGCCAAAGTATGTTTATTTAGTGAAATGTTGAACTGTTTTTTCGATGATCGCAACGCACTCTAGGAGTTGCGCTTCTGTAATGACCAGCGGTGGTGCAAAGCGGATGATGTTGCCGTGGGTAGGCTTGGCCAAAAGACCGTTTTCTTTGAGGGCCACACACAAACGCCAAGCGGTGTCTGAATCGGGGCCGTCATTGACCACCACCGCATTGAGCAAGCCCTTGCCGCGCACTTTTACCAAAAGTGGGTTTTGATCGATGACGCGCTGCATTTCTTTGCGGAAGAGTGCGCCTAAATGACGGGCATTTTGGATGAGGTTTTCGTCGTCGACAGCGGTGAGTGCGGCAATAGCTACCTTGGCCGCAATGGGGTTGCCACCGAAGGTAGAACCGTGCTGCCCCGGCTTGATCACCATCATGATATGGTCATCGGCGAGTACTGCTGAAACAGGGTAAACGCCTCCAGAAAGGGCCTTGCCTAAAATTAATATGTCGGGTCTTGCGTAGGTGGCACTTTGTTGCTCGCATTTTGTTTGGCAAGTACAGTTGCCACAAACGGCAAGGAGGCTTCCGGTGCGGGCAATGCCCGTTTGCACTTCGTCGGCGATCAGCAAGACGTTGTGCTGGGTGCAAAGCGCTTTGGCTTGGCGCAGGTAGTCGTCTGCGGGGGTATAAACGCCTGCTTCGCCTTGAATGGGCTCCACTAAGAAACCGGCTACATTAGGTTGCGCCAACGCTGTTTCTAATGCGGCGATGTCGTCGTACGGAATGGAAATAAAACCAGACGGATACGGGCCAAAATTTGTGTTGGCGTCGGGGTCTGAAGAAAACGAAACGATGGTGGTGGTGCGGCCGTGGAAATTACCTTCGCAAACCACAATTTGGGCTTGATTTTCGGCAATTCCTTTTTTTTCATAGGCCCATTTGCGACACAATTTGATGGCGGTCTCGACGGCTTCTGCTCCGGTATTCATCGGGAGTACTTTGTCAAAACCGAAATAGTTGGTTACGAATTTTTCGTACTCGCCCAGGCAGTTATTGTAAAAAGCGCGAGAAGTGAGTGCTAATGTTTGCGCTTGATCAATTAGCGCTTGGGTAATTTTTGGGTGCGCATGCCCTTGATTCACCGCAGAATAGGCCGACAAAAAATCGAAATAGCGCTGGCCATCTACATCCCAAACATAGACTCCTTCGCCTCTTTCGAGGACAACCGGAAGCGGATGGTAGTTATGGGCGCCGTGCTGATCTTCTAAATCGATATAGGCCTGAGATTGGCTAGAAAGCGTTGTTGTTGATTGCATAACAAGCAAAGATAAGGCAATCTTGTTTTTTTAGGAATAATTTAACAAGACTTTAGCGCTATAGGGCTAAATTTGTTCCATGCATTGGTCTAAAAGAGCTATTTTCTTCATTACCTTAGTTGCTTTTTTGAGCAATCTCGCGTTTGGCATGTCCTTACCGGTGGCTCAGCAACACAATGATAAAGTAGCCGCCACCCAAGCAGACCACTCCCAGTTCAAACACCCATCCAACGAGCAGCTCTCTTTTTCTACCTGCGAATTTTTAGAAGAAATAGAAGAAGCGGAGCAAGAGGCTGATTTAGATGAATTTTTACTTCATGAGAAGCAGTCAATTTTTAATCAGGACTGCTCAGTTGGCTTTTTTGACACCAATTTTCACGAATATACGCATCCAGAATTCACTGGCAGGAATTTTCTAAATTGGCTTTATAAGAATAGCATAACCATTCATTTTCAGGTATTTAGGATTTAAAAAGTAAGCGAAAACCCTTTCGTTTTATATTTTTTAAACCCATTTTATGCATGAAAAAAACCTGCTTGCACCTATTTTAAAGGAGCTCGAACATTACCTGCCTAGTCAGGCACCTTTGAAGGATTTTATCCATCACAACACCCTTCACGCTTTTCAAACACTGCCTTTTCACCAAGGGTTGAGTGCTGCCCAACAACTATTTGGTTATCAAACCTATTTATCCATCAGTACTTTTAGAGCGTTGTACGCCAATGGTGACATCACAGACACCAACCTAGATCGTTCATTAGCGCTGCAAAATGAGGTAGATCGATCCTTGCTTTTTAGTTTTGAAGCACAAACCGAACTTGCCGCTTTGGTGGGTTCTTATCGACTCGCGTGGAAACAAAAACTTGGTTTTGATCTCGATGCGCGCGTGCAGCCGCTTTTGTTTCGTATTGTCAATTCATTTCTCGATCAAGGCATAGCGATTTGGCGTTTTCCTGAAAATGGCTTGGATTTTTTATCCGCATTGCGTCAGTTAGAAAGAGACAATACGGCATCTTTCTTTAAGGGGCAACGCGCTCGAAATTGCCTGCTCAACGAAGCGTTTTCACTCGAGGATGCGCTCGATTTATTAGTCGGCGACTCCTCAGCATTTGAGAATTATTTGTTCGATCAGCAGTTTGCACATCCTGGCTATTCAGGTATGATGACGCAAATTGCGAATAGACCCAATTTATTGGTTCTGAAGCGCGAAATCGCTTTTGAAGATTTCGTGCTCTTGGAGTGTCTGTTGGAAATCGACGCTTTGGATCAACATCATGGAAGTTGGCTTCCGGCAGCGAAGTTAGGTCTTGCAACCTATCGTTTTGAACCAAGTGCGATCCAACCCACAACTGCACAAAAAGTAATGGCGGTTTGGCAAGACGCATATGAATGGACTTACTACGATAGCGTATTGACAGCGCTCAAACAAAACATAACACCAGTTCAAACACCAGCGAGCAGCATGGGCATTTTTTGTATCGATGACCGAGAATGCTCTATTCGCCGTCATATTGAACAAATCAAGCCCTCGTTTTTAACTTACGGAACGCCAGGACACTTCAATATCGAAACCTATTTTCAAGCACATGGTTCTTCACAACGCACCAAAATATGCCCTGCGCCAGTGCAGCCTCGTCATCTAATTTTAGAGCAGTCCACGTATCTACAAAAACAAAAAGAATGGCATTTTGATACCCGGACACACGGATTGCTTTTGGGTTGGATTTTGACACACACCTACGGGCTTTGGTCAGCGCTCAAACTTGCGCTCAGCATTTTATGGCCGTCCATGAACACAATGGCTGTTTCGGCTCAACAACACATGGATCCGGAAGCTAGACTTAGTATTGAGCATATCGAAGGTCAGATGACAACCGATGGACTGCAAATTGGATTCACAATTTCAGAAATGGCTGCAATTGTTGGCGGGATGCTCAAGAGCATTGGCCTAGAAGCAAATTTTGCGCCGCTCATTTACATTGTCTCGCACGGGTCGAGTAGTGCCAATAATACGCACTATGCGGGTTACGATTGCGGTGCGTGTTCGGGTAGGCCAGGATCAGTGAATGCCAGAGCTTTTGCATACATGGCCAATCATCCGCTGGTGCGTCAAGGCCTTCGTTCCAGTGGTATCAAGATTCCTGAGTCCACACATTTTGTGCCCGTGTTGCAGGACACCGCCAAGGATGAATTCATCTATTACGACCTTCAACTCCTCCCGGCTCATCTCGAGGCATTATTTGAAGCAGATCGGCTCGTTTTTGCACAAGCTTGTGAGCAAAATGCAGTGGAGCGATCCAAAAAGTTCATGACCATCTCCTCGAAGGGTACGCCCCGTCAAATCCATCAAAAGGTACAGCTACGAACCGTTTCATTATTTGAACCTCGACCTGAGTTGAATCATGCTACTAACGCACTTTGCATTGTGGGCAGAAGGCAGTTCTCAAGAGGTGTTTTTCTCGATCGCAGGGCATTTTTGAACTCCTACGATTACAACCATGATCCATCGGGTACTTTGCTCAGTGGTATTCTCAATGCGGTTGCGCCGGTTTGTGGCGGCATCAATTTAGAGTACTATTTTTCGAAAGTCGATAACGAACAGCTTGGGGCCGGTTCAAAATTGCCTCATAATGTCATGGGGCTGTTAGGAGTGGCCAATGGGGTGGATGGGGATTTGAGAACAGGTTTGCCAAGTCAGATGATAGAGCTCCATGACCCTTACAGGTTATTGGTGGTTGTTGAGCAAAAACCCGAGCTTGTCTTTGACGCTATTTCGCGAAATGCGCAAACCTATGAATGGTTTGCCAACGAATGGGTGCGCTTGGTGTGTTTTGATCCACTACAAAAAGAATTTTTTGTGTTCAGGCAGGGTCAATTCCAACCTTATTCAATTGTTGAACCTTCAAAACAAGCCTCATGAATACGACCTATTTTGTCCATGGTTACCTCGGTTTACCCATTGCGGGCTTCCTGATCAGTTTGTTTTTAAGTGCTAAAAAAGAAGGCGCACTTTCGGTCTTGGGTTACAGCACCGCCTTTTTGCAACTTGTATTTGTGCTGGTTTTTTCGGGGCAGTGGCTCATGCACGGCGCAGAACCTGTGCAATTCAAAGAGGTGTCTATTTACCGCGCCCATAATTATGATTTTTTCATAGATTTTTTGGTGGATAAACTGACCTTGACCTTCGCTTTTTTAGGCGCGTCGCTTACTTTTTTGATCACGATTTACTCGCGTTATTATTTGCACCGCGAAAGCGGCTACAAGCGGTTTTTCAACACGATCCTCTTTTTCAATATTGGCTATTCAATCATTATTTTTTCGGGCAATATGGAAACGTTGTTTATTGGTTGGGAAATCTTAGGTGTGTCATCTTTTTTACTGATAGCATTTTACCGCGAGCGCTTGTTGCCCGTCAAAAATGCGCTCAAGGTTTTTTCGGTTTATCGCATTGGCGATATTGGCATCATTCTGGCCATGTGGTTGTTACATCATTTTTGGCAAGAGAATGTCACCTTTTTAGAAATGAACCAGACGGTTTCTCTGCACGCACACTTAGCACAAAATTCTGGAGTTGGTTTGCTGATTGCTACGCTTTTCTATGTTTCAGCTGCCGCTAAGTCTGCTCAACTTCCTTTTTCATCTTGGTTGCCGCGTGCGATGGAAGGCCCCACGCCATCGAGTGCCATTTTTTACGGCTCGATGTCAGTGCACATAGGCGCGTTTTTACTCTTGCGCACCCTGCATTTTTGGGAAAACCAGCTGTATTTCAAAATAGGTTTGGTCTGTGCCGGCCTGCTCACTGCGCTCATCTCTACGGTGATCAGCAGGGTACAAAGCACTATAAAAAGTCAAATTGCATACGCATCTGTTGCGCAAATTGGCCTGATCTTCATTGAAATTGCCTTTGGCTGGGAGAATATCGCCCTTTTGCACATCCTCGGCAATGCTTTCTTGAGAACCTATCAATTGCTCATTTCTCCCTCAATTGTAAGCTATAAAATCAGGGAGCAGTTGTATGAAATTCCGTTACCGGTTGTCAAAAGCAGTTGGTTCAAGCTTTTCATGGATCGTTACTATATTTTGAGTCTAAAAGAGTGGAATCTTGATAATGGCCTTTACAGCGTTTTATGGCAGCCCTTGAAAAAAATTGGAAGAGGCTGGAAGGTTTTGAATTTCCGTTACATCTTTTGGGTTATGCCCCTCATCTTAGGAATGGGACTTTTATTGCGTATGAATGAAGCGGTTTTCTCGCCAGTTGTCAAAGACCGCCTGCCGTTTTTCTTCGCTTTTTGGGGCTTTTTGATGGCGGTGAAAGCATTTACTGAAAGAGATTCTGTGCGCAAGAGCCTGACTTTGATCATGTTCAATCACGTTTCTATTTCCTTGGCGCTCTCTTTTAATGCACATTTTGACAACGTCCATCATATTTGGTACCTCAGTGGAATTATAGTGGCTTGGGCGCTGGGTTATTTGATACTCACGCGCCTGCGTAAAACAGAGTGGGTCAGCCTTGATAATTTCTACGGCCATATTTATGAATATCCGAAAACAGGATTTATTTTTTTATTGGTTTGTCTGGGTTTGTCGGGCTTTCCAATCACGCCCTCTTTTGTAGGGGAGGATTTGATTTTTTCTCATATCGAGTTGAAGCAAATTGGTCTCGCATTTTTCACAGCTTTTAGTTTGGTCATTAATGGTTTGGCCACCATGCGCATTTACGCCCGTGTGTTTCTGGGTCCGCACGTTAAAAATTACCATCAAATTGCAAAACGCTCATCTTAAAACAATACACGATGAAAAATAACATATTTAACTTTCTTGAAATCAATCAATTGAAGAAGCACTGGAAGACAGATGTGCTGTCTGGCTTTCTCGTTTTTTTACTGGCCCTGCCGCTCAGTTTGGGCATTGCCAAAGCCAGTGATTTTCCGCCTATCTACGGCCTTATAACAGCTATGTTTGGCGGTGTGGTCATTTCCTTTATCATGGGCGCACCCCTGACTATTAAGGGACCGGCTGCAGGTTTGATTGTGATTGTGGCTGGCTCTGTTGCAGAGTTGGGTCATGGAAATAACGAGCTCGGTTGGCACTTAGCTTTGGGCGCCATCATTGTGGCTGGTGCGCTACAGGTAGTCATGGGCTGGTTCAAATGGGGTAAATACACAGACTTATTTCCGCTTTCGGCCGTACACGGCATGCTCGCTGCTATAGGTATCATCATCATCAGTAAGCAAGTGCATGTGCTCGCCGGATTTTCTCCCGTCACCCATGCTGGAAAGCCCATGACCGAGCCACTGGAATTGCTCGCTGAATTGAAGAGTACGATACCGAATTTTTTCATGCATTGGCAAGTGGCTTTGATTGGGCTCGTCTCCTTGGCCATCATTTTTATATGGCCTTTGTTTAAACAACCTTGGCTCAAAAAAATACCTTCTGCGTTGGTGGTCATTTTGGTTTCGATCCTGCTCGTGAAAGTATTTGGTATCCACAACACAGCTACCTTCAAACCTTTGCTTTCTTTCGACAAAGCGCTTTTTGAAATTTTGCGCATCAATGAAAGCTTTGAGGGTTTCAATCAGTTTGGGACTTTTATCAAGTTTGTCATTATGTTTACGTTGGTCGGTTCACTGGAATCCTTACTTACCGTCAAAGCCGTTGATTTACTCGATGCCCAAAAGCGAAAATCCAATTACAACAAAGACCTCATGGCCGTTGGTTTTGGAAATATGCTCGCGGGTATTTTTGGCGGTTTACCCATGATTTCTGAAGTGGCGCGCTCCTCTGCCAATGTGGCGAATGGTGCACAATCGCGTTGGGCCAATTTCTTTCACGGCTTGTTTATCCTACTTTTTTTGATGGTAGATATTTCCTTCAGCGATATGATTCCGCTGTCTGCCTTGGCGGCGCTACTGATTGGCGTAGGTTGGAAACTAGCGCATCCAAGAGAGTTTGGCTCGGCTTTAAAGATCGGTGCAGATCAGTTGTTGGTATTTTGCACAACAGTGATCGTTACTTTGGCTACAGATTTGCTCGTCGGAATAGGCGCTGGGATCATCTTGAAAATGGCGCTTCATATCGTTAGAGGTGTTCGATTTTCTGCACTTTTTAGTTTGCGGGTTGTCAATGGGAATGGAGTGATCCACGTAGAATCACCTTTGGTATTTACAAACTTCTTGCGTCTTCAAAAGGTACTACTCGAGCAAAACCTTACTGATGAGTTACATATCGATTTGACTCATTGTCGTTTCATCGATCATTCAGCTTTAGAAGCACTACATTTGTGGCAAGCAGACTTTAAAAATGCTGGTGGTCATCTCAATTTGATGGGATTACACGAGTTTACAGCCATGCACAAGTCCAAGCACCACGCAGCCGCAAGGCGAAAATAAAGGCTTATGAAAATAGTTATTCTTCTCAGTTGTTGTTTGTTCGTTTATTCGCTGCACGGACAAAAACAAATCGACGACCAAATTCATGGTTGGGTGGCGTATCAAGGCAATCACAAGCTCAATAATAAATTGGACTTACACACAGAATACCAATGGCGTAGAGCAGATGGTTTTGCCAATTGGCAGCAATCCTTAACACGGGTAGGTCTTGATTATAAATTGAATCCGAATTGCACTATTTCAGGTGGTTATGGCTGGATCATTTCCTATCCTTACGGTTCGCAACCAATTGCCGCAAAGACCCACGAAAACAGACTGTGGCAACAAGTCAACCTCAAGGCGCAATATGGTGCTGTTCAAATACAACACCGCTATCGTTTGGAACAGCGCTGGGTCGATACATTATTTCGTCAACGCATACGCTACCGCGCGCAGTGTTTGCTTCCCTTGCAAAAGAGTTATTTGGCGCAAGGAAAGGGCCTTTTCTTGAATGTCAATGATGAAATATTCTTGGGGTTTGGCAAAGGAATTGGCAAAAACATCCTCGATCAAAACCGCTTCATTATGGCCCTGGGTTATAAATTTGATCAGCATTTCCAACTGCAAATAGGTTATTTGAATCAATTTGTGGTCAAAACGAACGGGGTGCAGATGGAGCGAAACCATACCCTATGGACCAGTGTTGTCTACAATCTTGATTTTTTCTATCTTTCAAGAAAAAAAACTTGAAAAGACGAGATTTCATCCAAAAAACAAGTGTTGTAGGTGCCGGTGCCTTATTGCTTCCTCAACAGGCACTTTCATTTGATTCGAGTGTTAAAAATCGCGTTCGCTTGGGCTTTATTGCGACGGGCTTTCGCGGTCAAACCCATATAGAAGAAATGCTCAAGCGCGCAGATGTCGATATCATCGCGCTTGCAGATCCAGATCCGCGCATGATCAAAGATGCGTTGGCTTTGATTGAAAAAGCCGGGCGTCCTGCGCCTGCAGTTTATCAAAACGGGACTGATGATTACCTCAATTTACTTGCCCGAACCGATATCGATGCAGTTTTTGTGTCGTCGCCTTGGGAATGGCATTTGCCACATGGTATCGCCGCTATGAAAGCGGGTAAAATTGTCGGAATGGAAGTGGGTGGCGCGATGAAATTAGCAGACTGCTGGGCGTATGTCAAAACTTCAGAGCAAACCAAAGTGCCGATCATGCCACTCGAAAACGTGTGCTATCGCCGCGACGTCATGGCCATCTTGAATATGGTGCGCAAGGGCTTCTTTGGAGACATCGTACACGCTCAAGGTGGTTACGAACACGACCTGCGCGGCGTGCTCTTCAACGACGGCAAAAGCGCCTACAACTCTGGTGTGGAATTCGGTGAAAAAGGATACAGCGAAGCCGCATGGCGCACCAATCATTACCTGAACCGCAACGGCGAACTCTACCCCACACATGGTTTGGGGCCCGTCGCTACCATGCTCGACCTCAACCGCGGCAACCGCTTGGTGCGCGTTAGTTCTTTCTCGAGCAAAGCGCGCGGCCTACACGAATATATTGTCAAGCATCCAAAGGGCGGTGAAAATCACCCCAATGCCAAAATCACTTTCAAGCAAGGCGATGTAGTAACCACCCATTTGCAATGCGCCAACGGTGAAACCATCATCCTGACGCACGACACCAGTTTGCAGCGCCCTTACAATTTAGGTTTCAGGGTGCAGGGCACCAAAGGTATTTGGCAAGATTTCGGCTGGGGCGACCCCGAACAAGGCCACATCTATTTTGAGGACGCCATGAAGCACTCACACCGCTGGGACAACACCAAAGCGTGGCTCGAAGCTCACGACCATCCATTGTGGAAGCAAAATGCCGCTGCCGCGGAGTCTTCCGGTCACGGCGGCATGGATTATTTTGTAGACAACGCCTTTATTGAGTGCATCAAACAAAATCAACCATTTCCGCTGGATGTCTATGATTTGGCAGCTTGGTATGCCATTACGCCGCTGAGCGAGAAGTCTATTGCCGAAAATGGTGCGCCGCAAGACATACCAGATTTCACGAAAGGCACCTGGAAAACACGCAAACCTATTTTTGGCTTTGATGCAAACTACTGATACTGCGTTAGTCATTTTAGCTGGCGGCCTAGGTTCGCGCTTTGGTGGCGCCAAGCAAATCGAACCTTTTGGCGCGGAGGGGCATTTTCTTTTTGAATATGCTTGTTACGACGCCATGCAAGCAGGTTTTCAGAAGGTATTTATCATTGTGCGGCCCGGAATGCAAGAAATCGTATCCCAACAACTGGACCGTTGGATGCAAGCGCCGCGCTACGAAATACTCATCCAAGAACAAACCCGAGACAAACCTTGGGGCACTGCCCATGCCTTGCATTTTTTATACGGCAAATGGGAGGGTGCTTTTTTGGTACTCAATGCAGACGATTACTACGGCCCAACGATTTGCCAGCGCGCCATTCAATTGGTGCAAGACGGCGTTGCTGCAGCTGCTCTCACCTTTGAATTAGGCCCTACACTGAGCCCACATGGGCCTGTTGCTCGGGGTATTTGTCAAAGCCAACAATCCTATCTCAGCACGATAGAAGAAGTATTGAAGTTAGAAAATAAAAATGGTTTGATTACCGATGAACACGGACGTGTTTATCCTCCGGATACACTGATTTCAATGAACGCCTGGTTGCTATCGGGTACATTCTTAGCGCAGTTAGCTTCTAAGGTTCAGGTATTTTTGGACGTCAATAATGGAAATGAACAAATCGAAATATATCTCCCAAAGGTGCTGCATGAAATGATCACGGAAGGCAGTATAAATATCAAGGTAGAAGCCATGCCAGCCGCTTGGTTTGGCCTCACTTATGCCGCAGATTTGGAACTGGCCAAAGCAAATATCAGCGCACTTGAAGGCGTTCAGTATCCACTTCATTTCCCTTTATGGACATAAAAAGTTTGTTGTTCACGCATTGGGGAATAGCCGCCTCTCAAATTGTTCCGCTTACAGAAGGATTGATCAATCAGACATGGTTGGTGCGCGGCGCTCAGGCAGATTACATTTTGCAGCAAATCAATACAGCAGTTTTTAAAAAACCTTTAGTGCTCCAAGCACAACTAACGGCCCTCTCCACGGCACTGTCACTTCCTAGTTTAGTGCCGCTACAATTCATCGCTAAACGCAACGGCAAGTTGCTCCTGGTTACTGAAGAGGGTACCTTTCGCTTGTTAAAGGCCATTTCGCCGAGCACAACTTTGCCATGCGCAACAGTTCAAAATGCCAAGCTCGCCGCAGAGGCACTACTTGAGTTTCACCAAGCCCTCAGTGCCATATCGCCAGGCCCTTGGAAAGCGCCGATTGCTGATTTTTTGAATGTAGAACTCAGGTTAAATACTTTTGAAAAGGCCAAAACTGCAGCAAATCCGCAAAGAAAAATGGCGGCAAGCAAGCAAATTGAGGCTATAGAAGCACAGTGGGTCGCCTTAGTGGCCTGGCAAAAATTGGCCGACCAAGAGCAAAAGGTATTGATCCATGCCGACCCCAAATTGGGCAATTTTTTGTTTCATCCAAATGGCAAGCAAGTCAGATCGCTCATCGATTGGGACACCATTCAGCTCGGCACGCCTTATTACGATTATGGCGACATGATCCGTTCTTTTTGTAGCCGCGGAGAAGATGCCGACGAACAAGCGCACTTATTTCAAGAAGAAATATTTGAAGTTTTGGTGGGGGTTTTTGCGGTAGATGCTGCCAAACTTTACACGGCGGCAATGGGTGTTATTTTGGTTCAGGCCACGCGTTTTTTGACCGATTACCTACAAGACGATATTTATTACAAAATCAAGGACGAGGCGCATAACCTCAGGCGCGCAGCCAATCAGTTGCGTTTGGCCTCAGAATTGAAAAACTATTGGCTCACCACTCGTAGGCCAACTCACTGAGCCATTTGTCTTGGCAGCGCAGCGTTTGCTCTATGAGGTCGCGCACGCAGGTTTTACCACCTATATAAGGACTTTGGTAGTGTACATTGGCTTTGACATCGCTCACGGCATCTTGCGGACACGCAGCAACTCCCGCTTTGCGCAAAACAGGGATGTCCGGGATGTCGTCACCCATATACGCGATTTCGTGGTCTTGGATGTTGTATTGCGCCTTGATTTGCTCGTAGCGTTCGAGTTTGTTGTGGGCACCCAAATAGACGTCGTGCACACCCAAACCCATTAGTCTTTTTTTCACTTCTGGCGATGAGCCTCCGGTGATGCAAAATATTTTGTAGCCCATCTTAACGGCATACTGCACGGCGTAACCATCTTTGGAATTAACCGCCCGCACGATTTCGTCGTTGATGAGGTAGACCTTGCCGTCTGTAAATACGCCGTCGACATCAAAAATAAAGGTGGTGATGTCATTGAGTCTTTGTTTGTAGCTAAGCATGTGAAAAGAGATCTTGAATTCTTTTGGTCAGACAATCGTAGACCACTAATTGTTCGGGTTGCAGTTGGGCGCGGTGGCGGTCTAGGGTGTTTTGATCGTGGCGCAAGGCCGGACCGGTTTGCGCGTGCTCGGGGCCAAGCAAAATAGCTTTGGCGATGGTTTCGTTGAGCAACGGATAAATGGGTGTCATGTCTAGGTTGGCTTCACCGAGTATTTTGCTGGCCTCTAGCAGTAAGAGGTTGCCAAAATTATTGACAAAAACCCCCGCCAAATGATACTGTGCTCGCTGGGCAGAGCCGCAGACCTGAAATTGGGCGCCTAGTTGTTGCAAAAAGCTGCTGATGCGTTGCAGGACGAGGTCGTTTTTGCCTTCAATCATAAAAGGTATATCTGATACCAAAAGATCGCGGCCTTTAGAGATACTCTGATACGGGTAGCACACGCCAAGTTGTTGGTGCGCAAAAAGCTTGATGCTCGGACTGCCGGCAGTATAGGCCGCTATTTGTTGTGGCTTTAACTGCGCAATGATTTCTGGTAGGGCGTCGTCAGAAACACACAACAAAATGAGCTCTGCATGGAGTTCTGCAATGTGCTGGACATGCTGGGTGTTGTACTTGGTGGCAAGTTGTTCTGCTTGCTGTTGGTTGCGCGCATAGATGCCAGCAATCGGAATGCCGGCTGCATTGGCCAAACGCAATAAGGTTTGCGCAACTTTACCAGACCCGACAATTCCAATTGGCGCCACGTGCATTTACTGACCGTGACACTGTTTGAATTTCTTGCCGCTTCCACAAGGGCAAGGATCGTTGCGGTTGATCTTTACCTCCGCTACAACGGGTTGCTTTTTCTCGACTTCTCTTGCTGCTGGCGCCGAATTGGCGATGGCCTCTTGATTGCTCGTTTGGGCTTTGTCGTAGTTGTTTTGGTGGTCTTCTTGGTTGGTGCTTTGGATTTGTTGCTCTACTGGAACGTCCATGCGCATGAGTAAGTCTAGCGCTTCTTCATTGAGGCGATTGAGCATGCTGCGGAAGAGCTCGTAGGATTCCAATTTATAGATGACAAGTGGGTCTTTTTGCTCGTATTGGGCATTGCGCACTGCAGAGCGGAGGTCGTCCATTTCTCTGAGGTGTTCTTTCCATTCGTCGTCGATTTTGCTCAATAAGACGTTGCGTTCGAAGTATTTGCTGATGACGCGGCCTTCTGATTGATAGGCTTCTTCGAGGTTGACGATGAGTTGCATTTGGCTGCGGCCATCGGTGAGCGGGAAAACGATGTTCTTGTATTGTTGAGACATGGTTTCAAAGACGTGCTTGACCTGCGGATAGGCCATGCGCGCAATTTTTTCGCATTTGCGTTCGTAGGCTTCGCGCAGCGCAGCATAAACGCGTTCGGTGAGTTCGTGGGTGCTGAGTTGCTTGAAAGTGGCTTCATCTACGGGTGTTTCGATGCCGATGAGGCGCAAGAGCTCGAGTTCGAATTCTTGGAAAGGTAATTTGGAACAAGTTGCTACGGTGTTTTCGCAGTGGTCGTAGAACATGTTGTCGATGTCGATGTCGAGGCGGTCTCCGTAGAGCGCGTTTCTGCGCTTGCGGTAAATGGCCTTGCGCTGAGCGCTCATGACGTCGTCGTATTCCAAGAGGTTTTTGCGCATCCCGAAGTTGTTCTCTTCTACTTTTTTCTGAGCGCGCTCGATCGATTTAGAAACCATTCCGGCGGTAATGACTTCACCTTCCTTGAGGCCCATGCGGTCCATGATGGAGGCAATGCGCTCCGAACCAAACTTGCGCATGAGGTCATCTTCTAAAGAGACAAAGAAACGAGAAGATCCTGGGTCACCTTGGCGACCAGCGCGTC
Organism: Bacteroidota bacterium; assembly: GCA_041168605.1. Taxonomy (GTDB): domain Bacteria; phylum Bacteroidota; class Bacteroidia; order Flavobacteriales_D; family Crocinitomicaceae; genus UBA952. The sequence continues at coordinate 2,253 of JBEEKN010000046.1, read as the reverse complement.
CGCGCAACTGGCGGTCTACGCGTCGGGAGTCATGGCGCTCGGTACCAATAATGGCCAAACCACCAGCTTCTTTAACGCCCTCGCCGAGTTTGATGTCGGTACCGCGGCCCGCCATGTTGGTGGCAATGGTTACTGTTCCTGCTAAACCAGCATTGGCGACAATTTCAGCCTCTTTTTGGTGGTATTTGGCGTTGAGTACTTGGTGCTGTATTTTTTTCATTTGGAGCATGCGCGAGAGCAACTCAGAAATTTCTACGGTAGTGGTACCCACAAGTACTGGTCGGCCCTTGGAAACGAGGTCTTCGATTTCGAGGATAATGGCGTTGTATTTTTCTCGGGCTGTTTTGTAGACGAAGTCGTCTTGGTCTTTGCGCGAAATAGCTTGATTGGTCGGGACCACCACAACATCTAGTTTGTAGATGTCCCAGAACTCGCGCGCTTCGGTTTCTGCAGTTCCGGTCATGCCCGCAAGTTTGTGGTACATGCGGAAGTAGTTCTGCAAGGTAATAGACGCATAGGTTTGGGTAGCAGCCTCTACGGTGACGTTTTCTTTGGCTTCAATGGCTTGGTGCAAACCGTCGGAGTAGCGTCGGCCCTCCATAATACGGCCTGTAGATTCGTCTACAATTTTTACTTTGCCATCCATGATCACGTATTCCACTTCTTTTTCGAAGAGGGTGTAGGCGCGCAAGAGTTGGCTCACGGAGTGAATGCGCTCCGATTTGATGGAGTATTCTCGGACCAAAACATCTTTGCGCTCTAAGTAGGCTTCTTTTTCTAAGGCTTCTTTTTGAAGTTTGGCAATTTCTGCGCCGATGTCTGGCATGATGAAGAAATCGCGGTCGTCTTTGCCCGACACAAGGTCAATACCCTTGTCGGTGAGTTCGATGGAGTTGTTTTTTTCGTCGATCACAAAGAACAAATCGACGTCGATTTTCTTCATGTTTTTGCCTTGCTCGGCCATGTAGAAATTTTCGGTCTTTTGGAGGTGTACTTTGATGCCTGGCTCCGATAAAAACTTAATGAGCGATCTGTTTTTGGGCAAGCCGCGGTGTGCGCGCAATAGGGCAATACCGCCTTCTTCGAGTAGGCGTTTTTGTTCGTTTTTGTCTGGGTTGGGCTCGTTGATGACGCTCAGCATTTTTTTGGCCTCGTTGAGGCACTGCTGCACAAAAGCGCGCTGTGCTTCTACCACGCGTTCGATGCGCGGCTTGAGTTCGTGGAATTCGTGCTCGTCGCCTTTAGGCGTTGGCCCAGCAATGATGAGCGGCGTACGGGCGTCGTCAATTAAGACGGAGTCGACCTCATCGACAATGGCAAAATGGTGTTTGCGCTGCACGATGTCGTCTACGTGGCCCGCCATGTTGTCGCGGAGGTAGTCAAAGCCGAATTCGTTGTTGGTACCGAAGGTGATGTCGGCCATATAGGCTTGGCGACGGCGCTGAGAGTTGGGTTGGTGTTTGTCGATGCAGTCTACGCGCAAACCGTGGAATTCGTAAAGTGGGCCCATCCATTCGGCGTCGCGCTTGGCGAGGTAGTCGTTGACGGTAACCACGTGAACACCTTTTCCAGAAAGGGCATTGAGGTAAACGGGTAGGGTAGCCACTAGGGTTTTTCCTTCACCGGTTTGCATTTCGGAAATATTGCCTCGGTGCAAAACGGCGCCACCCATGAGCTGAACGTCGTAGTGGACCATGGCCCATTTGATTTTGTTGCCTGCGGCGGTCCATTCGTTGTGCCAAATGGCGCGGTCGCCTTCGAGGCTGATGCCATCGCGGGCTGCTGCTAATTGGCGGTCAAAATCGGTGGCGCTCACGTTGAGTTGGCCGTTTTGGGCCCAGCGACGCGCGGTTTCTTTGACCACAGCAAAGGCTTCTGGTAAAATAACGAGTAATTCTTCTTCGATGCGCTCGTCGATAGACTTGACCATTTGGTCAATTTGCTCGTAGAGTTTTTCTTTTTCTTCGAAAGAAGTTTGGAGGTCTGCGGCTTTAGCCTGGAGGTCGTCAAGGTTGGCCTCTAACTCGGCAATAGCGTTGCGTACTTGTTCTTGAAAACCGCGGGTTTTGTCGCGGAGTTGGTCGTCGGAAAGGGTTTTGATGCTTTCCCAAGCGGTGTTGGCTTTGTCTACGAAAGGCCAGTATTCTTTGCGGTCTTTTGCGGTCTTGTCTCCGAAAATAGATTTGAGTAAATCTCCGATCATGTCTGTGTTCAATTTAGCGAAGCTCAAAATTAATGAATTCTATGGATTTT
>JBEEKN010000045.1:0-22429 GCA_041168605.1 Bacteroidota bacterium | reverse complement strand
GCTCTTGGCTTTTATAGACGCTCATGAAAATCAAAATCCTCATGGTAGAAGACGATATCAGCCTTGGTATCGTTGTTTCAGATCAGCTCAGAGCCGATGGCTATGCCGTTACCCTCTGCGAAAACGGTGCAGAAGCCCTGCGTCGCTTTCAAGAAGAGCCTTACCACCTCTGTATTTTTGACGTCATGTTGCCGGTCAAAGACGGTTTTACCCTCGCCCGAGACATCCGCAAGCAAAATACCGAAATCCCCATCTTGTTTTTGTCGGCACGCAGCCGCACGGAAGACAAAATAGAAGGTTTCAATGCAGGCGCCGACGACTACCTCACCAAGCCTTTTAGCGCCGAAGAATTACAACTGCGCGTCAAGGCGCTGCTCAAAAGAGTCAAATTACAACCCGATGCTCCGGAAGTGAAAGTGGTCAAAATTGGACTCTATACTTTTGACACCGAAAATTTCACCTTGCAGTCGCCAAGTCAGTTGCTGACCCTCACCAAAAAAGAAGCGATGATATTGCGGACCCTCTACAAATTCAAAAACCAACTCATCCCCAGAGACGTCATACTCAATTCTGTTTGGGGACAAGACGACTACTTTGTCGGTCGCAGCCTAGATGTCTTCATTACCAAGTTGCGCAAATACCTCAAAGAAGACACGAGCATCCAAATCAATAATGTGCACGGCGTCGGTTTCAAGTTCGAGTGTCAAGAATGAATACATTAATCCTTCACTTAGAGACCAGCACCAAAATCTGTAGTGTGGCGCTGTCCCAAAACGGCACACTCCTCTACTATCTCGACAAAGTCGGCGAAGGCTACATTCACGGCGAACAACTTACCTTAATGATCAGCGAATTGCTGACCAACGCGCGTTTTCAGCTTCAAGACCTCTCTGCCATTAGCTACAGTTCGGGGCCAGGTTCTTACACCGGATTGCGCATTGGCCTCTCTACAGCTAAAGGGCTGTGCTTCGCTTTGCAAATTCCGCTAATCGCTATCCCTACCCACCAAATTCTATTTCAAATTGCCAAAGAAACTGGTTTAACGGCTGATGCTCAAGTTTTTGCCTTACTCGATGCGCGCCGAACGGAAGTATATTTACAAACATTTGATGCACAAGGTGATAGCGTACAACAGCTTCAGTGCGCGCTCCTTGAAAATACAGTAGTTACGGAGTTGAGTTCAATGATTGTCGTTGGCGACGCCAATGAGAAAACAAAAACGTATTGGACCAACCCAGCTATTCAATGGTTAGACCAAGCGCTTTGCGCAAAATTTCAAGCCGCTCCCGCCTTCAAGGCTTTTAAGTTGAACACTTTTGAAGACCTCGCCTACTGCAGCCCCATTTATTTGAAAGGTGCCAACGGCGTGCTGCTCTGAACAACTCTTTCATTTCCTGCCGCATCTCTGACCCTGACTTCTATGAGCGTGCCTGGCAAAAATGGCACCTCAAATTGGGTGCGCAAGAGCTGATTTTTGGCATCGTAATAAGCTGCAGTCCATTTGCCATTTTGCCAGCAGCTGTAGGCCGCCACCCCTGAAAAGTCGTCTTTGAGTATCCAGGTCCAGGCGCCATTGTTGAGGCTATCCAATTTGTTGTTGACCTGCGTTTGCAAAGTGGGCGCGGTTTCATCTTTGCGCAGACCAAAAGTGCCCAGCGCTTTGGCCTCAGCACATAATTTACCTGCTTCAAATCTTGTCGACAACGGCGAACCGTTCATGGTGAGCACATACCGCGCACCAGCCAAGCTATCTTTGAACGCATAACTAAGGTGAACCGGGCGCGCCAACTGAACCTGACTGCTGGCAATGCGTTTAGCCGCTAAATCCATATTCTTTCGAACGGGTTCAAAAAAGGTAAAGGAGTCTATTTGTACCTGCCAGAGACCAGTGTTGTACAGATAAGATCCCTCTGGCAACCAATGACTTTGTTCGCTGTATACGGTTTTTGCAGGCATTTTGGGATGCGGATAAGCCACCCAAAGTTCATACTGGCTTTCATTGCCATTGACATCGCGCAGCATAATAGCAAAATGCGTGCTGTCCATTGCACTTAGCTCAAAAGCTCCATCGCCTTCATAGGGGTAAATCGCGAGCGGATTGTTCGGCGTTTTAAATAATTTCTGAAATTTCTTCTTAGAGAGCTGCGCATAGGTGTAATCGTGATGGGCATTGATGTAGCGCGCGTCTTCAAAGTCGATTTCATCGAGCTCAAAGGCAAAATGACCCTCCTTTGCTGTCCACACTTCTGCACTAAACAAACCGAGCGTTCTACCGGCTTTTGTAAAATAATCATCGACGTGAATGGCCATACCGATGCGGTCTCCTTCTCTCAGAAATCCTTGTGGCAACTGCGTCTTGAGATTTTTTTGTGAAACGGCTAGTACCAAAGACTTTGTAGGTACTTCAAATCCATTTGGATCAACAGCATAGAGCCGGATACCATTCAAAATAGGCTGGCCAGAATCGCTGACCTTGAAACCGTGCAGCAATGGGTTGAGTGCGTGTTCCGTTTTGGTATCGCGCAACTCAAAATGCAAATGTGGCCCGCTCGAACCGCCCGTATTGCCCGAAAATGCAATTTGTTCTCCCTTCTGAACGGGTAATTCATCTGGCGCAAGGAGGATGTCAAGCTCATTTTGAAAGCGCACGGCGCTGGTATCCAAATACAATTTTTGAATCCGCTCCGCAAAACGGTTGCAATGTGCGTAAACAGACGTGTAGCCGTTCGGATGATCTACGTAAAGTACCCAGCCGTAACCCACCGACGAGACTTTCAAACGCGAAACATAGCCATCTGCTATGGCATAAATAGGCAGGTTTTCCTTGCCAGCTGTGCGGATGTCAATGCCCATGTGGAAATGATTCGGTCGCAAATCGCCAAAACCCGCACTCAATTCGACCGGTGGCGCCATGGGTAGCGTCCAATTGGTGTCGCAATTTAAGATTTGTGCGCTTGCTGAGAGGCCTAAAAACAACGCGTAACTAAGGAAGTACTTGAGCATCTTCAAAACTACACAAGAAAAAATACAAAAACCTTCTTGATTTTTGCAGGATGTAAACGAATGCTTGTTAACTTTGTACAAAGTCGACGCTTAACATGACTGAGAACCTCAATACGCTCATAGAAGATATCCGCTCCCGCAGCTTGCAAATTGCAGCTGAACTGAAAACCGAACGTGCTCAGCACGAGGTGCTTCAAGGTGAACTGCGCCATATCCAAGCGCTTTATCAAGCCGAACAAGCTCAGGTAAAGCAACTAGAAGCCACCATTGAAGAACTCAATGTATCATTGGCGGAGGCCCAAAACAAAGTCGTAGAGGTTCCTGTTGCAACAAGCAGTCGCAACGCCGAGGAAATCGACGCACTTGTGAAAGAAATTGAATTCTGTATAGATAAGCTCAAGCAAGCCTAAATGAGTAAAGTAGCTCTTAAAATCAATATTGCTGGTCGCAGTTACCCGTTAAATGTACCAGAAGCTGAGGCAGAAGCCGTTACAGCTGCAGCTGCCGAAATCAACAAAGCCATTGAATTGCTTCGCAAAAACTATGCGGTAAACGATAACCAAGATTTATTGGCAATGACGGCCCTACAATTGCTTACCAAAGCAAAAGCCGAAGCAAAACCAACTGTAATAGAGCCCAATTATGCCGACATCGAAGCGGCACTTGAAGCCCTCAAACAAGACTTGAGCAACGTTCAATAACTTTCCAGTGCTCCCCTCTCCCGACTACAAATGTCAGTAGAATGGAAATCGTATGGTTATTAATAGGATCACTCGGCGGCGGTGTTGCTGGTTTCATCCTCCAAAAAAGCATCCTGAAAAAGGACGCAGAACGCATTATCAAAGAAGCCGAATCAAAGGCTGAAACAATCCAAAAAGAACGCGCCCTTCAAGCCAAAGAGCGTTTTTTCAAGCAAAAAGAAGAGCATGAAGAAGCCATCAAAGAACGCGAGCGCCGCATGCAATCTGGTGAAGATCGTTTCAAAACCAAAGAAAAAACACTCAACCAAAAATTAGAAGAAATCGGTAGAAAAGAGAAAGAACTCGAGAAAGTTCAGTCCGACTACCAAACCAAAGCTGCTCACCTGGACTTGCGCAACCAAGAGCTCGATAAAATTCATCAAAAACAAATCACAGAGCTCTCCAAAATTGCACAACTTTCTCCGGAAGACGCCAAGCAAAACCTGATGCAAGCACTCACCGACGAAGCGCGCACAGCAGCCATGGCCACCATCAAAGAGATCACCGAAGAAGCCAAACTCAACGCCAACAAGGAAGCGCGCAAAATCGTTATCCAAAGTATTCAGCGCGTCGCTACAGAGCAAGCGGTTGAAAACGCCGTTTCGGTATTTAACATCGAATCCGACGAAGTCAAAGGACGCATCATCGGACGCGAAGGCCGTAACATCCGCGCCCTCGAGGCAGCTACTGGTGTGGAAATCATCGTTGACGACACCCCAGAGGCTATCATCTTGTCTTGTTTTGATCCAGTGCGCAGAGAAATCGCCCGCTTGAGCTTGCACCAACTTGTTTCGGATGGCCGTATCCATCCAGCCCGCATAGAAGAAGTTGTTGCCAAAACGCGCAAACAACTCGATGAAGAAATCGCTGAAACCGGCCGTCGCACTTGTATTGACCTCGGTATCCACGGTTTGCATCCAGAGCTCATGCGTATGGTTGGCCGCATGAAATTCCGTTCTTCTTACGGACAAAACCTCCTCCAACACTCCCGCGAAGTTGCCAACCTTTGTGCCATAATGGCGGCAGAGCTTGGCCTCAACGTCAAACTTGCGAAACGCGCTGGCCTCCTCCACGACATCGGTAAAGTGCCAGACGAAGAACCAGAATTGCCACACGCCATCCTCGGGATGAAAATCGCTGAAAAATTCGGCGAAAAAGGCGATGTCTTGAACGCTATTGGTGCCCACCACGACGAAATCGAAATGACTACCCTTATTTCGCCAATTGTACAAGTTTGTGATGCCATCTCTGGCGCACGCCCTGGTGCACGCCGCGAGATCGTAGAAGCCTATATCAAACGCATCAAAGAACTCGAAAACCTAGCCCTATCTTACGACGGTGTTGGCAGCGCTTATGCCATCCAGGCCGGCCGCGAGTTGCGCGTTTTGGTAGAAGCAGAAAAAGTATCAGACCAAAGAGCCGAAGAGCTTTCTTTCACGATATCTCAGCGTATCCAAACCGAAATGACCTACCCTGGGCAGGTCAAAGTAACGGTGATCCGCGAAAAACGTGCTGTCAACTACGCCAAATAACACAAAATGCGTCCGGACCTCTTTACAAGCCTTATTTCAGGGCCCTGTTCTGCCGAGTCGCTTACACAAGTCTTACAAACAGCGGAGGGCCTACAAGGTCTTCCGCTTTCTTATTTTAGAGCCGGTATCTGGAAACCGCGTACCCAACCCGGCGCTTTTGAAGGCATCGGAGATACCGGCCTTGCTTGGCTCGTGGAGGTGCGCAAACAATTTGGTTTCAAAATCTGTACAGAAGTAGCCACTGCCGAGCACGTCAAAGCCGCAGTTGCCCATCAGCTCGATATGGTTTGGATTGGGGCGCGCTCTACCGTTAATCCGTTTATGGTTCAAGAAATTGCCGAGGCCTTGCAGGGCACAGGCATTCCGGTTATGGTTAAAAACCCCGTCAATCCGGACCTCAAACTCTGGTTGGGAGCCATCGAAAGGTTGGAGCGCCACCAAGTAAAAATAATTGGTGCCATCCACCGCGGTTTTTCTGTCTACCAAAAAACCAAGTACCGCAACAACCCGCATTGGCAAATCGCCATCGATTTCAAGCAAGCCAGACCCGACATTCCACTCATCATGGATCCGTCTCACATTGGCGGGCGCGCTGCACTCATTGCGCCTCTGGCCCAACAAGCCCTCGATTTGCACTACGACGGCCTAATGGTAGAAACGCATTGCTCGCCAGCGGAAGCGCTCACCGATGCCAAGCAACAAATTAGTCCTGCTGCGCTCATCGAACTACTCGGCAACTTAGCCCCCCACTCTAAAAGCGATCAACTACTTGCTGAACTCTCCGAATTACGAGACAAACTCAGCCTGATAGATGACGGCCTCATGGAATTGCTACAAGAACGCATGGAGCTCTCCAAGCAAATTGGCTTATTGAAACGCAATCACAATAGCCCAATTCTTCAAGTACAACGTTGGGAAGAAACCCTCAAAACCACAATAGAAAAAGCTTTAGATGCAGATCTCTCACCAGAATTTGCAGAACAATTCATCAAAATGCTGCACGAAGAATCGATTCGCATTCAGTTAGGCCTACTCAGTAACAAAAGCAATGAAGCTTAAAACACAGGCTTACAACGGTCATTTAGTGGCGCCCGCTTCCAAGAGCCACGGGCAGCGCTTACTGCTCTTGGCACAACTTTCAGCACAACCCTGCCAAATCAATAACCTGGGCACCGACCGCGACACCCAAGCCATGCAAGCGGCACTTAGCAGCCTCAGTACAACGGCGCCTCACACGCCCAAACAAACAATTCACGTCAGTGAAAGCGGTTTTGCGCTGCGCACTCTCGCTTTTGTGGCGCGCTGCTTCAGCCCTGCCTACCAACTCACGGGAAGCGGCACCCTACTGCAAAGAACACATTGGGCAACCATACATTTGCTCGAGCAATTGGGCCTTGTCGTTGGGCACCAAAATGGTCAGTTGCCCATAGAGGTGAGTGGCGAGATCACCAACACCAAATTAGTTGTAGACGGAACCGAAGGCTCGCAGTACGTTTCTGGCCTTTTTTTAATGGCCGCCAAACACCCGGGTTCTTGGCAAATCAGCATCAACAACCTCAACAGCCAAGCTTATTTTGAACTCACCCTTCAACTTTTGCGGCAATTCGGTTTTACTTACACGCAAGTAGGGTCGCGCTATACATTTGAAGGAGCCCAAGAACTTTCTTGCCCAAATACAACAGTAGAAGGCGATTGGAGCAGCGTTGCGGCGCATCTCGTGGGCGCGGCAATCCGTGGAAAAATAAAAATCTCCGGCCTCCAAGCATCTAGTTTACAACCCGATCGCAACCTCCTCAGTGCACTCACTGATTTTGGCGCCACTTGGGCTTGGGAAAACGCCGCACTTGTGTTGTCAGAAAGCGCAAACAAACATCCTTTTGACTTTGACTGCGCACAGCAACCAGATCTATTTCCTGTCTTGGTGGTGTTGGCCTGCGCTGCAAAAGGAACCAGCACGCTTCGCGGAATTCAGCGCTTAAAAAACAAGGAATCTGACCGCTTGATGGTCATGTGTGAAGCTTTAGCGAGTTGGGGAGTGGGCTACCAGATCAATGGTGAACAAATTGACATCTACGGAACTGGGCAAGTAAGTAGCGGCAACATCAAAACCTACAACGACCACCGCATAGTGATGGCGGGCTGTGTGGCGAGTTTACTTTGTGCAGAAGGACAAGCTTTAGACGACACCACGGCAATTGAGAAATCTTACCCTGGTTTTGTAGCAGATTTTCTGCACCTGACCTAGGCTTAGTTGCCCTGACCAACCAAAAAACCTGTTTGACCTTTTAAGATATAATCCTCGAAAGTGAGCTCGAGCTTGGCCAAGCGCGCTTTGATATCCTTCTTCTTTTGAGTCGTTATTTTTGGTTCCTGCAACAGTAGATTATAGTATTTGCGGACCATTGCGGTATCGCGCGGCGCATTGATATCGTAAGAACTGCCCAAACTCTCGATCACGAGCAATCTGTTTTTGTAGTCGGGAAAACGCTCTAGTAAGGTATCGCCATATGCCCTGGCTTCGCGTGGCGCACGCAATTGCTCGTAAATCATGTGGATTTTGAATAGGCAATCTGCAGAAAAAGTATCCTTTGGAAAAGCCTTGGTATAGGTTTTCAAACGATTGATCAGCTCAATTTGAGCCAAACTGGTGATTTTGGCCGCTTTTTGAGGGTCTTTTTGCAATTTAGCCAGTGAATCTTCGTAGGCCGTAATGCCCTCGCGTAGGTTTTCTTTTTTGCTTTTGTGCTCAGCGGATTCTCCACATGAGAACAAAAAGAAGAACGAAAGGGTCGATAGCAAAATAATACTTTTCATAAGGCTTAAATCATGCGTGGTTTTTTGCCGCCTGGAAAACTCATTTTGTAGTCTACCTGGATAGCACCTTGGGTAATATTCCCTAAGCGCTTGAGCAATAATTTTTTCTTGAGCGGACTGAGGTGGTCGGTAAAAAGCACCCCTTCGATGTGGTCGTATTCGTGCTGAATGATGCGTGCAGCGTAGCCATCAAAGGATTCTTCGTGGAAAACCCAGTTTTCGTCGTAGTAGGTGATGAGCACGTTGGCTTTGCGCTGGACGTTTTCACGGATGCCAGGAATCGATAAACAGCCTTCTTGAAAAGCCCATTTGGAGCCGCTTTCCTCTTCAATAATTGGATTGATAAATACTTTTTTGAAATTTTCGATGCCTACTGCCATTGGGTCTGGTTCGTCGCCTTCTTCATCGGCAAATGGGCTGCCGTCGACAATAAACAAACGAATACTCTTGCCAATTTGGGGTGCTGCCAAGCCTACGCCTTTGGCGTGATACATGGTTTCAAACATATCGGCAATAAGCTTTTGTAAATCGGGATAGTTTTGATCGATTTCTTCAGCTTCTTTTTTCAAGACCGGATCTCCGTAGGCGACAATAGGTAAAATCATGTTACAAATTTAACAAGGATTAGCTTTGACCCAAGTATTCTTGTAAAATCATGGCCGCTGCCACCTGATCTACGAGGCTTTTGTCGTGCTTTTTCTTTTTATGACCCATTTGGTGTATCGCTTCGCTGGCCATTTTGGATGAATAACGCTCGTCGAATAACTTGATGGATATAATAGGAAATTTCTTTTCTAGCGCTGCTTTCAACAAACGTACATTTTCAGTCACATGAGAGTCGGAACCGTCCAAACGAGTTGGGTAACCCAATACAATCTCTTCAATTTGACGCTTGGGAATTTCTTGTTCTAGCCAATTTTCAAGGTGAATTGATTCGATGGTCTGCAAGGGGCTTGCGATGATGCGACTGGGATCACTGAGGGCCAAACCACAACGTTTGAGACCGAAATCAATACAAAGTACAACTGACATCCTTCAAAATTAAGGAGTTTCAACGAAGTATTTGTAAATTCGTGTTGTGATTACAAAAGTTCTTCTACTCCTTTTACCGCTCTTGCTTCTTTCTTGTGGAGAAACGCCTAAAGATGTCGCTCCCAATAATGCGGCACAACTGATTTTTGAACCTTCCTTCAAAGGTCTCTCCGCCTTTCTTAACTACCGCGAAAAAGTCGAACAGCGCCAAGACCTCAAGCGCATTCCTTCCTTGTACTTTACGCACAAAAGTGGTTTTACACTCAAGTCAAAAGCACTCCTCGATCCAAACGGTGAAATCCTGAAGGCCAGCCTCGAAAAGATCGACACCCTTGGCTTCAAGGTTTCTTATACTTTTTACTTTCTCAAAGAAGTGCTGAGTATGGTTGAGGTGGTGAAGTCCAACATGCGCCTGTCTACGCTCAAAAACGACGTTACTTTTGTTTTTTACAACGCCAACCAGAGCCCTATTGCCAGCTACGCCAGGAAGGTAAGCAATGGCAAGCAAGTGCCGTTCAAGGCCATCAGATCTGACCAAAAAACCAACAACGACATCGACAAAGCGCTACAAATGCTTTCCGAAATGCAAAACCAAGTAGGCGATTTTACCTTGCGTTTTCAAGGTTTTGACGAAGCCTTCAACAAAAAGTTTGTGCAATTTGGCAACGAAGCCTTTTCGACCAACCTCGCCTATGCACCCAACGACACCTCTGTTCTTGCTTTTGAAAAAAACCCAAGTGCCTTCAAAAAGCAAACCTACTCCATCCAATTCCAAGATGTACAAGAAGCTTCGGGCCTGCAATATCAGGTGCTGACAGTTATTCAAAAATCAAACGCAACATTTTACTGATTTCAAACGTCTTATATAGTTGTACTGACCCTTATTTCATGAAAAAATTACTCCTTCTTAGCTTAACACTGCTCTTCTCAGCACTCTCCTACAGTCAAAATATGCAAGTCAGTGGCCGTTTAGTTGACAGCTCTGGCGTACAGCCTATTCACCAAGCGAGCATTATGGCCATTCACCTGCGCGACTCCGTTTTGGTGAGCTACACCCGCAGCAATGCCAACGGCGAATTTGCCTTCAACAACCTTCCGCTCGATTCTTTTCAGCTTTTGATCGAACACAGCAACTGGACACCCCGCAGCATATACTTAATGGGCTCTGCCAAAAAAGCAACTTTCGAACTACCCGACGTCCGCCTTTATCCGAAGGTGCAAGACGTCAAGGAAGTGATCGTGACGCGCAACCGCAACGCGATGTATTTCAGCGGTGATACCCTCATATTTGTGGCCGATTCCTTTAAAGTTGCAGAAAATGCAGTTGTTGAAGACCTCTTGAAGAAACTTCCAGGGATCAAAGTCGAAAAAGATGGGAGCATAACATCGCAAGGCAAGGAAATTAGTCAGGTATTGGTAGACGGCGATGAATTTTTTGGCTCAGACGCCACCATTGCCACCAAAAATTTAGCCGCCAATGGCGTTGAATCTGTGCAGGTTTACGAAAAGAAAAACGAAGATGCAGCCGCCGGCGAAGACGACAAAATACAAGTCCTCGACCTCAAACTTAAAGACGAAGCAAAGCGGGGTTATTTTGGTAAAGCTGCAGTTGCCTCCGACCTGAACCAAGGGGCGGCAGACGAAGCATTTTACGAATCCGAACTTTTATTCAACAAGTTCAACAAGACCCAAAAGATTTCCGTTTTTATGCTTGCCTCCAATACGCCTAAATCAAGTTTTGGCTTTGGCGACATGAATAAATTTGGCCTCGACAACGAAAGAGACCAAAGCGGCCTCAACTTCTGGGACCGCGACTCTAGAGCAGACAACTCAGGCATTCCGCAAACGCTCAAAACGGGTATTTACTACAACGACCGCCTATCAGAGAAAGTCAAACTAGGTGTCAATTACGCGTATTACGACAGCCGCTTGCAAGCCAATTCGAGCGCGCAGACACAATATTTCTTGGCAGACAGCTCTTATTACACTAAAGACACAGATACCAATCTCTCTACAAGCAGCTCGCACCGCTTCAATATGAACTTACAAATCGATATCGATTCACTCACCAAACTCGAAATCAAGCCCAACGTTCACTTTGACCTCGGCACCCAAAACAACACGTCGGTCAATGACTTCAGAGACGACAGCTTTGCTTCTTACTTGCTCACAAACGTCAACAATACTTATGATTCTAAAGGCGTAAGCAGCAATTCAGAAGCCATTCTCAGAAGAAAGTTTGGTAAAAAAGACCGCGAGTTAGAAGCCAAATACATTTTGCGCTACAACGACAACAGTTCCGAAGGGCAATTAACAACCAACACGGACGCTTTGGTTTTTGACACTGTTGTCAATCAGCGAAAGACCAACAACAATTTTGGCAACACCAACTACATCACCCTATCTTACACAGAACCACTCTCCAAAAGCTTCTTGCTCACCACCGAATATTTCCTAGAATTAGGCGCCTCTAACCAAGCGCGCTACACCTACAATCCAAACTTAGTTGGGGAGTTTAGTCAAATTGACAGCCTTTTCACAAATGATTTTCTCAACGAGCGCCGCCAACATCGCGGTACCACCACCCTGACCTACCTTTACAAGAGCCACCGCATTTCTGGAGGTTTGGGCTTCCGCAATATCCAAATAGACAACATCAATCAATTCAGTGGCGTGGGTATCAATCAGAACATCTCTAACTTCTTACCCAACTTCTCTTATCAGTTCAAGCCGAGTATGGCCAAGCGCATGAGTATTCGCTACAATACCTATTCTGCTCCGCCAAGCGCCAACGACCTCCAACCGGTTCGAGACAACACCAACCCCAACCGCATCCAAGAAGGAAATCCGGACCTCAAGCCCAACTACCAGCACCAACTCAATTTCAACGCCAATGTTTGGCAAGCCATGACCGGCCGCTACATTTGGTCGGGTGGAAACGCCACTTTTACGCAAAATGCATTTGGCAACAGCACTACTTTTGACCAATTCGGACGAACCATTTCAAAAACCGTCAATGTAGATGGCAACATGTTTGCAACCGTTTATGCAGGTGGTGGTTATCCTATTCTGAACCGCAAACTTACTTTTGAACCAAGTTTGAATGCGTCTTATTTTAAAAACAACAACTTCATCAACGGACAGCTCAATACCACCAGCACCACCACATTAAATGGTGCCTTCTCCATTGATGTGAGTTTAGATAGCCTAGAGTTGAACGTCGGTACAGATTACACCTACGTGAATCCGGTAACTACCCTGAGTACTTTTGCCAATCAACCCTACTCGACACAAAATTATTTCATGACCGGTGATTGGCGCTTACCTGCGCACTTCCGTTTCAAATGGGAACTCAATTACACCATGAACCGCGGACGCGCAGATGCATTCAACCGCGACTTCTTTATCGTAGACCTCGAGCTTCAAAAAGCCTTCTTGAAAACAGAAAACCTCATCTTGGGGCTTTCGATCAACGACTTACTCAATCAGAACATCAACTTGCAGCGCACCGTTAGTGGCAACATGATTACCGATAACTACACGCGCATCATTACGCGCTATTTCCTTTTGCGCTTGACTTACAAATTTAACAACAACAAAACCCGTGAAGAAGATCTTCGTATGTGGCATTAGTGCCTTGTTG
Organism: Bacteroidota bacterium; assembly: GCA_041168605.1. GTDB lineage: Bacteria > Bacteroidota > Bacteroidia > Flavobacteriales_D > Crocinitomicaceae > UBA952. The sequence continues at coordinate 9,665 of JBEEKN010000045.1, read as the reverse complement.
CTCAGTCTACAGGCTTGGGCTCAAACTGAATATATTCATGCTGGCAAAATCACTTTTGAACGCCGCACCAACCTTGAAAAGCGCTTCACAGACGATCGCATGAAACGCTTTGTGACCGAAGAAAATAAAATCCGCATTGAGTCTTTTCAGCTTTTCTTCAACGACACTGCGTCTTACTTTGCGGTTGTACCGAGCAACGAACCAGAAGAAATGGCCTGGCTCACTACCAAAAACGCCTATTATCAAAACCTCAAAGCCAATAATCAACTCATGATGCTGGCGGTTTTTGGTCAGAGTGTGTATGTCCAAGATAGCCTTCCCCAACGCACCTGGAAAATCACCGACGGCAAACGCAACATTTGTGGTTACGAATGTAGAAAAGCGATTTACCAGAAAAACGACAGCACGCGCCTCTATGCTTGGTACACGCCAATGCTCACGCCTTCTGTAGGCCCCGAAGGTTTTGGTGGTCTTCCGGGCACCATTCTTGGCTTGGCCACCGAGGACGGCGGCATCGTTTACTTTGCCAAAAAGATTGACACCGTTGCGCCCAAAAAAGAAGAATTAGTGCTCAATCCGGGCAAAAATAAAGTATTCACTATTGTTGAATTGCGTCAGAAAATCGAGAAAGAATACGGCTCCACACCTTGGGGCAAGCGGCTTTTTGACGATATTTTTCGTTGGCTATAATGAAAGGCATCATCTTAGCAGGAGGCACTGGCTCGCGTTTACATCCGCTCACACTTGCGGTTTCGAAACAACTCATGCCTGTCTATGACAAACCCATGATTTACTATCCGCTCTCTATTTTAATGAGCGCTGGTATTCGAGAAATCCTCATTATTTCTACCCCTACCGACCTACCCCAATTCCAAAGCTTGCTTGGCGATGGTTCGCAATTAGGTTGTCGTTTTGAATATGCTGTTCAGGAGGTGCCGAATGGCTTGGCACAGGCTTTTGTGATTGGCGCAGATTTCATCGGTAACGATAAAGTTGCCCTGATCCTCGGCGACAACATTTTTTATGGTGTCGGGATGGATGCCCTGCTCAAAGAAAACAATAATCCTGAAGGCGGTGTGGTCTACGCGTATCACGTCAGCGACCCAGAGCGCTATGGCGTAGTTGAGTTTGATCAACACAACCAAGTCGTCTCTATCGAAGAAAAACCACAGCAGCCCAAATCCAATTACGCCGTTCCAGGGCTCTACTTTTACGACAATACAGTCGTTGAAATTGCCAAACAACTTCAGCCCTCTGCACGCGGAGAATACGAAATCACTGACGTCAATGCCGAATACCTGCGCCGCGGACAACTCAAAGTGGCCATTCTAGACCGCGGAACTGCCTGGCTAGACACCGGTACTTTTAGCTCACTGATGCAAGCCGGGCAATTTGTTCAAGTCATCGAAGAAAGACAAGGCCTCAAGATTGGTTGTATTGAAGAAGTAGCGTACCGCAATGGCTTCATCAACGATGACCAACTCAAACAATTAGCAGCAGGACTTGTTAAAAGCGGATACGGAACCTATTTACTCCAACTGCTCCACAAATAGATGAAAAGTTTAGCTACCTATAGCGCCTACCTCGAAAGCGCGCTCCAACAAGATCAGTTCGCTCAAGAACCAGCCAACTTATACGATCCGCTGCGCTATTTCCTGCAATTAGGTGGCAAGCGCATGCGCCCCATGCTCAGTTTAATGGCATGTAAATTTGCAGGAAGCGCCATGGAAAAAGCGTTGCCTGTTGCACTTGCCGTTGAGTATTTTCATAACTTCTCCTTGATCCACGACGACATCATGGACGCCGCTCCACTGCGCCGTGGTCAGGCAACAGTGCATGAAAAATGGAACACCAACATTGCTATTTTATCCGGTGATGTGCTACTGGTCAAAGCATATGATTATTTGGCAAGCTATGATGCCGAAACGTTTCAGCAGCTCTTCCAGGTGTTCAATCGAACAGCAGTTGAGGTCTGTGAAGGCCAGCAGATGGACATGGATTTTGAACAACTTTCTGAAGTAAGTGAGTCTGCATACCTCGAAATGATCCGACTCAAAACTTCTGTTTTGTTAGGTTGCGCCTTGCAAATGGGTGGGATTGTAGGAGGTGCTGCGCAAAAAGATGCACAATTACTTTATGAATTTGGTGAACAACTCGGCTTGGCATTTCAAATCCAAGACGACATCTTAGATTTATATGGCGAAAGTGCCCAAGTTGGCAAGCAAGTTGGCGGCGACGTTTTGGCCAATAAAAAGACCCTTCTATCGATCAGTGCAAAAAAAGCAGCAAGTCCTGAGCAGTTAGCCGAGCTTCAAGAAATTGAAAACACACTAGATCCTAAATCTAAGGTCGAACGCACTCAAAAAATATACACCGAGCTAGGGGCGCGTGCCTACTGTGAAGTCAAAATGGAATTTCATCACAATCAGGCACTTAACGCGCTTAAAAACATTGAATTACCCAATTCTAAGGCAGAACTCATCGAACTCGCTAATTTTTTATTTACTCGGGCTTATTAACCAAGTAATTTTTTGAATTTTCGCTATATTTGCGTTAACTATCTAAAATATCAACAATGAAAAAACTTTACGTATCTTTTCTTGCCGTTATGGCAGCAGGTACTTTTCATGCACAAGTGAAAAGTGTCAACGCGCCGCGTCTAGACAAAAAAACTTCTATTGAAGTTGGTTCTAGCGTAGCTCAAAAGCCTTCAGTTCAGGCTAAAGCAACCACCATTTGGTCTGACAACTTTTCTACTGCAGCCAACTGGGCAATTGCGAGTACAGGTTCTAATCAAGAGCAATGGAATATCATCAATACCCCCACATCTATTCCAGTTTCTGCAATGAGCCCATTTGCTTCTCCAACTGCAGCAAACGGTTTCTTATTTGTCAACTCTGATGCCAACAACAGCGGCGACATGGATGGCACGCCAATCATTACAACGGCTACTACAGTGAATGCAATTGACTGTTCTGCACACAGCGTTGTAAAAATCAAATACAACCACAACTTCCGTTGGTGGCACGATACTCGTGGCGTTCGCGTTTCTGGTGACAACGGTGCTACTTGGACAGAATTCCTTATTTCTGACGAAGTAGATTACTTTACACCAAACCAAAACTCTGCCAACCCAGAAGTAACCATCATCGATGTATCTTCAGTTGCTGCAGGTTCTTCACAAGTGAAAGTACAGTTCTACTACAACGACAACGACTACTGGGCATGGTACTGGGCAGTTGACGACGTTGAACTATACGTACCAGAAGCTAATGACGTTAAATTGAATGGTATTTACTGGGGTTCTACAGGTTTCTGGGCTGAGCGTTTGGCTTACTACCAAGTGCCTACTTCTCAAGTAACTGCAATTGATTTCTCTGGTGTAGTTGAAAACATCGGTGCACAAGATCAACAAGATGCCGTATTTACAGCTACTGCTGGTACATTCTCTAGTTCTTCTGCTGCTACACCGGTTTTGGTTGGCAACATCGATACACTTGCTTGTACAACTTCATTCACTCCAGGTACAGCTAACGCTACCCTTTCATTGTCTGGTGCAGTTGCGATCGGCAACACCGAAGGTGATCCATCAAACAACACATTGTCAAACTATGCTTCTATCGCCATCAACCCTTACGTTTACGCTCGTGACAACGGCACCGCTTTAAACGGTTCTTTCAACGGCGGTATGGGCTTTGAAGTTGGTAACATTTTTGACATCTTTGCCAACACAACAATTGGTGGTGGTTCTGTTTATATCAATGGTTCTGCTGAAGTAGGTGCTGAAATGTACCTCAAGTTGTATTCTATCGACCCTGCAACAGGTGATTTCCTTTACGTAGACGAAACAGGCCCTTATGTACTTACTGCTCCAGACCTCGATGCTGAAGTAACGCTTTCTTTCTTAGGTGGTAACTACCCACTTAACGCTGGCGAAGCTTACCTTTTGGTAGCTGGTTCTAATGGTGACGGTGGTGCAACTAACGACCTAGTAGTAGGTACAGCTGGTCCTGCTGCAGTTCAAACTTGTTACTACTACGACATGACAGACCTTACTTGGTACTACACAACGTCACAACCAATGGTACGCATGAACTTCGATCCAGCTTTGGGTATGAAAGAAACTGCCAACAACTTTGGTCTTGAAGTAGCTCCAAACCCTGCAACAGATGCTACAAGCGTTACTTTCAATGTTAAAAACACATCTGATGTCATCATCAATGTAATTGACATGGCTGGTAAAGTTGTCGCTACACAAACTTTGTCTGGTGTAAACGGCACACAAGCTGTTGAAATCAATACAAGCGCTTTGAACAGCGGTATGTACACTGTAAACGTTAATGCTAACGGTACAGCTGTAAGCAAAAAACTAGCAGTTCGCAAATAATATTTCCTTCACGGAAAAAGCAAAGGGAGCCCGAAGGCTCCCTTTTTTTTTGTTACAAATCGATTCTATTTGAATCCGAGAATAGGATCGCACTTAGCTCATCTACCCTATTATCATTTCTCGTTTTTACCTCAAACTATAGGACAAGACGGCATCCAAAAAAGCGTCTGGTGCTTCGGCATGGACCCAATGTCCTGCATTAGCAATAGATTCAAGTTGAAAATCGGGATAATAGCTTTCTAAAGTTGGGATGTCTTCGTCTAAGATATAATTCGAAAGCAAGCCGCGGATAAATAAAGTAGCGGTGAAGGATTCTTGTTCGGGGAGTTCGCTGAGGATTTCGGGCATGCTGACCTCTAGCACCGGAAAGTTGACCCGCCAGGCCAGTTTTCCTTTTTCTTCCCAATAGAGATTCTTTAGCAAGAATTGCCGCACGCCTTCTGACTCAACAAAGGATTTAAGGATGGCTTCGGCCTCGCTTCTGGCACTTAGCTTTGAGAGGTCAATCGCGTGAATAGCGGCCAAAATATGCGCATGATGCGGCGGATAAGCTTTCACGCCCATATCTACCACAATGAGTTTTTCAATAAAATCTGGATACGCATGGTCAAAATGCATGGCGAGCTTTCCGCCCATAGAATGGCCTAATACGATCGGCTTTTCTATATGAAGGTCTTGAAATAACTGATGGAGGTCTTGCACCATGAGTGCGTAGCTGAAATCTGCCGACCACGGCGAGTGGCCATGATTGCGCAAATCGATAAGCGTGACTTGGTAGTATTCAGCAAGTTTTTTGGCGTGCGTTTGCCAGTTGTCTGAAGAACCAAAAAGGCCGTGAAGGATCACAAATGGCTTTCCCTCACCGAGCTGTTTATAATATAATTTCATTTGAGCGCTTGAGGAGAACCAATAAATCTGGCTGTAAATTGTCGGTCGTTGAGCTCTGCAAGTACTTTGAGCATTTGCTTTGGCGCAATTTGTCCGCGATCATAATGAACTTTAATGACTTGCTCTTCGAGCGAATCGATGTAGTTGACCTCCACACGCTCCACAGCACAAGTCTGTTTGAGTGCCTTTCGGATGCTACCTCCACAACCCATTTGGCAAACCATTCCCTTGACGCCAATTTCTTGTGTCGTGTTGGCTTTTACGCTTTTACACACTTTTGCTTGGGGTTCGTTTTGCTCATTTTTTGTATTCGATTGACTACAAGAAACGAAAAGCAAAACAAGGGTTGGGAGAAGGACTTGTTTCATGAAACAAAATTAGTCAGGATATTGCGAATGTTCAAGTCTTTACTTAGATTTGTTAAAACTTGAAAATTATGAAAAGACTATTTTTTATCGGCTTGGCAACTTTAGCAGTGAGCTCAGCTACACTTACTTCTTGTAGCAAATACGAAGAAGGCCCATCATTGGCTTTGTCTTCTAAAACTTCGCGTTTGGCAGGTTCATGGAAACTAACTGCTCAAACCACTAATGGTGTTGCAGATGCCTTAACTGGCCTTACCCAAACCATGACCATCACTAAAGAAGGTACATACAGCACGGTCATCAATTACAGCTACATGGGCTTTAATTACACCAACGACTTCACTGGTACCTGGACTTTTTCTGATGACAAAACACAACTCATCACGACAGTTGATGGCTTAACTGGCACAGAAACACAAACTATCGTGCGTTTGGCTGGAAAAGAACTCAAATTGAAAGCAGTTGACGGTTCAGAAACCATCATTCAAACCTACACTGCGCAATAAGCGCAAATCCAACTTTGAAATCAAAGCCGCAATTCGTTGCGGCTTTTTTATTGACCAAAAAGTAGTACATTTGAAAAAAAACACAAAATGAAGTCTGTTCTCTTTTCACTTTCTTTATTGACCGCAGGTCTTGTAGGCTGTTCCAAATTTAGCGAAGGCCCTTCTTTTTCTATTCACTCTAGAAAAGCGCGTTTGTGCAACGATTGGAAGCTTTCTGACTACGTACTCAATGGCAATAATGTCTTTGATGCAGGCGTTACTACCAAAATGAGTATCGACAAAGACGGCACTTATTCTATCTCGAATTACGCAAACGAACTCGGGCAAATTCAGGGCACTTACAGCCACGGTACTTGGGTTTTTGGAGAAAATGAAACCAGTGTGTTTTTCTATGCAGACACCACAACCGTGAACCCGGTGCACGAATACAGCATCAAAGAATTGCGCAACAAACGCTTGGTGCTCGAAGAAGAAATTTTTCAGACTGGTGACCAACACCGCCTTACATTCATTCAGCAATAAAGAGAAAGGTTTTCAGCAAAACAGCTGAGCAAAATCTAGCTTCATTTATTTCAAATAGAAAAGTGGACCCTAAACAAACTTAGGGTCCACTTCCATTTGATGGCCACACGATTTACAGGTGCGGAGGTCTTCAGACCCATAGAATTCTTTGAAACGAGGTAGAAAATCTTTTTCGATGTTTTCTAATGGAAAGCGATAGGTGTGTAGGTGTTCATTGCATTTTTCACAAAACCACATCAGGCCGTCTTGCAACTCTGTGCCTTTGCGCACGCGCTCGATGACCAAACCAATGGTATTGGCTCCTCGGGCTGGCGAATGTGGTGTGTTGGCTGGCAACAAAAACATTTCACCTTGCTTCACGACAATATCTTTTGCCTTTCCTTCGTATTGGATACGAACCGTTACTTCGCCTTCTAGTTGGTAAAACAGCTCTTCGCTTTCGTTGTAATGGTAGTCTTTGCGCGCATTAGGGCCCGCAACCACCATGACAATAAAATCTCCGGCCTCTTTGTACAAGTTCTTATTAGAAACAGGCGGCTTGAGCAAGTCTCGATTGTCATCGATCCATTGCTGGAGGTTAAAAGGTGCGAGCATTGGCTAGAAATTAAGCGTTGAGGATACCTCTAGAAATCACAATTTTTTGGACTTCAGAAGTGCCTTCATAAATTTGAGTGATTTTGGCATCGCGCATGAGGCGCTCTACGTGGTACTCTTTAACGAAACCGTAACCACCGTGGATTTGAACGGCCTCAACGGTTTGTTCCATCGCTACCTTAGAAGCGTAGAGTTTGGCCATTGCGCCAGATTGATCGTAGTTGCGGCCTGCATCTTTGTCTTGGGCTGCTTTGTAAACCAACAAGCGCGCTGCTTCAATTTCGGTAGCCATGTCGGCCAATTTGAAAGCGATGGCTTGGTGCTTGAAAATTTCTTTACCGAAAGCCTGACGCTCTTTTGCATAAGCCAAAGACAACTCTAGGCCTCCGCCGGCAATACCGAGTGCTTGTGCAGCAATACCGATACGACCGCCAGAAAGCGTTTTCATGGCAAATTTGAAACCGAAGCCGTCTTCGCCAATGCGGTTTTCTTTGGGTACTTTGACGTCGTTGAATAAAAGCGTGTGGGTGTCGCTACCGCGGATACCCATTTTGTCTTCTTTGGCGCCAATGATAAAGCCTTCCATTCCGCGCTCTACGATGAGTGCGTTGATCCCTTTATGACCAAGTTCTGTATTGGTTTGTGCAATGACCAAATAAACAGAGGCCGATGAACCGTTGGTGATCCAGTTTTTGGTACCATTTAAAAGGTAGTGGTCGCCCATGTCTATAGCAGAGGTGCGCTGAGAAGTGGCATCGGAACCTGCTTCTGGCTCAGAAAGGCAGAATGCGCCAATCTTTTCTCCTTTGGCAAGCGGAACTAAATATTTTTGTTTTTGTTCTTCAGAACCGAAGTTCTCAAGACCCCAGCATACGAGGGAATTATTGACAGACATACAAACTGAAGTCGAGGCGTCTACCTTTGAAATTTCTTCCATGGCAAGCACATAAGACAAGGTATCCATGCCGCTGCCTCCGTATTTTGGATCGACCATCATGCCCATAAAACCGAGTTCGCCAAGTTGTTTGATTTCTTCGGCTGGAAACTTTTGTTGGTTATCGCGTTCGATAACACCTGGCTTGAGGATATTTTGTGCGAAATCTCGGGCGGCTTCTTTGACGGCGAGGTGCTCTTCAGTGAGTTCAAAATTCATGTTGACTGATTTATTTTAATTTTGACAAAAATAAACGAAATCCGATTCTCTTGAAAGCAAAAACCTACAATAATATGCAGTTATTGGGCCTGATGTCTGGCACCTCGCTGGATGGGCTCGATATCGCACATGTCGCTTTCGACTTCTCAAATTCAGAAAACACTGAATTTAAACTAGTTAACCACCGAACCTTTCCCTTATCTCAGCCCATTTTTGAGCAACTCAATCAAATATTTTCACTCAGCGCACAGCAAGTTTTTGAGCTCGATCAACAAATAGCCCGTTTTTATGCCGCTAGTATCGCGCAATTCATCGCTGATTTTCAAATTGATTCAACCCAAATTACGGCAATTGCTTCCCACGGACAAACCATTTTTCATCAGCCAGAAAAAGGCTTCACCACGCAAATTGGTTGCGGTGCCACGCTCAATTACCTCACCAAGATTCCGGTCATCAATCAATTTAGAACGCTAGATGTGAGTGCAGGAGGGCAAGGCGCACCACTTGTCCCGATCGGAGACCACTACCTCTTCTCGAAATTTGCCGACGGTTTTCTCAACCTTGGTGGTTTTGCGAATATTTCTAGCCAGCAAAATGCAGCGCCGCTCGCCTATGATATTGCACCTGCCAATTTACCCATGAACCGCTGGATGCAAAGCATAGGTAAGTCATATGACCAAAACGGAGCTTTAGCGCAAACCGGAAGTGTGGATTTGGCTACCTATCAAAAAGCAATGGCTCTTGAATTTTTCAAGCAAAGCGGACCTAAATCCTTGTGTACAGAATGGCTGGAGCAAGCGTATTTGCCCCTCTTTGAAGCCCTTTCCCTTGCAGATCGTTTGCGCACCCATGTAGAAGTACTTAAAACTTTATGCATCAAGCATTTTGAAGCGCTTGGCTTGCAAAAAGTTTACCTCACAGGCGGTGGTACACACAATCAATTTTTAATCGAAACGATCCAAAATGCTTTCGTTGGAAAGCTCATTGTGCCGGTGCCAGAACTGATTGATTTCAAAGAAGCCATCATTTTTGCATTTTTGGGCGCACGCTATCTCAGAAACGAAACCACAACCCTCCAAGCGGTTACAGGAGCCCAAGAAGCCTTGCGTACAGGTGTTTTGCATGACTACCAAGGCGTCCTCCGCTAAAAAATTGAGCCCAAACCGCGCAAAAATGGTATTTTTGCAACGCTAACCACATCAACAATTCCACATGAAAGACCTCCTCTCCAAATTTGAAAATAAAAGACC
>JBEEKN010000044.1:0-23909 GCA_041168605.1 Bacteroidota bacterium | reverse complement strand
GACTTCATGGTTTTTTTCTACTTTTGCCAAGTTATTTGAGCTTGTAAAGTTAAGCCAAATAAGAATTAGTGAACGAACTCATTTCAAAAACATGTCTGATTTGACAGTCTCTCCTTTGGTCGATTCATCTTTGAATCCCATTCTTCAGCCTATGCACGCCATGGGGCATGAACACATCCTTTTTTGTAACGACAAAGCCACCGGTCTCAAAGCCATTATTGCGGTTCACAATACCGTTCTAGGTCCAGCGCTCGGCGGCACCCGCATGTGGATGTATCAAAACGAACAAGAAGCACTCACCGACGTCTTGCGCTTGTCGCGCGGCATGACCTACAAAAACGCCATCTCGCAACTCAATTTGGGTGGGGGTAAGGCTGTTATTATTGGGGATGCCAAATCCATGAAGTCCGAAGCCTTGTTCAGACGCTTTGGCCAGTTTGTCAATACCTTAGCAGGTTCGTACATTACAGCCGAAGACGTAGGCATTTCTCCAGAAGATATGGTGCATGTCAGCAAAGAAACCAAGCACGTTGTTGGTTTGCCAGGTAAAAGTGGCGACCCATCTCCGGTAACTGCTTTTGGCGTTTACATGGGAATGAAAGCCGCCGCTAAACACCAATTTGGCTCAGATTCGCTCGTCGGTAAAAAAGTTGCCGTTCAAGGAATTGGTCATGTCGGTGCTTACTTGGTGGATCATTTAGTGGCAGAAGGTGCAATTGTCACCATTACAGACATCAATGAAGTGGCGCTACAAAATTTGAGCGCCAAGCATGGTGTTGCTGTTGTGGCCCCCGATAAAATTTACGATGTCGACATGGATATCTACGCGCCCTGTGCGCTTGGTGCCACCGTCAACGACGACACCCTTTCTCGTTTGAATTGCAGCGTCATTGCCGGAGCGGCCAACAACCAGCTCAAAGAAGAAAGCAAGCACGGGCATATCTTAATGCAAAAAGGCATCATTTACGCCCCAGATTACGCCCTCAATGCGGGTGGCGTTATCAACTGTTTTTCGGAAGTTGAAGGTTTGTCTTTAGAATGGGCCAAGCAAAAAGCCGAAGAAATCTACACTACCATTGACCGCATTTTATTGCGTTCTCAACAAGAGGGTATTCCAAGTTATCAAGTCGCTAACCAAATGGCTGAAGAGCGTATTCAAACCAAAGGCAGCCTCAATATTTAATATGCTCAACAGAAGACATCTCCGAATCAAAGTATTACAAGTACTTTATGCGTTTTTTCAAGGTCACGAAAACGATGCGCACAAAGTAGAAAAAGAATTATTGCTTTCTATTGAGCGCATGTACGATATGTATCTGTACTTATTGTTGGCGCTTCCTGAGTTGCAACGTGCTGCCCAAAACAGACAAGCTGAGCTCAAGAAAAAAATGAGGCCAACAGCAGAAGACCTCAATCCCAACATGAAATTCGCAGACAACCAACTCCTCGAGCACTTGTCTTCGCATGCTGGGCTTTACAAATTGGCCGAGCAGCGCAAAGTCAATTGGTTGGGTGCCGAGAGTCAAGAGATGTTCAAAAAAATGTACATGCACCTCCTCGACACCGAGCTTTACTTTGAGCACATGAACAACGGTGTGGAAGGTCTTGAAGAAGACATGGCTTTTGGTTTACAGGTTTTCAAGCAAGAGGTGGCCAACGCTTCTTTGTTGCAGCATTTTTTCGACGAAAAATCAATTTACTGGACAGACGACCTCGATCTCTGTGCGTCTATGGCCCTCAAGACCCTCAAATCTTGGAAGCCAGGTCAGCAAATGGAAATTCTCCCGCTCTACAAAGCAGACGATGACGAAAAAGATTTTGTCCTCACACTCATGCACAAAACCATCCAATCCGACGAGCAGCATCAGGCCGATATCTTGGCACTTGCCGATAACTGGGAGCTCGACCGCATTGCCAAAATGGACATGTTGCTTTTGAAAATGGGCCTAACTGAATTGCAATTTTGCAGCAGTATCCCGACCAAAGTCACACTCAACGAATACATCGAGATTTCTAAGTTTTACAGCACGCCCAAAAGCAATGTGTTTATCAACGGCATCCTAGACAAAGCCATCTCTAAGCTCACCGAAGAAAAACGCATCCAAAAAGTGGGTCGCGGCCTTTTAAATTAAGCCCTATGAAATTACTATCCCTTGCTTGTGTAGGTTTGTTTTTGCTCTTTGCCTGCAAAGACGACAAAACAGTGGAAGTCGGTGCCCAAACCAGTATGGTTTTCAAAAGCACTATTTTCAATGCCGGCACAGTTTATAAAGGTGAAGTCATCAAAGCGGTTTTTGAAGTAGAAAACACCGGAGACCACCCGTTGGTATTTGGTGAACTCCGCCCTTCGTGCTCATGTACCGTTGCCCAAGCGCCCAAAAAGCCCTTGCAACCTGGAAAACGCACAAAAATCATTGCAGAAGTCAATACCGATGACCTCCACACCAAACGAATTCACAAAGTGGTGACCGTCATGACCAATACTTCGCCAAATATTACCATCTTAGAAATCAAGGGAAGGATAAAATAAGTACATTTGTAACCTAAATAAATCAAAGCATATGGCAGGAGGAGCAAATCAATTGATAATGATCGTATTAATGATCGGTGTCTTTTACTCTTTTATGATCCGTCCACAAATGAAAAAGCAAAAGGAGCTCAAAAAATTCAGAGAAGGCCTTAAAGCTGGAGACAAAGTCGTTACAATCGGCGGTATCCACGGCAAAATTCTCGAAATCTCCGATGCTACCGTGCTTATTCAGTCAGAAGTCACCAAATTGCGCCTAGAAAAGTCAGCTGTTTCTTCCGCTATGGAAGACACACTGCAAGCAAAATAACAAACGGGGATGTAGCTCAGTTGGCTAGAGCGCTTGACTGGCAGTCAAGAGGTCGTGGGTTCGAATCCCATCTTCTCCACAAAAAAAAGCCTTGCAATCGCGAGGCTTTTTTTTATTTTAGCCCCATGCAACTCATCAAACTCAACGCAGACAGCTCCTGGATGTTCCATTTCGATGGCCTTCATATACTTGTCGATCCCTGGTTTACAGCCTCACAAGTAGATTTTCATCCGCTTTTCAGTCGGCAATATCACCTCGATGAACAGCCTAGTGTGGCTACGCTCCGTAAACCTGACTACATTTTCATCTCTCATCGGTACACAGATCATTGCAACAAAGAAACACTCTTGCAGTTTTCAAAAGAGATTCAACTGCTTGCCTTGCCGAGTATTTTGAAGAAGATTGCCAAATGGGGTCATTTTAAAAAATTAATACCGCTTTCTGAAGTCCCTTTCGATATCCAACTGATTGCAACGCGTCAAAATTTAGTCCACAAGGCTTATTTGATCACTTGCTCAAGCGGAAAGCTCCTTTATGCGCCTCATGGGGCAAAATTAAAGAAAGGTTGCGCTGCGGATGTCGTTATTGCTTCTACGTTGCGTTATGACTTGCCTTTCTTTTTGGGTGGGACAATTAATTTAGGCTTGAAGGTCGCAGTAGATTTAAAAGAAAGTGTGGGTGCTCAGCACTTATTGTGTACACACGCCGAGCAAAAAAGGGCAGAGGGTTTGGTTGCAGTACTCGCTAAAAAGAAGTTTCAAAAGGTTGATGGCGTTGTATATCTCATTTCGGGAGATACTTTCCAGTATGAAATGAGTAAAGAGGTTTAGGGTTTGAAACGAAGCAGTGACCCGTCGGCCAGGCTGGCATAAATATAAATGCCGTTGTAAGTCATGCTAAGTGTATTGACTGCATATAATTTTTTCCAGGTTTTTCCATTATTGCTGCTGCGCTCAATGCCATTTGTTCCACAGCAGTAGATCAGGTCTCCAATATGGAAGACACAAGATCGGTATCCCGAAGGTGAGCGTTTGGATGTTTGCCAGGTTTTGCCGCCATCTTGCGTGTAGAAACAAGTGTTTTGTCTGTTTTCAGGTTGCGTGTAGTCTCCTCCCACCACCACAATGCGCAGCGAATCCAGGACGGTTAAGGCATAGGGCCCGCACGTAGGGCAACTCGGAAAAGGCAAAGGAAATTCTTGCCAGGATGCACCAAAGTTTGGACTGTAGTGTAGTGCAGACTTGGTGCCACCAGAAACAAAATAGATTTGAGAACCCACCAACTGACACGTTTGGCCACTTGCAGCGTAGGCGGCTTGACCAGCTACGGCTTTTACTTTTGCGGGAGTTGCTTGCCAATGAAGTCCGAAATCTGTCGATCTAAACGTACTAAAATAGCCGTCGATAGGGTCGCCTAGCAGAAAAACCAAATTTTCTTGCGCGCAAATACCATCTAAAAACAGATCGGTTCTTTTGCCTAAGGGGTAAATGATGGTGTCTATCTGTAAACTTTTGTTCAGCACAACAAGACCGCTTGAGTCGTGGCTTTGCATGGCGATATAGCCATCTTGGGTTGGGGCGATATCTCTTATTTCTTTGAAATTGGCAGCGAGTTCTTGCCTAAGCAATACTTTGCCATTTTTGTCGTGAAGGCGCACAACTGCATGGCTAGAACCGCCTAAAAATTGACCGTTTTCTAGGGGTAACAGTGCGCGTTCGTGTTCTTTTGCGCTCACGCAAGGGAAATAAATTTGCGTTTGCGCAAAGGCTAAGTTCACGTAAAAAAGCAGCAGTAAAAACTTAGGCATGTTTGCTGAATGTTGTTTCAAATTTTTGTTGAAGCGCAGCGCTCAATTGCGGCCAATTGGCGGGTTGTTTGTGCTTCCAGCGCTTGTGAGACCACAGCCAATTACCAGGGTTTTGTAGAATGGTTTGCTCGAGTTTTTGAACGTGAAGTTGACTCAATTCTTGGTATTGGAGTTGTTTTGAATCCTTTACTAAAACTTCAAGTCTAACCTTATAATGTCCTCTTTTATAATTTGATACAGTTGCATAAATCACAGCGCAGTCATATTTGTTGGCCATGTATTCTGGGCCGAAGATGACGGCGCTTTGTTGTCCGAGAAAAGGCAGCCACAAGCAATTTGTTGCCGAGCTCGGCGCTTGATCTGCCAATACCAGAACCACAGGATTTGTGGCTTCAAATGCATTTTGGTAAGTATTTGCGTGGACTACCTTTAGGCCAAATCTCGATCTTCTTTGGGTTAGTTTGTGGTCCCAAAACGGCTGGCTGAGCGGCATGCCAATTCCAAAACAGGGTTGCTTGAACCAGAGTGCTTGGGCGGTAATGAGCCATTCCCAATTATTGTAATGGCCTGCAACTAATAGAATAGGTTTGTTGAGCGCTTTGATTTCTTCCAAGATTTCGGGGTTCTCCAGCTGCATGCGCTGCAATAATTGTTTTTTGGAAATCGTTAGGTTCTTGACGGACTCGATGAGTAGGTCTGAGAAGTAGCGGTAAAAATCTTTTCGGATTTGATTTCTTTGGTCAATTGTTGCATTTGGAAAGGCGCTCTGCAAGTTTTGATCGATTACTTTTTTGCGATAAGGAAGGAGCGTGAAAAATAAAAAGTAGAGTAAGCCCGAAAGGCGGTAGAGTAGCCACAGCGGCAGGTAGGATAGGGGGAGAACCAATCCGTAATACAGCAAGGCGCCGCTTAAAAATTGTATTTGTCTTGCCACCATTTTTTGATTTGTTGTGCGATCTCTTGCTCTTTGGCGCTGCTGCCCGGATGAAAAAAGTTGGTGCCGGCGATTTGCTCGGGTAAGAACTCTTGTTGAAAAAAGTTGCCCGGATGGTCGTGGCTGTATTGGTAACCGTCGCCATAGCCGAGCTCTTTCATGAGTGCACTTGGTGCATTGCGCAACGGTAAGGGCACGCCGAGATTGCCTGTTTTTTGCACCATTTGCTGTGCTTGATTGATGGCCATGTAGGCGGCATTGCCTTTTGGCGAACTCGCTAAATACAAGGTGCACTCGCTGAGGATGATCCGCGACTCTGGCCAACCGACGTTTTCTATGGCTTGGAAACACGCGTTGGCGAGTAAAAGTGCATTTGGATTGGCCAAGCCGATGTCTTCGGCGGCTAAAATAACCAAGCGCCGCGCGATAAATTTGGGGTCTTCGCCACCTTCTACCATGCGGGCGAGCCAATAAACAGCTGCATTGGGGTCTGAGCCCCTGACCGACTTGATAAAAGCCGAAATGATATCGTAATGCTGTTCGCCGTCTTTGTCGTAGCTGGCCAAGCTCTGTTGGGCATTTTGCAAGACCATTTCGTCGGTGAGTTCGATCTGAACTTGTGTCTGAAAAGTACCGATGATGATTTCAAATACATTGAGCAGTTTGCGGGCATCTCCGCCAGAAATACGCAGCAACGCGTTGGTCTCTGTTAGCGCGATTTGTTTGCGCTGCAATATTGGATCGTTGTGAATGGCGCGGTCTAGCAAAGCCAAGAGGTCTTCTTTGGTGTGGTTGACTAAAGTGTAGACTTGGCAGCGCGAGAGCAGGGCAGAAATGACCTCAAAAGAAGGATTTTCTGTGGTGGCGCCAATGAGGGTAATGATGCCCTTTTCTACTGCGCCGAGTAAAGAGTCTTGCTGCGCTTTTGAAAAGCGGTGGATTTCATCGATAAACAGGATGCTGCCTTTGGGGCTAAACATGCCGCCGTCCTGTACTTTGGCAATCACTTCTCTCACATCTTTGACGCCGCTAGAAATCGCAGTAAGTGTATGAATTGGGCGCCCGAGGTGCTGGGCAATGAGTTGCGCTAATGTCGTTTTGCCCACGCCGGGAGGCCCCCAGAATATCATGGATGGGATGACGCCGGCGTCTAGAGCTCTGCGCAGGGAAGCGTTTGGCGCCAATAGGTGTTGCTGACCAATATATTGATCGAGCGTCTGTGGGCGCATGCGTTCTGCGAGCGGAGCATTCATTACTCAAAGATAAGCAAACTAATTTTAGTATCTTCGTGGCAAAACAGATTGAATGAACGTCTATCTTGACAACGCCGCCACCACACCTGTTGCGCCAGAGGTGGTAGAAGCCATGATCCCGGTATTGTATCATAACTTTGGGAATCCATCCTCCACGCACGCTTTTGGTCGTCAGGCCAAGGCGCTTTTAGAAAATTCAAGACGCAGTATTGCCCAAGTGCTCCATTGTGCGCCTTCTGAGCTCATCTTTACGTCGGGCGGTACAGAAGCCGACAACATGGCTTTGCATTCGGCGGTTACGCAGCTTGGCGTCAAGCGCATCATTACTTCGGCAATTGAACACCATGCCGTTGGGCACACCGCTGAGGCCTTGAAGGTTTCCGATGGTATTGAGGTTGTTTACCTCACTCTAGACCCAAAGGGCAATATTTCTTTGCAAGAGCTCGAGCAGTTTTTACTAGAGCCAACGCCTACTATTGTTTCGCTGATGCACGCCAATAACGAAATTGCAACGTTATTGCCCTTGGCTTCTGTGGCCAAATTGTGTCGTCAGTACGGCGCTTATTTCCACTCCGACACCGTTCAAACGATGGGGCACTACCATTTTGATTTGGCAGCGCTCGATATCGATTTCATTACCTGTGCCGCCCATAAATTTCATGGTCCTAAAGGCATTGGGTTCTTATATGTCAATAAAAAAACACGGGTCAATCCGCTCATACACGGCGGTTCGCAAGAGCGCGGTTTGCGCGGCGGCACCGAAAACATCGCAGGTGTTGTTGGTTTGGCCAAAGCGATTGAACTGGCCTACACCGACCTCGAAGCACATCAAAACCATGTATGGAATTTAAAAAACTACATGATCACCCGTTTACAAGCGCTTTTTCCAGAGGTGCTTTTCCACGGTGAAACTTCCTACGAGAAGGCGCTTTATACCGTACTCAATGTCTGTTTGCCAGCCACACCTAAAGCCGGTCTTTTGTTATTTACACTTGATTTAAAAGGCGTTGCAGTGAGTGGTGGTTCGGCTTGTACTTCTGGTGCGGCAAAAGGATCACATGTATTAGAAGGAATTGGTGCCAACATGAACAGGCCAAATGCACGCTTCTCTTTTTCTCGTTTCACAACAAAAGAAGAAATCGACTACGCGCTCCAACAAATCGAAGAAGTGTATCAAAAGAATCTGTAAATTCAACCTATGCAAGTGCGGCCTAAAGTATTGTTTATTTCCAGTTGGTACCCCACTGTACTCAAGCCAACCGAAGGCAACTTCGTACAACAGCACATCCTCGCTGCACAGCAAATCGCCGATGTGGCGCTGGTGCATGTTGTTTTGAGCCCGACGCATCAAAAGATTACCCACGAGGCGGTAGCTGCACCTTATGAAGCGCATTTGGTCTACATTCCAAAAAGCGAAGTTTTCTTCTTTGGTTTAGTACTCAACTACCTTAAAATTTTCTCCACCTACTGGAAGTTTGTAGGTCAAACCAAACTCGCCAAACCGGATCTCATTCATGCCAACGTGTTGTTTCCCATTGGCTTGGTTGGTCTTTTACTGAAGCTCAGGTGGCGCATTCCGCTGCTCTTTACCGAACACTGGACCTGCTACCATGAAGCTGCCGATCCACAGCCCACGCGTTTTCAGCAGTTCTTTTTGCGCTGGATTGGCAAAAAAGCGAATCTCATTATGCCGGTCTCATTAGATTTGGCAGCCGCCATGCAACGCTTTGGCATCAATGCACCAATGAAGGTAGTGCCAAATGTGGTTGATCCGTTGGTTTTTACGCCCGTAGAAAAGCGCCCACACGGCGTCTACCGCTTTGTGCATATTTCTTCGCTAGACCCCGAGCAAAAGAATTTTCATTTGTTATTGCGCGCTTTTTATCAACTCAAAAAACAGCAAACCAAAGTAGAGTTGCACGTCATTTCCGACGGCGATTACAATGCCTACGCCAAACTGATCAAAGGTTTTGAGTTTGCAAACTCCATTCACTTTCATGGCCGCCAAGACAGCGCGGGTGTGGCAGCGATGCTCCAGTTTGCCGATGCGTTGGTCTTGAGTAGCCGCTTTGAAAATTTACCCTGCGTCTTGTTAGAAGCGCTCTCTACGGGTACGCCCATGATTTCAACACAAGTGGGTGGTGTCGCGGAGCTCATCAACGACAGTAATGGCATTTTAGTCGCTTCCGAAAATGAACAAGCGCTATTAGCTGCCATGATTGAAATCCAGCAACGCCAATATGTAGCGCAAGAACTCCATCAAGTAGCGCTGCAAAAATATAGCCCAACAGCCGTTGCAGGTTTGTTTTTAGAGGCCTATCAATCGGTGCTCAACAAAGATGTGGCGTAGTATTTTTGGCAATTTTGGCGTAAGGGTGCTCTCGGCACTGCTCAACCTAGGATTGGTCATTCTTTTTTCTCAACTCACAGGTGCGGAAGGTAAGGGAGAGCAAAGTTTGCTACTGACCTCCATTGCCATTCTTACCATTTTTGATTCATTAGTGGGTGGTGCGGCACTTGTGTATTTATCTTCTAGATTTGCCTGGCTTGGGCTCCTTGGCGCATCCTATATTTGGATTGTTTTTGTCAGTTGCACTGCGTTTGTTTGCTTGTGGCTTATGGATGTTTTTCCAATGACTTATTTAATGCATGTGGTGGTCTTGAGTGCAATTAGTGCGACAGGTTCGGTGCATTCTGCTTTGTTGTTGGGCCAGCAAAGGCTCAAGATATACAACCTCATAGCGCTTTCCATTCCCTTACTGACCTTCGTTACCTGTGGAGCACAGTGGTATTTAAAAGGAGAGTTAAAATATGAAGTGGCACTTTATGTAGCTTACGTCAGTTCTTTGATCATAAGTGTATTAGGCTTGTTAAAATACTTTCCAAAGCAGCAAACAACGAGCAGCACTTGGCTTGCTATTTGGAAAAACATGTTTGCGCTTGGTTTTTATAACCAGTTGGCGCATGTCTTGCAACTGCTGAGTTTTAGAGCGAGTTATTACATTTTAGAGCAATACAAAGGCGAGGCAGCCGTTGGGGTGTTTTCAAATGCGAGTTCTATCACAGAATCTATCTGGCTCATCGCCACGAGTATTTCCTTATGGCAGTACGCCGTCATTTCCAATGCCCAAGACCAAAACTACACCATTCAATTGACCGAAAAACTAACCCGTTTTGGCATGTTGGCGGCTTTGGTGGGTGTCTTGTTTTTCTTGGCGCTGCCGTCCGCTTTTTACCAACTCGTTTTTGGACCAGACTTCGGAGGTTTACAAGCCTTGATGTGGGCGCTTGCGCCGGGTGTCTGGATTTTTACTTATGCGTTGGTAGTGGGGCATTATTTTTCTGGTCACGGGCGCTATAGCGTCAATGCGCTGGCTTCAGGCGTGGGCTTGCTATTGAGTTTAGGTGCTTCTGTCCTGTTGATACCCACTTATGGTGCCGTTGGCGCAGCGCTAGCCGCAAGTATTTCTTATGCAGCCACAAGTCTTGTGGTATTGCGTTATTTTTTGAAAGACGGCGCCAAATTTTCTCTTTTTCCGCGCAAAGCGGAGTTCATTCAATTATTTAACCAAATGCGCGTGAGTTGGCGCAAGTAGAGCTATGAATAAAGTCAGTAAATTACTCAAAGCCCTTGGGCTCATCCTACAAAGGCCTGCGCTTTTGAATTTGATCCTAAAGGATGAAGAAGTGCTGCAGCATGCTTTTGAAAAGGAGTTTCCACATATCAAACTTCAGCAAATGGATCCTTTTGGGTGGCCCGAGGCGCAGCAGCTCACCATTGCTCCTTATGCCTTTTTATCGGGCTCGTCTATGGTCACCGACTTTGCTTTTTTGCAATTAGCGTGTCGCAAATACCAAGTTGAAACCTATTTAGAGATTGGCACCTGGAGAGGGGAGAGCGCTGCCAATGTGTCGCCTTACGTCAAGGAAGTATTTACGCTCAATTTGCCCGATCAAACACTTTTGCAAATGGGCATGAGTCAGGCGTATATCGATTCGCATCGCTTTTTTTCAAAAGACTTAGCCAACGTGCAGCACCTTTTTGGGGATTCCGCAACCTTTGACTGGACGCCTTTTCAGCAGAATTGCGACCTCATTTTTATCGACGGCGACCACTCCACTGAAGCGGTGCAGAGAGATACCGAAACAGCCCTGCGCTTGCGCAAAACAGAAAAGTCTATTTTAGTTTGGCACGATGCGAAGTCCGATGGCGAGTATCCGCGCTACGAAGTGCTCTTAGGTATTTACCGGGCCTTGCCCAAAGAACTGCATCAAAACCTGTATTTGGTCAAGCACGCACTCTGTGCGGTTTATTTACCAGAAGGTGTAGAGGCCAGTGCAATTCAGATCAATGCGTTGCCCAATAGGCAGTTTGAGCTCGGGCTAAAAAATGTAAATATTTAATCGAAGTGCTTGATGTTAAACTGCTCAAGCCAAATTAAATAGCTCACATATCTAAAAACAAAATTCTGTTCGCTAGCAAATGCTGAAGAGGAGAAGATCCGAGGCAATGCTTTGCTGAGCGCTTCCTTTTGAAGCAACTGACTTTCGTCTAAATGGGCTTTCGAGCTGATCTGCTCTTGCCAAAATGCGGCGGTTTCCATGAGCCATTGGCTTTCGGGTACGGAAAAGCCTTTTTTGTCTCGGCGCCAAGAGATGCTTGAAGGTAGTTCTCCGTCTAGCGCTTTTCTCAATTTAAATTTGGACCAACCGTCGTGGATCAGGTCGGTGGCTTTCAAGGAGCGCGCTTGCGCCATGAGCTCGGTATCGTCTGCAAAAGGTGTGCGCGACTCAATGCTGTATTGCATCGAGCAGCGGTCTTCCCAGCGTAGCAAGCTTTTGAGTTCGTTATCTTGGCAAAAATAGGCCAAGTGCGCTTGGAGCTTAGAAAAGCGTTTGCGCACCACAAAACCATCTGTGGTCAGGTAGGCGTTTGTGGCTGGCCCAGCGCGCCATATTTTCTTTTGTAGTGCTTGCGGCAGCAAACTCAAGAGGTCTTTTCCCCATTCCTTGACGATGTATTTTTTGGAACTCGGCGAATTGCCGAGCTGCTGCCATTCTTTGACAAAACGACCCCAGCGACCGCTCCAAAACAATTCCTTGAAAAAAGTAGGATAAAAAACCTGATAACCCGCAAAGAGTTCGTCGCCACCTTGACCGTCAATTAAGATCTTAATGCCTTGCTGGGCTGCACTTTGCATGACGCTGCTTTGGGCAAAAGTACTCGTGCTCAGCAGCGGAATATCTTGGTGGTAAATCAGTTGAGGCAAGGCTTCTAGCAGTTGGGTGCTGTTGAGTTCAGTGGTATGCCAAGTGGCGCTGGTGTGTTCGATCATTTGGGCTGCCCAGGCGCGCTCGTCTAGCGGCGAGTCATGAACAGCCGTAAAAGCATGCAGGCCACCGCTGAGTGCGCTTACGCTTGTTTGTTGCTGAATTTGAGCCGCTAAATAGAGCAGCGTGCTGGAATCTAAGCCGCCAGAGAGGCAAAAGCCCAGCGGCACATCGGCGCGCAAACGCAAAGACACCGCTTGCTCCAAAGTTTGCCTTAAGTTTGGCGCGCTTGTGGGTTCCTTGCTGGCGCTCGGGTGATGGTACCTCTTGATGTCGAGTGTTTGACTCGCGAGTTGGTATCGCAATATATGGCCTGGCTGCAATTCTTTGATGCCCTTGAAAAAACCTTCTTCTTGGCGCTCTATCTTGCTATTGGCAAAGAAGTCGAGCAGTGCCTTGCGGTTGGCAATAGGTTGGTAGCTGGGTATTTTTAAGAGCGCTTTGATTTCAGAAGCAAAGCCAAAATGCGCTTCGTTGTCTAGGTAATAAAAGGGCTTGACGCCGTAGGGGTCGCGGGCACAAAATAAAGTTTGCTGCTCAGTATCAAAAATGGCGAAAGCCCACATGCCATTGAAGCGCTGCAGGCAGTCTGCTCCCCAATAAATATAAGCTTGGAGCAATACTTCGGCGTCAGAGGCACTCTGAAAACGAGCGCCCAAGGCGAGGAGCTCGGTGCGCAGCTCTATGTAATTGTAAATTTCACCATTGAAACTCAGCCAATAGCGCTCATCAATACACATCGGTTGCGCTCCTGCAGGCGTTAAGTCGATGATGGCCAATCTGCGATGCGCTAAGCCGAAATTTACATTGGTCATCCATTTGAGGCCAGAACCGTCAGGACCACGGTGCAGCAAGGTCTCATTCATAAGATTTAGAATGGCCTCGCCCGCTGGTGTTGGGGTAGAAAGTTTATGATGAAGTCCGGAAATGCCGCACATAAGAACCTAAACTAGAGTTTCTGATCGAATAAATAGACAAAACAAGCAATGGCTGCAGCGCCGAGTTCGAGCTCGCGCTTATTGACCGATTCAAAAACATCAGAAGGTGCGTGGTGGTAGTCGAAATAGCGCTGAGAGTCGGGTACGAAGCCAAAAAGTGGAATGCCCGGATACGCGTCTTTGAGCGGACCGATATCCACGCCGCCGTATCCTTTTTCAAATACATGAAGGTCGTACGAACGCAAAACGGGTTCAAAGCTTTGAAGTAAGTTCAGGTATTGCTCTGGGCCATCTAGCCCAAATCCGCGCGGGGCAAAGCCACCTCTGTCGCTTTCGAGGGCGGCAATTTGTTTTTCACCATTTGCCAAGCACCAAGTAGCATATTGCTTACCGCCTTGGTTTCCGTTTTCTTCGTTCATAAAAAACACGACTCTTATGGTGTGGGTGGGTTGCCAGCCCAATTCGTTGAGGATGCGCAAGGCTTCTAAGCAATGGATCACGCCCGCGCCGTCGTCGTGCGCACCTTCGCCGGTGTCCCAGGAGTCGAGGTGCCCGCCGATGGTAATGATTTGGTCTGGAAACTTACTGCCTTTCAATTCGGCCATGACGTTGTAAGAAGTAGCGTCTGGAAAGTCACGACAATCCATTTCCAAATAAAAGCGCACTTTTCCAGCTTGCAGGGCGGCAGACAGCGCATCTGCATCTTTTGTGGCCAAGGCAGCTGCAGGAATTTTAGGAATGTCTTTTTCGTAGTGCATAGAGCCCGTGTGCGGATGCGCATCGATGGGCAAACCCAACGAGCGAATCACAACCGCCTTGGCACCGAGTTTGCCCGCTTCCACCGCGCCATTGCCTCGGATCGCGTAGCAAGCGCCATATGCTTTGAAGGTCTGGATTTGGGCGGCGTCCATGGGTTGATTCAAGAACACAATTTTGCCTTCGACATCTTTTCGCTTGGCATTTTTTAAATCTGTTAAGGTTTTAAATTCGATGACTTCAGCTTCTAATAATCCGTTGGTACCGATAGAACCTCCAAGCGCGAGCAAATGGAGTTTGTGTACGGGTTCATATTTATTTATTGACTTGTACCAAGCGCTTTCTGTTGTTCCGCGTTCCCAATGCGGCACCGTGATTTCTTGTTTTTTGACGGCATCAAAATGATAAGAGTTCATCTTTTCATAGCTCCAATCGACGGCCATTTGTGCTTGTGCGGAGCCGGAGAGGCGCGGGCCGATGTCCTTGCAGAGCTGGCGCAAATTCTCGTGGGCTTGTCCGCGCAAGAGCGCTTCGTCGTAGATCCGTCTGATCCAAAGGCTATCTTGTGCACTGATTTGCGTCAAAAAGAAAGAAAAAACAAATAGAATCCCGGTGTATTTCATGATGTGAATTTGCGTAAAAATACCAAAAATCAGCCGAAGCACGCCGCTTTTGGCTATCTTTGCCACTTGATCTAACAAACACAGAAAATGGCTTTAAAATGCGGAATCGTCGGCTTGCCGAACGTCGGAAAATCAACTTTATTTAACTGTTTGTCGAACGCCAAAGCGCAGTCCGCAAACTTTCCTTTTTGTACCATCGAACCCAACCTCGGCACCACCTCGGTTCCAGATCCACGCTTGGAGAAACTAGAAGAACTCGTCAATCCTGAGCGCGTGGTCCCGACAACCATGGAAATCGTCGATATCGCAGGATTGGTCAAAGGTGCGTCAAAAGGTGAAGGCCTGGGCAATCAGTTTTTGGCAAATATCCGCGAAACCGACGCTATTTTACACGTTTTGCGTTGCTTCGACGACGGCAATATCATTCACGTCGACGGCAGCGTAGACCCCATCCGCGACAAAGAAATCATCGACATCGAGCTCCAACTCAAAGATTTCGAAACCATCGATAAAAAAATACAAAGCTTGTCTCGCGTCATCAAATCCGGAGACAAAGACGCCGTCAAAGAAAACGAATTGGCACTGCGCATCAAAGCGGGTCTCGAGCAAGGGCTTTCGGTTCGTGGTTTGGGCTTCTCAACAGAAGAAATGGACATCATCCATTGTTTCAATCTCATCACCTCGAAGCCCGTTATGTACGTATGCAACGTAGACGAAGCATCTGTCAAAAGTGGCAATGAATATGTAGAGCGCGTCAAGGCGGCTGTTGCTGCAGAAAATGCAGAAGTTTTGGTCATTGGGGCCAAAATTGAAGCAGATATCACCGAACTAGAAACCTACGAAGAGCGTCAGATGTTCTTAGAAGAACTCGGCCTAGAAGAGCCGGGTGTCAATCGCCTCATTCGCCAAGCCTATCACTTGCTCAACTTGCAAACTTACTTTACGGCAGGTGTCAAAGAAGTCCGCGCCTGGACCATCCATAAAGGCATGACTGCTCCTCAGGCAGCAAGTGTCATTCACACCGATTTCGAAAAAGGGTTTATCCGCGCAGAAGTCATGAAATACAACGACTACATTCAGTACGGTTCGGAAAGCGCCGTCAAAGAAGCGGGCAAATTCAAAGTAGAAGGCAAAGAGTACATCGTGGAAGATGGCGACATCATGCACTTCCGTTTCAACGTTTAAACCAATTCCTATGCAAATTATTGCCAACAATCCTGCTTTGCGTTCTTGGGTAGCAGTGGCTGCCGATTCAGAGTTTCCGATTCAAAATCTACCCTTCGGTATTTTTCAAACTGCAACGTCGCCAAAAAGAGTAGGGGTGCGCATCGGCGATTTCGTCCTGGACCTCTCTCAAATGGCACAATTCGCTTACTTTGCCGACCTCAGTTTTGCGGCTACCGATTTCAATCAAGATTTCCTCAACCCCATGATGCGTCATGGCAAATTAGCCACGCGTGCCTTGCGCAATCGCATTGCAGAATTGCTTTCGATTGAAAACACGACTTTTCAGCACAATTCAAGCCAGCACCAAGCGCTGATTCCAGTAGCGGAGGTCACGATGTCTTTGCCGGTTCAAATTGGCGACTACACCGATTTTTATTCTTCCAAAGAACACGCCACCAACGTGGGTGTCATGTTCAGAGACCCCGCCAATGCGTTGTTGCCCAACTGGCTCTGGATTCCTGTTGGCTACCATGGGCGCGCGTCTTCTGTCATTGCTTCTGACCACCCTGTGGTGCGTCCGAAAGGCCAAATCAAACCAGACGACCACGCGGCGCCAATTTTTGCACCTTCCCGACAAATAGACTTCGAACTCGAAATGGGCTTCATCACTTTTGACGGCAAACCACTCGGGCAAAGCATTTCAACTTCAGAAGCCGAAGACTACATCTTTGGCTTGTGTCTTTTCAATGATTGGTCTGCGCGCGATATCCAAAAATGGGAATACGTTCCGCTTGGGCCGTTTTTGGCCAAAAACTTTGCCTCTTCTATGTCTTGCTGGATCGTCACTTTAGACGCACTAGAGCCTTTCGCTTGCCCAACACCAGCCCAAGATCCTGAGGTCTTGTCTTATTTGCAATTTGAAGGTCACAAATCTTATGACATCAATTTAGAAGTTGCTATTGAAGCGCCGGCCTGCCCTGCACACGTGGTGAGCCGTTCCAATTTCAAATACATGTACTGGAATATGTCTCAGCAACTCGCACACCACACCGTCAATGGTTGTAATGTGCGCTGCGGAGATTTAATGGGCTCCGGAACCATCTCCGGCCCAACGCCAGACTCTTACGGTTCTATGCTAGAGCTCGCCTGGAAAGGCACCAAACCGATTCAAATGCCTGATGGCTCAGAACGCCGCTTCATCCAAGACCACGACACCGTCATTATGCGCGGTTTTTGTGAGCAAAACGGTGTCAAAATCGGATTTGGCGAAGTCAGAAGTTTATTGCTACCTGCCAATTAATGCAGTACGACGGTCAGACACCCATCGATCTAGAACAAGAGCGTATAGAGATTCTCAATGCGTTCAAGGGTTTGTTGCGTGCCACCAAAGACCGCAGCCGCGACGAAACCAAACTCATTCGCAAGGCCTTTGACATCGCTTTAGAAGCGCACAAAGACATGCGCCGAAAATCTGGCGAGCCTTATATTTATCATCCCATCGCTGTGGCGCGCATTTGTGCCGAAGAAATGGGCTTGGAGCCTACTGCTGTGGTTTGTGCGCTTTTGCACGATACCGTAGAAGATACCCACATTACCCTTCAAGACATCGAAGATTTATTTGGCGCCACAGTGCGCAAGATCATCGATGGCCTGACCAAAATTCCGGAGGTCTTTGACGAAAACACCTCTATTCAAGCGGAAAACTTCCGCAAAATGATCCTCACGATCTCCGATGATTTTCGGGTGGTACTTGTCAAGTTAGCCGATCGCTTGCACAACATGCGCACGCTTTCAAGCATGAAGCCCGAGAAACAACTCAAAATTGCTTCCGAGACCAAATTTTTATACGCGCCGCTTGCGCACCGCTTGGGTTTGTATCCCGTCAAGTCTGAACTCGAAGACCTCTCCATGAAATACTGTGAGCCTGAGGTTTATGAGCAAATTGAAGGCAAGCTGAAGTCTACACAAGATGTCAGAAATCGTTTCATTAGACGTTTTGTAGCGCCTATCCGAACCGAACTGCAGGCGCAAGGCTACAATTTTGACATCAAGGCGCGCACCAAATCTATTTCCTCGATTTGGCGCAAAATGCAAACCAAAGACGTTCCTTTTGAAGAAGTTTTTGATGTATTTGCCTTGCGCGTCATTCTCGATACGCCCCACGAACGCGAAAAATCAGATTGCTGGCGCGTCTACTCCGTTGTAACAGACTATTACCAGCCGAGCCCAGAGCGTTTGCGAGATTGGGTGTCTACACCAAGAGCCAATGGTTACGAATCTTTGCACACCACCGTGATGTCGCCGCAAGGCCGTTGGGTGGAGGTACAAATCCGCAGCAAGCGCATGGACGACATCGCCGAACACGGTCTGGCCGCTCACTACAAATACAAAGAATCCAACTCCGAGACCAACAAATTCGACCGCTGGATTGCCGAAATACGCGAATTGCTAGACAACCCAGATAGCAGTGCCCTAGACTTCGTCAATGACTTCAAGCTCAATTTATTCAATGACGAAATTTACGTCTTTACGCCAAAAGGTGAATTGCGCGTGTTGCCAACGGGTTCTACCATCCTAGACTTTGCCTACGATATCCATACCCAAATTGGCAACAAATGCATTGGTGCAAAAGTCAACAACCGTTTGGTGCCGCTCAGCTACGAACTGCAGAACGGCGATCAATTAGAAATCCTGACCTCCAACAAGCAAAAGCCTAACGACGAATGGCTGCGCTTTGTGGTTTCTGCAAAAGCCAAGCAGCGCATCAAGCAAGCGCTCAACGAAGCGCACAAAATTGTTGCGGCCGATGGCAAAGAAATCTTGGAGCGCAAGTTCAAACAACACAACATCCGCAATACCCCCGAAAACATCCGTGCTTTAGAAAAGCATTTTCACATCGATACCACTACCAATTTCTATTACAAAATTGCCAAAGGAAAAATTGACCTCACCCAACTGCGCGAGTTCAATGTGGTAGGCGGTAATATCGTGGTGGAACGCAAAATTCGCTCGAAGAAAATCAAAGGCTCCGACGAAGACCTCCTCAACGAGGGCATCAATACCGATACCGATACCATCATCATTGGCGAGGATTTCAAAGGCTTTGACTACACACTTGCTAAGTGCTGCAGTCCCATTCCGGGCGATTCCATTTTTGGCTTCATCACCATTTCATCTGGCATTAAAATCCACCGTTTCAATTGCCCCAATGCGGTTCATTTGCTTTCTAAATTGGCTTATCGCTGCC
Organism: Bacteroidota bacterium; assembly: GCA_041168605.1. Lineage (GTDB taxonomy): Bacteria > Bacteroidota > Bacteroidia > Flavobacteriales_D > Crocinitomicaceae > UBA952. The sequence continues at coordinate 5,016 of JBEEKN010000044.1, read as the reverse complement.
TCAAGGCCCGTTGGCAAAGTAGCGCACTCGTGGAGCGCGTGGCGGCCATTCGCATCATCGGAATCGATCAACTTGGTTTGGTCAATCGGCTCACCGAAATCATTTCCAAGCAGAACAACATCAATATGAAAAGCATTTCGTTTGAAACCAACGATGGTGTTTTTGAAGGCCGCATTAAAGTCTTGGTCTACGACACCGCTCAGCTTGAACAATTGACGCGCAAGTTTGAGCAAGTGGAAGGGGTCAAAAGCGTGACGCGCTGGGATGCCGCCGTGGATTCCGAAGAACTCAGTTGATATCTTTACGCAATTCGGTTGCGTTTTTAGGCCTTAGCCCAGGGTTCCATTGAAATCCCTTGATGTATTTTTCTTTGGTATCGATCTGGTCCATCGGAAAAAAGATGCCGTCCGGCTGATCAAAATAGGTGATTTCCTTCACTTCACCTGCCTGCAGCTCAACACTTAGTTTTTCTGCAAATAAACGGTTGAGGCCTTCGCGCTGCATTTGTACAAGTGTATCGTTTATTTTTTGCTCAGAAATGGGGTAAAAAATAGTCCAGGCTTGGCCAGTGGCATCTACGCGTTTGAGTGCTCCGCTGCTGTCAAAATGCGCTACAATCTTTGCCGCTGCCATCTGGTTGAACAAGCTATCGCTCTGAAGTGCTAGTAAAATGGTGGCTTTTTTATTCAGTTCGATATGTTCTAAAATTGAATCTTTGAAAAAGACCTGTGCATTTTCACTTTTCAATTCACCCGTTTGCGCCCATAAAATAGGATGTGAAGACATACTGAGTACTTGTTGCGCAAAGGAAAAGTTTGTGCTGTCTGAAATTCCTTGAAGGTCGGGGTGTAGGAAACGGAAATTTTTGTTCGCTTTTAAAAACTGCGACCGATTGAGTGAATCTCTTTCGAGAAAGAGCGTATCGGCATGAAAGTATAGTGTATCGGCTTGGTATTTGAGAAAGCCTAAACTCTCCCCGGTCACATAAGCCATGTGTTTGGTATCGCTGAAAATAGCGCGCTGCCCGAGTAGAGCGAGTTGTTGGTCGAGGTCTTTGAAATAAACTGCCCCCCGACCTTCGTAATCATTCATTTTGGTATTGATCAGCAGGGTGTCGCCTTTGATGATGTAGTTTTTTTGGTAAATCTCGGCATGTTTATAGAGTGCGCCCGCTTCCGTTTGAACGTCGTACCAACCTTTTTGACAATAAATTTGTGTGCTGTCGTTGCGCAATTGTGTTTGGCCTAAAAAGTAGAGTTTTTGTTGTTCGTAGGCAAATTGCAGGGTGTCGGTCTTGACATCGAGGTCGGCTTTGGTATAATGAACCTTTCCACTGAAAAAGAAAGAACCGTTGGCCGGATAAAAATAGCCGCGTTGGCAAGTGATGCGTTCGTCTGAGAGCGTAGATTCGATTTTACCGGCACTCCTGAAAATGGCGCGCCCTTTTTTGGCGTCGTAGTCCATGGAGTCTGCCGACATTTTGTAGGCGTTGTCTCGGGCTTTGACATGCCCCCAAAGTTTGGCGTATTTCTGCTGCTCGGCGTAAAAAATAGAGTCGGCGTATAAATTGATGCCATTTTTTTGGATGTGGACGTTACCATAAGCGCGCACATGCTTGGCTTTTTCGTTGTAATGTGCTGAATCGCAGTACATGGTATTGCCTTGATACGCAAAACTGACAGTGCCCACCAAGCGGTGCACACCATTTTGGATGGCGTAAATCTTTTGTGTACCCGGAAGCAATTGGAGTTGCCCCTGACTGAAAACTTGCGTCAATAACAGAAAGGCACCACAAAGGATTGCAATTCGGTTACTGATGGTTTGTTTCATGTTAGTTTTGAAGCGTCTGTTTGCGGTCTGGCCCAACAGAAATAACGCGAATAGGAACGTTTAATTGTGCTTGCAAATACGTGACGTAGTCTTTGAGTGGTGCCGGAGCAGTTACAAAGTCTTCGAGTTCGGTGAGGTCGCAATGCCATCCTTCGAGTTGTTCGTATACGGGTTCGATGTCGAGGTCGGTGACGTCGTAAGGGAAATCAGTTACTTTTTCACCGTTAATGAGGTAGTGCGTACAGACGTTGATGTGCTCAAAAATACCAAGTACATCGCTTTTCATCATGGCAAGTTCGGTGACGCCATTGACCATGATCGCATAGCGCAACTGCACGAGGTCTAGCCAACCGCAACGACGTGGTCTGCCGGTAGTGGCGCCAAATTCATTGCCTTCTTTGCGGATGAGTTCGCCAACGGCATCGTTGAGTTCGGTAGGGAAGGGGCCACTGCCCACGCGGGTACAGTATGCTTTGAAAATACCGATTACTGAACCGATTTTTGTCGGGGCAATCCCCAAGCCAGTGCAAGTTCCTGCTGTAACGGTATTAGATGAAGTGACGAAGGGGTAAGTGCCAAAATCGATGTCGAGCATGGTGCCTTGTGCGCCTTCTGCCAATACTTTTTTGCCGTTTTGCAGTGCGTGATTGAGGTAGTGCTCGGAGTCTACTGCTTGCAATGTTTTGAGTACTTCAATAGCCGCAAACCAAGGTTGTTCGAGCGCAGCTAAGTCGTAGGTGAAATCTTTGTGGTGAACAAGAATGCCTTCGTGTTTTTCGACTAAGGCTTTGTATTTGTCCATGAAGTTTGGCGAGAAGATGTCTCCGACGCGCAAACCGTTTCGGCCTGTTTTGTCCATGTAGGTTGGCCCGATACCTTTGAGGGTAGAACCGATTTTGTCTTTGCCTTTGGCTTGCTCCGAAGCAGCATCTAGCAATTTGTGTGTCGGCAAAATCAAGTGTGCTTTTTTGGAAAGCAAGAGACGCGAGCTGAAGTCAATGCCGAAAGGCTTGAGTTTGTCGAGTTCTGCGCTAAATACCACAGGGTCAATCACGACGCCGTTGCCCACAAGGTTGATCACGTTCGGATGAAAAATACCAGATGGAATGGTGTGTAAAACGTGTTTGATGCCTTCAAACTCTAGTGTGTGGCCTGCATTTGGCCCTCCTTGAAACCTGGCGATGATGTCGTAAGAAGGAGTGAGTACATCGACAATTTTTCCTTTGCCTTCATCTCCCCATTGTAAGCCTAATAGTACGTCTACCTTCATGATACTTGTTCAAAAAACTTTTTAATTTGTTCGAAATCTTGAAAAATCCCAAATATGTGTTCCATACGGGTCAGTTCAAATATTTTATTGAGTTGTGTGTTTGGTTGGTATAGCACGGTGTCGCCGAGGTTGAGTCTAGAGCGTGTGAGCGTCTTGACTAAAAAGGCGATGCCCGTGGAATTGATGTATTCGAGCTCCGATAGATCGATGACTAAGTTCCAGTTGTCAATTTGGTCGAGGTGTTCGATGGCGTTTTCGCGGTCACTTTCCGTAAAAAAGCGGCCTTGCAACTTGAGGATACTCAAGGGTCCGTTTTGTAAAACCTGTACTTCCATTAGTCGAGCTTGTTTTTTTTAATACCGTAAAAATAGAGCGAGTGGTGTTGGACATCTACACCGAAAAGTTCTTCAATGGTTGCTTTGATCTGTTGAATTCTGGGGTCACAAAATTCAATGACCTCACCGGTGTCGGTGATAATGAGGTGGTCGTGCTGTTTGGATGCGTGCGATCTTTCAAATTGCGCCAAGTTTTTGCCGAACTGGTGTTTTCTGACCAAATTGCAAGCCAAGAGGAGTTCGATGGTGTTGTAAAGTGTGGCGCGCGAGACGCGGTAGTTGTGGTTCTTCATTTTGATGTAGAGCGACTCTACATCAAAGTGACCGTCGTAAGCGTAGATTTCTGCGAGTATGGCAAAGCGTTCCGGAGTTTTGCGGTGGCCATTTTGCTCGAGGTAGGCGGCAAAAATATCTTTTACGGTTGTTGAAATTTGATTTGTTCCCATCTTTCAGGCGCTAAAGTTAAGTATAAATTTGAGAAAGACGGCAATAAAAAAGGGGGCCGAAGCCCCCTTTCATTGGATTTAGAAGGGCTTATTCGCCACGCTCCATTTTTTCTTTCAATTCAGCAAGTGCATCGAGGTCACCAAGTGTAGATTTCTCTGCGCTTTGGTTGATCGCTTTAACTGCTTGGTCGGTAGAATTACCACTTGGTTTCTTACCACCTTTGCTTGGAGTAGATGGTTTGTCTTCACCTTCTTCGAAAAGACGTGTGTGAGACAAAACGATTTTCTTAGCGTCTTTGTTGAATTCAATGACTTTGAAGTCAAGGGTGTCTTCAACTTTCGCGTTCGAACCATCTTCTTTGCGAAGGTGCTTAGAAGGACAGATACCTTCTACACCGTAAGGTAAAGCAACGATACCTGATTTGTCTTTCATATCGATGATCGTACCGCTGTGTACGCTTCCTTCAGAGAATGTGTTTTCAAATACATCCCAAGGATTTTCTTCGAGTTGTTTGTGACCCAAAGAAATGCGACGGTTGTCGCGGTCGATTTCAAGAACAAGTACTTCCATTGCATCGCCAACTTTGCAGAACTCAGATGGGTGCTTGATTTTTTTCTGCCAAGAAAGGTCAGAAATGTGGATGAGTCCGTCAACGCCTTCTTCGAGTTCTACAAATACACCGAAGTTGGTGAAGTTGCGAACTTTAGCTGTGTGGCGTGTACCAACTGCATATTTGATTTCGATGTCGTTCCATGGATCTGGCATGAGTTGTTTGATACCCAATGACATTTTGCGCTCTTCGCGGTCAAGGGTAAGCACAACTGCTTCTACGCTGTCGCCAATTTTGAGGAAGTCTTGCGCAGAACGAAGGTGTTGTGACCAGCTCATTTCTGAAACGTGGATCAAGCCTTCTACACCCGCAGCGATTTCGATGAATGCGCCGTAGTCTGCCATGACAACAACTTTACCAGTGACTTTGTCGCCAACGTTAAGGTTGGTGTCGAGTGAATCCCATGGATGTGGTTGCAATTGTTTCAAGCCAAGTGCAATGCGTTTTTTGTCGTCGTCGAAATCGAGGATAACCACATTGATTTTTTGATCCAATTCAAGCATTTCTTCTGGATGCGTAACGCG
>JBEEKN010000043.1:0-24001 GCA_041168605.1 Bacteroidota bacterium | reverse complement strand
AACGCTCAACTGGAGGTCCATTGCCTCGAGGTAATGGGCAAGATTGAACGTAAAGGAGTCATAAAAATCGATCAAAAGAACCCTCACGTAGCTTGTTTTTTGTTACTTTGCAAAAGTAGTAAATTCAAAGACTCTACATGTCAGCAGCTAAAAAACCGATTCAAATTCCCAACGCACCTGCACCAGTTGGCCCTTACAGTCAGGCCATCTTAAAGGGCGACACCCTTTATATCAGCGGTCAGATACCACTGAATCCGGTCACGGGTTTACTCGAGCTAGACAACATCGAAATGGCTACTACCCGCGTACTCCAAAACATCGACGCCTTGCTACAAGAAGCCGGCTTTACTGCAGACGACGTCGTGATGGTCAGTATTTTCATGAAAGACCTCAATGAATTTCAAGCCATGAATCAGGTGTATGCCGCCTACTTTAATGGCACAGCACCCGCACGCCAAACGGTTCAGGTTTCGCGCTTGCCCCTTGATGTGACTATCGAAATCTCTTGCATCGCTCAAAAATGACCTCCAAACACAACTTTGACCTCAGTGTCGTGATTGTCAACTACAATGTAGTGAACTTTCTCGAGCAGTGTTTGAATAGTGTTTTTGCCGCGAGCCAACACTTGCGCATCGAGGTATTTGTTGTGGACAACAATAGTGTCGATGGTTCAGTGGCTTTGGTTCGAGAAAAATTCCCGAACGTTCGGCTTGTTGCCAATACAGATAACGTGGGCTTTTCAAAAGCCAACAACCAAGCCATACAGCTCAGCTCGGCCCGTTATGTTTTGCTGCTCAACCCCGACACCGTCGTGGAGCAAGACACCTTCGACAAATGTGTGGCCTACATGGATGCGCACCCAAAAGCCGGAGGCATGGGCGTGCGCATGCTCGATGGCAAAGGGCGCTTTTTACCAGAATCAAAGCGCGGCCTACCCACACCGGCTGTATCGTTTTATAAAATATTTGGACTCTCTAAGTTGTTTCCGAAAAGCAAAAAATTTGGAACGTACCACCTAGGTTTTCTCGACGAACACCAAATTCACGAAGTAGACGTTTTGAGTGGCGCTTTCATGCTGATGCGCTCGGAAACGCTCGACAAAGTAGGGCTGCTCGACGAAGCCTTCTTTATGTACGGCGAAGACATCGATTTGTCTTATCGCATTCAGCTAGGCGGCTACAGCAATATCTATTTTCCCGAAACGAAAATCATTCACTACAAAGGCGAGAGCACTAAAAAAGGTTCCCTGAACTATGTTTTTGTGTTTTACAACGCAATGGTCATTTTTGCCAAGAAGCACTTTTCTGCACGCTACGCAAGCATCTTCTCCTTTGCCATTCACATGGCCATTTACTTGAGGGCCAGCGCCTCTATTCTCAAAAGATTACTAACCAACCTGTTGTGGCCTGCAATTGACTCCACGGTATCCGTTTGTTTTTTATATCTACTGGCCCAACAATGGAAACAAAACCAAATTCTCTTTCCCGAATGGGCCTACACCTGGTTAAGCCCTGCATATGTTGTCATTTGGGTCTTTAGTACCTGGATTTTCGGCCTCTACGACCGCGGCACACGCGTACAGCAAATTTGGAAAAGCACTTTTTTGGGCACCATCACAATTCTTGTCGCTTATGCGTTGTTTCCGAAAGAATGGCAGTTTTCAAGGCTCTTTATACTTCTTGGCGCAGTTGGATTTTTACTTTCCTTTTACCTGACCCGGTCTGCAAAAGAACTCCTGACCAAAGGACGCATCGATTTTGGCAAGCTTCCCAAAAAACGCTTTGGTATTGTAGCCAACCCTGAAGAGTTTGAGCGCATTGCCGGTTTGCTCAAAGCAACGTATCCCGAAATTGAACAAATTGAACAAATTTCTGTGAGCGCGCTCCCGACAAATTCTAGCGCGCAACTCGAAGACATCATTCGGGTGCACCAACTCAATGAAATGATTTTCTCGGCCCAAGATGTCGGCGCATCCAAGATCATTCAGTACATGGCCGATACCGCCACCCTCGACCTCGAATACAAAATTGCCCAGCCCAACGCAAGCTACCTCATTGGCAGTTCTTCGATCGATCAGGCTGGCGCCTACTACAACATTCATTTTGACGCCCTTCAGTTGCCTGCAAATAAACGCATCAAGCGCCTGCTCGACCTCATTATTGCCAGTATATTCTTGCTTTTAACGCCATTCATATTTTGGTCTTATCAGAAGCCAAAACAGTTCCTGAAAAATGTTTTTCAGGTTTTACTCGGACGCTATTCTTTTGTTGGTGTAAAGCCTCAAACTGACGCCGTCAGAAAAGGCAAACTTTGCATCCTGCAACCCAAATTAAATAACGAGCAACCAACTGAACTGCAAGCATTTATATATACAAAATCCTACACCCCGTGGCACGACCTTACATCGCTCTGGAAGCAACTCGGGCAGCTAGACAACGAACCACACTAATAATTGTCTGAATTTGCTTAATTTTGCAGGCAAATCAACGACATCAATTTTCAACACATGGCACAAATAGAAATTCGTCTTCCCAAAATGGGAGAAAGCGTTACAGAAGCAACCATTACCAATTGGCTCAAAAATATTGGCGATTCAGTTGCCTTGGACGAACCGCTCGTTGAAGTTGCCACCGACAAAGTAGACAACGAACTCCCTTCAGAGGCAGCCGGCACCTTGGTGCAAATCCTATTTGAAAAAGACCAAGTGGCGCAAGTTGGCGACGTCATTGCCATTTTATCTACAGATGGTGGTGCTATTGCGGACGCAGCACCAGCTCCAAGTGCACCAGCAGCAGCTGCTGCTGCCCCAGCAGTTGTTGAAACAACTAGCAGCGCGCCTGCAAATACAAACGCTCCAATTGCAAAAGGCAGTTCGGACCGTTTCTATTCGCCGCTTGTACGCACCATTGCTCAAAAAGAAAACATCAGCGCGCAAGAATTAGCCGCAATCCAAGGGACAGGTCAAGAAGGCCGCGTCACCAAAAAAGACATGCTCAACTTCTTGGAAACAAGAGGCAGTGCGCCTGCTCCAACAGCAGCTCCTGCTGCGGCAGCAAGCACACCTGCAGCACCCGCACCTGCGGCACAAGCAGCAGCGGCAAACACGAACATGCCTGCCATCAAAGCGCCTGTGGTTGTACCAAATAGCGGAGACGAAATCATCGAGATGGACCGCATGCGCAAACTCATCGCAGACCACATGATCATGTCTGTACATGTATCGCCGCACGTTACTTCATATGTAGAGGCAGACGTCACTACCATTGTCAAATGGCGCGAGCGCATGAAAAACGAATTCAAAAAACGCGAAGGTGAAAACCTCACCTACACGCCAATTTTCATGGAAGCGGTGGCCAAAGCCATCAAAGACTTCCCGATGATCAACGTATCGGTTTCTGGCACCAACATCATCAAGCGCAAAGACATCAACATCGGAATGGCTGCTGCCTTACCGAGTGGCAACCTCATCGTTCCTGTAATCAAAAACGCAGACCGCATGAACCTCGTTGGCTTGGCAAAAGCTGTCAACGAACTGGCCAACAACGCACGCAACAACAAACTCAAGCCTGAAGATATCCAAGGAGGCACCTACACCGTTACCAACGTCGGAACCTTCGGCAACGTCATGGGCACCCCGATCATCAATCAGCCACAAGTTGCCATTCTTGCACTTGGTGCCATCAGAAAAGTTCCGGCCGTGATCGAAACACCAGAAGGAGACTTCATCGGCATACGCCACAAAATGTTCTTGTCGCACTCCTATGACCACCGCGTGGTAGACGGAGCGCTCGGAGGCCAGTTTGTGCGCCGCGTAGCCGACTACCTCGAAGGTTTTGATCCCGAAACCACCATCTAAGCATGGCGCTCCAACTCGTCCGCCCGCTTTGTGTTTTTGACCTCGAAACAACCGGCCTTCAAATCACCAAAGACCGCATTGTTCAAGTGGCAGTCATCAAACTTTTCCCAGACGGGCGCAGCGAAACCTTCAATGAATTGGTCAATCCTGGCCAAGCCATTCCGGAAGAAATCACCGCTATTCACGGCATCAGCAACGAAATGGTTGCAGACGCCCCTGGCTTTGAAGCGCTCGCTCCTCGCCTACTTGAATTCATTGGCGACGCCGACCTCGCGGGCTACAACTCCAACAAATTCGATATTCCTGTGCTCTCAGAGGAACTCTTGCGCTGCGGGATTGATTTTGATTTAGGGGCACGTCATTTTGTAGATGTACAAAACATCTTCCACAAAATGGAACAACGCACGTTGGCAGCAGCTTATCAGTTCTACTGTGGCAAGCAAATCGAAAACGCACACAACGCCCTTTACGACACCCTCGCCACTTTAGAGGTCTTGCAAGCGCAAACCGAAAAATATCCAGATCTAGACAGCGATATCGCTGGGCTAGCTAAGTTTTCTACAGTGGGCAACAAGCAAGCCGACTTCGCTGGGCGCTTGGCCTTTGACGAAAACCAAGAGGTTTGCTACAATTTTGGCAAGCACAAAGGCAAAACCGTTGCACAAGTACTCAAACTCGAACCAGGTTATTACGGCTGGATGCTCGAGGCCGATTTTCCGCTCTACACCAAACAAGTATTGCGCAAAGAAATGGAGCGCATCAAAGCTGGCAACAGCTCCCAACAAATCGAAGACAAGCTCGAATTATTGAAAAATAAATTCAAAAAGCCATGAAAATCATCTGTATTGGTCGCAATTATGCCGATCATGCCAAGGAAATGAAAGCCGCGCTCCCTACCGAGCCCCTCTATTTTCTCAAACCAGATACCGCCTTACTCAGAGAAGGAGATTTTTATTACCCTGCCTTCACCAAAGACCTCCACTTTGAATGCGAGCTCGTGGTCCGGATCGAAAAAGTCGGCAAGCACATCTCACCTGAATTTGCCCACAAATACTACACGCATTTTACGCTCGGCATCGATTTTACTGCCAGAGACATCCAACAACAGTGCAAAGAAAATGGCTTGCCTTGGGAAAAAGCCAAAGGTTTTGACCACAGCGCACCGCTATCCAATAGCTGGATTGAAAAAAGTGAGGTCAATCTAGACGACGCTGAATTCAAGTTGTTTCAGAACGGTGAACTCAGACAAATTGGGCGCCCCAAAGATTTTATCTTTAGCATAGACACCATCATTGCGTATGTATCGCAGTTTGTGACGCTCAAAACCGGCGACCTCATTTTCACCGGTACACCAGCAGGCGTCGGACCCATACAAATTGGCGATGTACTGCAAGCCGAGCTCAATGGAAACAAGCTACTCGAGTTAAAAATCAGTTGATTATTTTTTGATGACCAGCGCGTTTTGCCCATTTGTCAAACGCAAAAAATAAGAGCCCACAGCTACGGTAGAAAGGTCAAGGGTGTAGCCTTCGCTGACATCTTTAAGCGCATAGATAAGCTGACCCGTTAACGTAAATAACGCGCCATTACAAACCCCTTGAACGCCAGCAATTGTCAGCTGAGCGGCAGTAGGGTTCGGATAAACGTGGAGTGGCTGCAACTCCAAAGTTTCTATACTGAGATCCGAACCAGGTTCGTTCTCAAGCAAAAATAAACCACCTGCATCTTGCCCAACAATAAGCTCGAGGTGCGCATCGTTGTCTAGGTTTCCGATTGCAGGGGCTGCATAAGCGCCAATTTGGGCACTCAAACCTAGAAAATCTGAACTGCGCTCATGAAATACAACACTCGGATCTGTAGAAATGCTATCGTAAAAATGGATTCGGCCATCGAGCGCCCCTACCATCAGATAGGTCGTGTCTTGAAAACGAAAGAAGTGCGGCACCGCATAACCATCCGGACCGTTGCTTTGCACGTTTACACCGCCTAATTGCGTCGTTTCTAGCGTAAAGATAGGCGACGCTACTGAACCCGTATTGAGGTAATAATGTATCGATCCACCTTTATGACCGATCATTAAATCGAGTAAGCCATCTTGATTGTAATCAAATAGTTGCGGCGCTGAAAAAAGTGGCACCTGAATAATGGTGTTGTTGGCATCCAAAAGCGCGCTGGTTTGCAACTGAAAGTTCGGACTCGTGCCTGTACTGGTATTTAGAAAATAAGCCAACTGCCCGTTGTCTCGACCTACTATCAAATCGGGCTTTCCATCGGCATTGAGATCGCCCATTGTTGGGATGAAGCGCTGGCCTAAGTTAGCAGCAGATAGGTTTAAAAAGTCTTGATCGACCAATACAAAAAATGGCGCAGTGGCCGAACCCACATTCTGATAATAAGCAATTCTGGACTCTTTGTTGAGCACCGGCTTGTAGGCAAAGAAATTGGCCACCAATAGATCGGTGAGGCCGTCGGCATTGACATCGAATAAAAATGGTGCCGAACCCAAACCGTGGTCAATCATGTCGCCTTGGAGCCAATCGTTGTCTTGGTAGACAAACACAGGCGCTTGGTTGGTACCCAAATTTTTGTAATACCAAACGCTATGCTCATTCTCGGATACATTGTTGGCATTGGGCGCAACCAATAAATCTTTCTTTTGATCGAAGTCGATATCCAAACTAAATGCCGCGGGAAAAAGCTGCACATCGGCTGGAGTGGTATTGCTCGGAAAATTGTAGTCGGCGCTGACCATTGGCGAATTCGTATTGGGAGCCGTACCGCCATTCATGAGGCGCACCAGATTGCCGTATGCGACATCGCCAAGCACCAGATCTAAGACGCCAGACTGATCAAGGTCAAGGGCCAAAACCGTAGAGCCTGCATGTGCCTTGGCTTGTTCGTTGGGTTTCAATTCAGGGTTAGTGACATTCCCATCGGTACAGTATGAACTGGTGTCATTTAAAAAAAGTGCATTGCTCGTGACATCTTCGCGGTATTTGCCCCAACACCTATTTTTGAGGATGAAAACAAGTGAATCCGAATGCCCGTAAAGTTCTTGACTTTGGTTTTGGTGGTATTGCAGGTATTCGCCACTGATGTGATAAGTCAAAATATCCATGTCGCCATCGCCCTCGACATCTACCAGTGCTGGGATATCTGCCCCACTGATGTACAAATTGAGGGTTGGGCCCGCGTAATTGGAAAGTAAATAAGGATTGTAAGCCTCCCATTGCAAGCCATTTGCCGCACTACCCGTATTGCGAAACGCTTGAATGCCTCCTACTGCATAGCAAAAAAGGTCCTTTCTGCCGTCGCTGTCGTAGTCATAGGTGGTGACGCGGTAATGCAAGTTGGACGGGAAAAACAAGTGCGCACGCAAATCGATTTCATAAGTTGGGCCAGCAGCTGAGCTCACCTGCTTGAAAACGCGAATTTGGTCGGCACTGCGGTCAAAAACAAGGAGGTCCTCGTCTCCGTCATAATCGTAGTCTAGGGTAGAAAATTGCGGTGTATTGAGGCCTCCATCCCAAGCTTTATCGAGGTTTTGGCCATCGGAGACCACCGGAATAAAGTTGCTGAAATTGAATTGAAACTGCGCCTGCGCAGCGAAGCTGCAAAAAAGTAACACGAGCGTCCAAGTCTTCATGGTCTAAAATTACGGCGTTTTTGCATGAGATGCATTCCATATGATCATTCTTTTGTCGTCGCCTGCACTCACAAACCCATCGGCTATGGCAATGAGTGCATTAATGGAATGGCGATGCCCAGCCATTTGTAAGTCGAGCTTCTGACAAATTTGATCGGTTTCTAGCGACCAAATCTTAAGGGATTTATCTCTCGATGCCGACACGTATTGTCCGTTTGGCAATTGAATTAATTGATAGATGGTTCCGAGATGCGCCGCAAAGGCATTTTGCTTCTCTCCTGCTGCACTCCAACGCCTGATGTACGCATCTTTTCCGGCGCTTAAAATACCGCCATTGGGCAAGAGACAAAGCGCTGTGCAACCCTCTTGGTGTGCATAAACCTGCTGCGTTTCATTGAAAAATGTAGTTTCGATTTTTCTGTAATAGCCATCGGCACCAGCCACCACAAAATAAGTTCCGTCTGGCGCTACCGCAATTTGGCGAATTTTGCCACAAGCTAAAGGAAGCGTCAGCAATAAGTTCCAAGCGGCGTCCCAGACCAAAACATTGCCCTCGGCATCGGCAGAATAGCGCTGGTCTAGGCAGGGATTGGTAGCCAGCGCAAAAACCGCACTTTGATGTACCTTGAGGTATTTGAGCTCTACTTTTTGTGCGGTATCGATGAGGTGCAAACTGCCATCAGACAAACCAATTAAAAGTTGGTTGTGATCGGGCAAAACAAGCAGGCTAAATGGCGCTTGGGTGCAGCGAATGGCAAATTGATCTTGCTGACCAGTTGTTTTGTGCCATCGCGCTACAAACTTGTCTGAGGACGCCGAATAAATATAGCGCTCATCCTGAGCAAGTGCGTAAATAGGGCCTTGATGGCCAGTGATTTGAAGGTGTTTGGAATAAAGTACTTGTGACTTATTCTTGTTCATCGTCTAGGTCGTCGTCGGCATCATCGTTGACTTGTTTGAGGCGATCTGCGTAAGATTTCGGAAGGAAATCAAAGAAGGTGTCGCCGCGTAAGCCCAAGCGCAAGCACTCCAATGGAATGACGTCGTTGGGTGCAATGTTGCCTAAATTGACTTCGGCGCCAAAAAGCTTGATAAACCAAACTTGTTGGTTCTTTTGAGGTGCTTCCCAGAGGATGTCTTCTGGCTTGACGTTGGCAATGATGCGGTTGATGAGCATGGTGTGAGCAGTACCATTGGGTCTGAATACGCCCACATTGCCTGCCTCGCGGCCTTCGGCAATGACTTTCCAGCTACCGGCTTCTAATTCTGCTTTCATGAGGCGCACCCATTTGGCTGGCGAGATGAGGATACCTGAATCTTTGGAACCTACCTCTGAAAGGACCGTTCTAGACTTGGAGAGTTCATGGATGAGCTTACACTTTTCATCGTGCGGTATGATGATAGAACCATCGGAGATTTCGGCGAGGTCGAGGTCGTATTTGTCGAGCATCTGGACGTATTCCTTGAACATGCCGCGCGCATAAAATGCTTCGAAAAGGGTACCTCCAAAGTAAGGTCTGATGCCCGCCTCGCGGTACATTTTGATTTTTTCTTCGAGCTGACGCGTCACGAAAGCCGTACCGAAACCAAATTTAACGATGTCGGTGAGGTGAGCCGATGCTTCGATGAAGTGTTCGGTTTCGCGCAGCCCTAAACCCTTGTCCATCATCATGGTAACGCCTTTGTTACGGGGTTTTTCACTGCGCTTGGGGATAAAAGAAAGTTTAAAGTTCATGGTTAGTCAGCTAAATATAAAAAATCGGTGTCGTCGAGTAGCTTGGGGTTGATCTCAAAGATCTGTTTGGCACTGCTCGCGTTTTGGTTAAGGCATGCTTGGTAAAGATGCTTGGCTTCGGCAAACTGCCCCATTTGCCATTTGATATTGATAAGGTGTAGTTGGGCTTCGAAAACAGAAGGGTGATCTTGGCAAAACTGTAAAATGAATTGTTGGGCTTCTGCCAAGGAAGACTCGCACACAAATGAAACGTAGTCCGTGAGTGCTTCTTGGTCGTCTGGCAGGAGCGCTAAGCTTTTGAGGTAGTGAAACTCAGCTTCTGAGCGGAGGTCAATTTTTTGGTAAGCACCCGCCAAAACGTGGTGTATACCGGAGTTTTCGGGGTCGTAATCGAGGGCTTTTTGGATCAGGACAATGCCTTCTTTGGTGGAGCCCATGAGGTCTTCGACGATACCTAAACCCAACCAAGCTTCTGGCAGCATGGGTTCGAGGTCTATGCTGAGCTTATAATAGTGCTTGGATAGCTCGAGTTCGTTGAGTTGTTCGTAGGCTTCTCCGATGTAGCAGAGCGCCATGGCGTCATCGCCGTCGTGTTTCATGCAATACTCAAAGTGCTCGATAGATTTGTGGTATTTTTCTAAAGAGAGGTAGGCATTGCCTAAATTGAAGTGCGCTGGACCAAATTCTTCATTGATGAGAATGGCGTATTCGTAGGCCCAAACGGCGCGTTCGTAGTTTTCTAATTTACTGTAGGCATTGCCGAGGTTGTACCAAGCGGTGCTCGAGTAAGGTTGTTCGTCAATAAATTTGAGGTACGCTTCAATAGAAGCTTCTGTGGCGCCAAGTGCGTCATAGCAACGGCCGAGCTCGTAAAGCGCTGCTTCGTTTTGCTTGTTGGCTTTGAGCGCTTGATGAAGGGTGTCTATGGCCTCTTGGTACTGAGATAAGCGTTCGTATTCGATGGCGATGTCGAGGTAGATGTAGTCGTGTTCGGCTGGGTCTGAGTGCTCGAGTGCTAATTTGAAATAGCGTATGGCTTGCTTGTGTTCGCGCTGCTGGGCGTGAATAGAAGCTTTGGTGAGGTAGAGTTCGGCGCTATCGATCTCTTGTTTTTCGAGCTGAACCACGCAATCCATGGCTTCTTGCAACAAGCCCATGCCACCTAAGGCTTGTGCTTTGCGCAACTTGAAAAGCGGATTGTAGGCAAACTGATAAATGCCGAATTCAGAGGCGATTTTGGCCTTATTGAATTGACCTTGAATGAGGTAGTGATCGATGAGGCCTTCTAGACGGTCGCTGTCGATGAACTTGAGCTTTTGACCCTTCAAGTGCGCCTCGAAGTGCTCGATGTCTTCGCTCAAACTGCTGTCGTTGTATTCTTCTTCGTCGTCGTCAAACATAGGGCCCAATTCTAAGTATAAAATTAGGCCCTTTGTGTCATAATGACAACTAATGCTTTTGGCACTTATCAACAAATACCAAAAATGTTGAAAAGTTCTTAGGGTTAGTGTTCACCGCAATGGACCACATAGGTGGCACCCAGGCTATCTGTGTAGGTCCCTAACGCTTCTAGATTTTTCAAATGATCACCACAATATGTGCCTAATTCAATCTCTCCAGAGGGGGCATCATAATGGCACTCGGCACATTTATTTTTAGCGCAAGAAACGCTCAGTAAGCCCAAAATACTTACACTTAAAATTAATTTTTTCATGACAATTATTTTTGATTTTGTTGTTCAACCTGGTATTTCAGACTGACATAAAAATGCCGACCAGGACCAGGCATTCCAATGTTTTTTAAACGAGACAAATGATCGATATACGTGCTATTTGTGAGGTTGCGCACGCCGGTTTGCAAAAGCCAAGAGCCATTTTTTTCGATGTGTACGCGGGCATTCAAATTCAAAAGTTGGTAAGACCCACTCGTGCTTTCTTGAAAAGCGACACGCGTTTGCGCAGCAATCCAGGTATGACTGAGGCTGAGCTCTATTTTTTGAACGGAGCCCTTGAAATCCCAGTGGTATTGTACTTCATTTTGCAAACGGGTTGGCGGCAATAAAGATATGGCGCTGTCTTGCGGGCTTTCAAAATGGATGTATGAAAAGTTTCCTTCCCAATGCAACTGATGGAGCCAATGCGGATGATTGTGCGCACTGAGATCCAAACCATACAGACGGCCCTGCGCCAGTTGCGCATAGTTGAACACCGGAATGCCGTCGATACTATTGCCATTAGGCTGAATATAGATGTAATCGCGCACCCACGCATGGTATGGATTGATCGTTAGACTGCCGTGTTCGGTACTCCAATCGCTAGCCCAATCGAGTTGCAAACTCCGCTCTGGCACCAAACTGCTGTCGCCAATTTCGTAACGCAAAGCGCCATGATGAAAACCATTGGCAAGTAGTTCGCTAAGGTGCGGGGCGCGAAAACCGCTCGAAAAATTAAAGCGGTGTCGCTGCATTTTATTGACCTGCCAAGACCAACCCGCCGAAGTATTAGGGCTTGCATAGCGTCTTTTCAAGTAAAGGCTATCGGAGCGGGTCTCTATCCAGCGGATGTCTTGGCGCAAACCGAGCTGAAACAAATGTTTCTTGGAAAGTTCATATTTATACAAAGCGGAAATCCCCTGGTCAAAAGTAAATGCATCGGGCAAAAGCTGATCGGCAGCAATTGGCGCATTGAGGTTGAATTGCAGCATGCCCGCCGCCCCAACAATGAGCTGCTGAGCTGACCATTTGCGGATCCATTTGGCTTGGTATAAAGTATTCAAGAGATCCATTTCCATGAAAGGTTTGGTCACCTTTTCGTCGTATTCTACCAAGCGATTATGGGTTTGCCCCAGTAAGATCTGGAATTCTTGAGCAGCCCAAAAATGCTTGTATTCATAACTCAGGAGTTGGTTGGTAAAAAACTGAGCGGGCAAAGAATAGCGCCGGCCTTGGGTGGCCACCTGAAAACTCAATGGTGTCGCTAGGGAGTCGTGGGTATGCCCCGGTATGCCCGCAACCGTATTGTTGTAGGCATACCTGAACTGATGGATCTGATTGGGCTTCCACCAAGAATAAGATGCTTTGGCAACCCACTCATGGAAACGGGAATTCTTCGCATACAGTCCGTTAGGCAATTGAAAATCAGCATGATTCGCATAACTACCCGCCAACAACAAACGCTTGTTTCCCTCACTCTTCTTGTACAAAAGACTAGAACTACTTCCGGTGGTGTTTTGATTGAATTTCTGCTGCACACTGAGCTCTTGTTTACCCAACTGCGCATACGGCTCATCTACTAAATAAATCACGCCACCTAGCGCATCGGCACCGTACAACACTGAGGCCGGCCCTTTGATCACTTCTACAGAACCCAACGCGAGCTCACCAATGCCCATGCCGTGGTCTCCGCCCCACTGCTGGCCCTCGAGCCGTAGGCCGTTGACGAGCGTTACCACGCGCATCCCTTGCATACCGCGGATCACGGGTTTAGAGATCCCGTTGCCCAAAGAACTCGCGTATACACCAGGAATTTTTGTCAATAGCTCGCTGATGTTCATTGCTCCGCTCAACTGTAAATCGTTGAGGCTGCGCACTTCCATTGACACTGTATTTTTAGCGCGCAACGAGACTTGCTGCGTACTCACGGTGACTTCTTCGGTGGTCATGTGGCCGATAGTTAAATGAATGGTTACCACGTTCATGTAACCCGCCAAAATGGTATCGAATAACTTATAATCAGGATGTTGGAAGCGGATCAACTGTTGATCATATTCACTTATAGGCAAACTAAAAGATCCGTCTTGGTCAGAACGTACTGAAATTTGAAACACCGGAACAGTAATCAGGACATCTTGGATGACTTTTTGGCTTTGTGCATCTCGCACAATACCTGTTATTCCTTGCTGTGCAAGGAGGGGGCCACTACAAAGAGCTGCAGCCCATAATATCAATTTTTTCATGAAAATGAGCACTTTTTAACATACAACAATCGTTTGAATTCAGACGCTTGCTGCTGGTGGTGCTCGGAGTTGAAAATGGGTGGTTTGGGAGCGAGAAAGCCCTTGAAAAATAGACTTTCCGTGCACATAAGGTGCTTGTTTGTATACTTGAAAGACAAGTGCTGTTGGCGTCGTAAAGACGCTCAAGGACAGATCGCAAACAGGGCAATCTTCGTCTATGGTATCGGTATGGGAAAGCTCAGCTTTTTGGTGCTCGGTATGCGCACAATGGTGCCACCAATGCTTGGGGGTCAGTACCATTGTAAAGCAAACCAACAAGAAAATACTGAGTCCTTTCACGAGGTAAAATTAAGTATTTAGCGCTTGTTTGATGATAAAAATAGCTAATGCTAGAGCAAAGCTTCAATAATGGCATCCATGCTGTAGCCCTCTGCTTCTGCGCGGTAATTGCGCACCAAGCGGTGGCGTAAAATGGCTTTGGCAACAGCCTTCACGTCTTCGATGTCCGGAGAATACTTGCCGTGTAAGGCAGCGTGGCATTTAGCGGCAATCACCAGGTTTTGAGAGGCGCGCGGCCCTGCTCCCCACGTAATGAAGTCTTTGGTGATTTGAGGCGCCAACGGATCTTTGAGGCGGGTTTTGGCGACTAAGGTTACGGCGTACTCGAGCACGTTCTCTGCCACTGGAATGCGGCGAATGAGTGCTTGGTAATCGATGATTTGCTGTGCATTGAGGACCGTTTGTAGTTCCACTACTTGATCTGAAGTGCTGGACTTGACAATCGCGAGTTCTTCGTGATAGGATGGGTAGTCTACCCAGATGTTGAACATAAAGCGGTCGAGCTGTGCTTCAGGTAGCGGATACGTACCCTCTTGTTCGATGGGGTTTTGGGTGGCCAATACAAAAAATGGCGCCTCTAGTTTGTAGGTTGTGCCTGCTGCCGTAACAGCGCGCTCTTGCATGGCTTCGAGCAAAGCCGCTTGCGTTTTGGGCGGTGTACGGTTGATTTCATCGGCTAAGATCATGTTGGAAAAGATCGGGCCTTTGATGAACTTGAACTGCTTGGTTTCGTCTAGGATTTCAGAACCGACGATATCCGAGGGCATGAGGTCGGGGGTAAACTGAATGCGGTTGAAAGACAAGCCTAAGGTTTTGGCGATGGTATTGACCAATAAAGTTTTGGCCAAACCAGGCACCCCTACCAGCAAGCAATGTGAACGCGAAAAAATAGCAATTAAGACTTGGTCAACGACGTCGTCTTGACCAATAATGACTTGGTGAATCTCTTTTTTTAAGGCCTGATAATCAATTACTAATTGATCAATTCTGTCTTTATCTGTCATGGGAAATTAAGGAGTTTTGAGCCAATTGACACGAAAATCACAATCTTGAAATTGTGGGTCGAGTCTGATGTAGGCATTTGGAATCTTGGCAGTCGTCCATTCGTCGAGTATGCGCTGTTTTTTGTCGTTCTCGGCCGCAAGTTTGATCAAGGCGTAGTCTTGCTCTAAGTTGGCTTGGTGAGCCGGCACGCGATTTTGTAGCCTGACCATGCGGATACCTTGCTTTCTTTCAAATAGATCCATGTAAAGCGAAGGTTGCGAAACACCACCGCTTTCGAGCGCATCGGTGAGTAAATAGATTTGTTGGTCAATTTCGTTGAGTTGCTCCATGTCCCAGTAGATATCCATGGTGTACGGGTTGGTCAGGACGCCTTGGTTTTGTTTGGTAGCATCGTCATTGGAATAACGAAGGACGGCTTCATCCCAGGTGATGGCGTTGCGACTCAGTAATTGATAACAGCTATCCATGCGCGCAGATGCCACAGAAATACTTGATGAGCTGTATTCTGGCATGATGAGGATGTGCAAGCAAGTGTAGTCATCGCCTTTGCGAGACACCAACTTGATGATGTGGTAACCGTACATGGTTTCGACGATATCTGATACTTCTCCGGGTTTGAGGTCAAAAACAGTGGCCTCAAACTGCGGTACCATCATGCCTTTTGATGCGGCAATTTTACCACCCTGACTCGCTGAGCCCGGATCCATGGATTTGAGACGCGCCATGGTTTCAAAGGGCTTGCTGCCATTCACAATTTGCTTGCGGATGTCTGTAAGTTGGTCGTAGGCAAGCTTTTTGTCGGCTGGGGTGAGCTCCGGAAATTGCACAATTTGCTGAAAACTCAGCTTCATATTGATGAACGGAATGCTGTCTTTGGGAAGCTGGGCATAGAACGCTGCTACTTCTTTGGGTGTAACGGAGATGTCGCCGGTAATTTTGCGCTCCATTTCTTGAGCGAGCATTTTGTTGCGAATGATCGTTCTGAATTCTTCTTTGATGGCAATTGTGGATTTGCCATAGAATTCTTCGAGGTTTTCTCGGCCACCCATTTTGTTTTCCATGATGCGCAAGCGGTTCTCCATTTCGGCATCGACTTGTTCGTCTGAAATGACAAGGCTATCGATGAGCGCTTGATTCACGAGTAGCTCTTCCAATAAGAGTTGCTCGAGGATCTGACACGCTTTTCCGTTGAGTGCGCGCTCTTTTTCTGTAAGTTGCAAGCGCTGGGTTTCGATATCGGACCAAAGAATAATGTTGTCGCCAACTTGGGCAACAATTTGGTTCACTAACTTTTGCGCCTGGAATTGGCCCAAAAGCAAAAATTGAAAACTGAGAAAGAATATGGTTTTATAGTTCATTATTGGCCGATTTGGTAAAGCACGTCTTCATTAATGACGATCTTGTGCTTTGAACGTAACGCCTCTAACCATTTTTTCTCTAAATAAGTTTGGTAATCTGAAGTGGCCAAACCTTTTGCTTCGTTGTATTCTTTGGGTGCAGGAGGTAAAACGGCAGCTACCTTCACCACATACCATTTACCGTCAATGGAATAAACAGGATTGAGGCCAGGTGTGAAATTGCGTTGTTGTAAATAAGTGGTTTGAGCAATTTCAAATTTATTCATGCGCACCTTTAAGTTGAGCTCTGAGTCTTTGTTGATGACGTCGAGAACCGCTTTGGAATTGATGGTATCTGACTGCAAGAGCATCCCGTAAACTTGCACGGCGATGTGCTCGTCTTTACATTCGTAAACAGTAGCGTCTAGGCGGTTGGTCCAGGCGTATTTGCTGCGGTTTTCCATGAAGAACGCTCTTAGACCTGCGGTGTCCTTGACTGCTTTGTTCCAAACTTGGTCTTGCATGATTTCGTAGAGGATGATGCCGTCGTGGTATTCCTGAACGAGCGCTTTGTAAGCTGGATACTTTGCTGGCAAGAGGGCTTCTTCGTAAGCTAAGATTTCGTTTTTCTCCCATTGTTGGTAGAGTTGCTTCACGACTACTGCTGGCGCGTCTTTGCGGACCGTGCGGTTGTTTTTGACAACATATTTAGCGAAATCTTGTTGCTTGAATTTTTTGCCATCAAGTATAAATAGCGTTTTGTTTGACTTGAGTTTGTCGGCGGTCCATTTGCCTACAAAATAAGTAGAGTCTAGGTTAGACACAAACCACTCTAGACCTTTTTCGCCTTTGTCTTGGTAGGCATATTGCGTGCGCAATTTTTGAACGAAGGAGTCTTGAGTCACTTTAGAACGCTCGTCTTTGTTGACTTTTGCCTGTAACTCGCGACGCATGTTGTCAAAAGACTTGACGGGTGTCCATTCGATGAGTTTAATGATGTGGTAACCGTATTGTGTCTTGACCGGTTTAGAGAACTCCCCTACTTGCTTTAAAGCAAAAGCGGCATCTTCGAATTCCAATACCATGCGCTGGCTGGTTCCGGAACCAAAAGCAGGCAATTCACCGCCTTTTTTGATGCTATTGGCATCTTCGGAATAGGCAGAGACCATTTTTTCCCAAGAAGAGCCGGCAGCGAGGCTGTCGTAAATTTCGTTGATCTTCTTTTCGGCGTTTTGGCGCGTTTCGGTTGTGGCTTCGCGACCTGTGGAAATCATGAGGTGCGCCACTTTAATGGTGCCGCGCGCAGGGCGTTTGTCTGTGACTTTTAAAATATGGTAACCAAAGCGCGTTCTAAATGGTTCGCTGATGGTGCCCACGGTTGTGGTATAGGCTTTTTCTTCAAAAGGATAAACCATCTGAAAAGCGGTAAAGTAGCCGAGGTCTCCGCCGTTGTTCACAACTGAAGGATCTTCGGAGCCGAGTTTAGATTTGGCCACCGACGCAAAATCTTCGCCTTTTTCGATGCGTGCCTTGAGGCCAAGCAAGCGATTGTAGGCTGCTAGCGTGTCTTTGGGGCTTGCGTTGGGGTCTAGTTTGATGAGGATGTGTGAACAACGCACTTCGGTAGCGGTGCGGTTGTAGGCCTCCTGAACCATGGCTTGGTTTTGAACGGAATCAATTAAATAAGGCAAGGCCAATTGTTTTTTGTAGCCCTCGAGCTCTTTTTGTAAGCGCGGAAGGGTGTCGTAACCAAGCGCTTCAGCTTCAGCTACTTTGAGTTTAAAAACCTCAAACAATTGCATGTAGCGATCGAGCGAATCTTTGTCAAAACTCGGATTCGGATTGTTTTTGGTGTAAATCTGTAAAAATTCCGATTTGGTAACAGGCTTATTGTTGATCGTCATGACGACAGGCTCTTTTTGAGCGAGAGCGAGGTTGGTCAAAAAGCCAAACAAGAATAATACAAGGGTCTTTTTCATTGGTTTTGATTAAAACGGTTAAATCTATGAATTTAAATTACTTGATGCTATAATTTGGTGCCTCACGGGTAATGGTGACGTCGTGTGGATGCGATTCGCGCACACCCGCAGAGGTAATGCGCACAAAGCGGGCACCTTTGAGTTTGTCAATGCTTGGTGCACCACAGTAGCCCATGCCAGCGCGCAAGCCGCCGATGAGTTGGAACATGACTTCGATGAGTTTGCCACGGTAAGGAACGCGTCCGGAGATGCCCTCTGGCACTAATTTTTTGATGTCGTCTTCGGCATCTTGGAAATAGCGGTCTTTGCTGCCCTTTTGCATGGCTTCTAACGAGCCCATACCGCGGTAAGACTTGAACTTACGCCCTTCGTAGATGATGGTTTCTCCTGGCGATTCGTCGACGCCAGCAAACATAGAGCCGAGCATCACGACGTCGGCGCCAGCTGCAATAGCCTTCACGATGTCGCCGGTATAGCGAATACCGCCGTCGGCGATCACGGGAACGCCCGTGCCTTCGAGTGCTTTAGCGACTTCGTTAATGGCAGTGAGTTGCGGTACACCTACCCCAGCAATGACGCGGGTGGTGCAAATAGAACCTGGGCCAATACCTACTTTTACGGCATCGGCACCTGCATCGGCTAGGTATTTGGCAGCTTCTGCAGTGGCGATGTTACCCACCACTATTTGTAGTTCAGGATAAACGGCCTTGACCGCTTTGAGTTGGTCCACAACGCCTTTAGTGTGGCCGTGTGCGGTATCGATGACAATAGCGTCGACGCCTGCCTCAACGAGAGCAGCAACGCGATCCATGGTGTCAAAAGTAACGCCAACAGCAGCTGCCACGCGCAAACGACCCAATTGATCTTTACAAGAATTTGGGTGTTCTTTGACTTTGATGATGTCGCGATAGGTAATCAGGCCAATCAGGCGGTTGTCTGCATCTACAACAGGTAGTTTTTCGATGCGGTTTTGCTGTAAGATGACTTCAGCAGTAGTGAGGTCGGTGCTTTCGCCTGTGGTAATGATGTGTTCTGAGGTCATGATCTCGCGAACGGGGCGCTCGAGGTTCTTTTCGAAGCGAAGGTCGCGGTTGGTGAGGATGCCTTTTAAAATGCGGTTGCCGTCTACAACGGGAATACCGCCAATGCTGTTTTCGCGCATGAGGGTGAGTGCATCTTTGACCACTGCATCTTCGGGAAGTGTAATTGGATCGATGATCATGCCGCTTTCAGAGCGCTTGACTTTGCGCACCTCTAAAGCTTGCGCTTGGATGCTCATGTTTTTGTGTATCACGCCGATGCCACCTTGCTGGGCAATAGAAACGGCTAATGCAGACTCAGTGACGGTATCCATGGCTGCAGAAATAATCGGCGTATTGACGGCTATTTGCTTGGTAAATTTGCTTTTCAAGGAGACGTCGCGAGGGAGCACCTCTGAGTAGGCAGGCGCCAAAAGGACGTCGTCATAGGTTAAACCTTCAGTGATCTGGGATAGATTCGAGAGCGACATGAACTTATTTTTTAATAAATTCCTGCAAATTTAACAATAAAATTTGCCATTCGGTTACCTAAGTAGCTTTGATTCGTCATGTTATTCGTAAATTTATCCTGTGAAACAACTTTTCTATCTATTCTCGCTCTTCTTATGGTCTAGCGCCGCTCTTGCACAGCAAGACAACAAAACGCTGATCCAACTATCCGGTGTTGTGGTCACCGAAGAAGCTTTCGAGCTCCCCTACACCACCGTTTACAACAAAACACTCAACAAAGGCGTCATTTCAGATGGTTACGGTTTCTTCTCTATCGTCTGCCAACCTGGCGACACCCTCTACTTTTCCAGAAAAGGATACAGCACCAGCCCATTTTGGGTGCCCGACACCTTAATTGACAACCGCTACAGCATCATTCACATGCTCACCCGCGACACCCTCACCATGCCAGAAGTTCGGGTTTATCCTTGGCCCAATAAAGAAGCCTTTGCCCAACATTTTGTCAACATGAATCCCTACGAAGACGACATCCGCCGCGCCCAGCGCGAACTCAGCGGCGAATCACTCGCATTTGTCGCCGCACGCCTAGACGCCGACGCTTCCCTAGCCTACGGCGCCCTCACCAAACAACAAAACACCAAAATTTACACCAACGGCCAGCTGCCGCAGAACAACTTACTCAACCCCTATGCTTGGTCTAAGCTGATCCAAGATTGGAAGGCAGGTAATTTGGGAAGGCAGTAGGATTGATCCTTTTACTATTTCTGGCAGGCTATCTCAAAGAATAAGCATTTAATGAAGATCCAATATGCTTCTGACTTACATTTGGAATTTCCTGAAAATAGGAAGTATATTCTTGCCAATCCATTAAAACCCACAGGAGAAATTCTTATTCTAGCCGGAGATATTTTATTGTTTAGATCAATAGATGACCATAAAGAATTCTTTGACTATTGCGCTGACCATTTTGCTTTTACATATTGGATTCCCGGAAATCATGAGTATTACCACTCAGACATTAATCATCGCAACGGTGAATTAAATGAAACAATACGAAAGAATGTGTTTCTTGTAAACAACACTTGGGCAATTCATGGTTCAGCTAAATTGATTTTCTCAACACTTTGGACAAAAATTTATCCGGATAAGGCATGGTTCATACAAAACGGATTAAATGATTTTCATTTAATTCGATCGGGAGAAAGTCGATTCTCAATAATGGAATACAATCGATTATTCGATGATAATTTGAATTTTATCAAAACGGAAATAGAAGGCAATACAACAGAAAACTGTATTGTTGTAACACATCATGTACCTACTTTTTTACAGTATCCGATAGAATACATCAGTAGTTCTCTCAATCAAGCTTTTGCGGTTGATTTAGATGAATTTATTTCATCTTCATTGATTGATTATTGGATATATGGCCATCATCACCGCAACGTTCAAGATTTCAAAATTGGCAAAACAGAACTACTAACAAATCAACTAGGGTATGTTCGAGCAAACGAGCATAAAGATTTTATTTGCAACAAAATAATTAGCAAAATATTTTGAATATCAAATCAATAAACCTAATATTGCTACAATAAACCAATAATGTTTAGCGTAGCATAATCAAGTTTACTGAAGAATAAGTATGGAGAAAGCAAAGCGATATATCGAAGAAATACTTGGTGATTCTGTCAAAATACTCAATACTACTAGCAAAGAAATAGGCTTGCTATTGCCGTTTTACATGACCGAAATGTATTCATTCTGCAAGATTCAATTAATCAATCAAAGCCTGATGTTGTTTGAACCGAAACAACAAAAAGAATTAAGTATTCTTCAGTTATCAAAGCATCAAGAATTGATTGAAGAAAAATTGCAATGTAAATCAGCTGTAATCTTAGATGAAATAGAACGTTTTCAACGCCATCGTTTAATAGAAAAACGGGTGCAATTTATAATACCTGGCAAACAGATTTTTTTACCATTCTGGTTAATCAAATTAAATGAAGGAAAAGCAAACACAAAATCAACTAGAAATTCGCTTTCTCCCTCAGCACAGATGATTCTCATTTGGTATCTACTTGATCATAAACAATTGATAAATTTCGAAACATGTAGCTTGAAGGATCTTGCTAAAAATTTCGGTTATTCAGCTATGACCATCTCAAAAGCCAGTGATGAACTTGTATCATTTGAATTGTGTAGGATCAAAGAACAAGGCAAGGAGAAATTCATTCAATTCCAGGAGAACAAAAAAGAGTTATGGCAAAATGCTGAACCACACTTAGTAAACCCGGTACTTAAAACTATTTATATAGATAATATGCCTGAAAATACGAGGCTTCTTCAATCCAATTTTTCCGCATTATCTACCTATTCTGAAATGAATCCAAGCTCGCAAAATTACTACGCCATA
This sequence comes from Bacteroidota bacterium, assembly GCA_041168605.1. Classification (GTDB taxonomy): domain Bacteria; phylum Bacteroidota; class Bacteroidia; order Flavobacteriales_D; family Crocinitomicaceae; genus UBA952. The sequence continues at coordinate 2,247 of JBEEKN010000043.1, read as the reverse complement.
GATAAAACAGTTTTTTATGGATTGGCTAAGAATGGTGAATTCAAAAATGCAAATCACAGAGAAGGAAACTACTGTATTGAAATTTGGAAATACAACCCAGAAAAATTTATAGACATAGTACATAACGATGTCTTTGCTGTAGACCCTTTATCATTGTATTTAAGTATGAAAGGGAATCTAGACGAGAGAACCGCATACGCATTTGAAAATTTAATTGGTGACATATGGTAATTGGACTGTCTATATTCAAGGACTTTTTTAAAGAATACCAAGATACATACATGATCATTGGAGGAACAGCGTGCGATTTTCTTATTGAGGATGCTGGTTTTGAGCCAAGAGCAACCGATGATATTGACATGGTACTAATTGTGGAAGCCTTGACTCCTGAATTTGTACAGAAATTTTGGGAATTCATCAAAGAAGGTGGATATGAAATAAAACAAATCAACGAAGAGAAACGCAATTGTTATCGTTTCTGCACACCTACAAACAAAACATTTCCAAAGCAAATCGAATTATTTTCAACAGTGCCAGATGCCATTGATCACAACGGTGAATTTCATTTAACTCCTATTCCTACAATTGATGGTGTTTCTAATCTTTCAGCAATCTTATTAAATGAAGATTACTATTCTTTTACCGTAGATCACAGTGATATTCGAGAAGGAGTTCACTATGCAAATATTGAAGCGATTATATGCTTAAAAGCCTATGCCTATTTAGATAATGTAAAACGAAAAAAAGCAGGACAAGACGTTCGCCAAAGGGATATTGACAAACACAAATACGACATTTTCCGAATGGTCTTTTTACTTCCTGAAGAAAGTAAATTTATTTTACCGGAATTCATTAAAAATCACTTACAAGAATTTACTGATCAAGTGAAAAAAGCTTTACCAACTCCAGACATTTTTAAAAACAACGGTTTTGGGGAGCAAAATATGGAACTTCTTTACAATCTATTGAAAACAATATTTGACCTTGATTAAAAGAAGTTACCCCCCCCCTACAAACTAAAATGCTTCTCTGCTTCCACAGCGATGTACTCGCCAATGGCCAAAGACGCCGTTGCGGCAGGTGACGGTGCGTTGAGCACGTGAATGGAGTTGCCGTGGTACTCGATGCGGAAGTCATCGCGGGTGTCGCCGTCTTCGGCTAGCAAAAGTGCACGCACACCAGAGCGCCCCGGATGGATGTCTTCCATGGTGAGCGAAGGAATCATGCGTTGGAGTGTTTTGAGGAATAGTTTTTTGGAAAACGCGCGGCGGTATTCATTGATGCCAAACGACATATTGTTAAAGAAGAGTTTCCAGGTGCCTTTGTAGGTGAGTGCGTCGTAGGTGTCGCGCAGCGAGAAGTCGGTTTTGCCGTAGCCTTCGCGCTTGAAGGTGAAAACGGCGTTCGGGCCGCATTCGATTTCGCCATCGGTCATGCGGGTAAAGTGCACGCCAAGGAAGGGAAAGTCGGGGTTCGGGACCGGATAAATAAGGTTCTTGACTTTGTGTTTGGCTTCGGGTGTGAGTTCGTAGTAGTCTCCGCGAAAACCAACTACTTGTTCTTTGAGGTCAACGCCGTCTTTGCGCGCCAAGCGATCGGCCTGCAAACCTGCACAAAAGACGAGATATCTCGCTTCAAAAGCTCCTTTGCTCGTGAAAACAGTGCTGCTCGCCTCGCCTTTTTCAATGCCCTGGACTTCACAGCCTAAATGCATGGCGCTTTGCGGATTGGCTGCCAAAGCGAGCTCGGCCATTTTTTGGGTGGCGCCACGGAAATCGATGATGCCGGTAACTGGTACCCAAATGCCGCCAATACTTTTGACGTGTGGTTCTATTTCGCTGACTTGTGCGGCGGTAATTTTTTCGATCCCTTCAATGCCGTTTTCGAGGCCAGTATTGAAGATTTTGTCCATGTTTGGCAATTCGGAAGCATCGGTGGCCACCACTACCTTACCGCAGACGTCGTGGGCGATGTTGTAATCTTTTGCAAATTGAACGAGTTCTTTTCGGCCTTGAATGCAGTTGCGCGCCTTTAGCGAACCCGGTTTGTAATAGAGACCGGAGTGGATGACGCCAGAGTTGTTGCCAGTTTGGTGATCGGCGAGTACTTTCTCTTTTTCAAAAAGCACGATGCTGAGGTTGGGGAATTTTTTTTGAAGCTTGTAAAAAGTGGCTGCGCCAACTATTCCTCCTCCTATGACCGCGATATCGTACTTCATAACTTTAGTTTGATGCAAAGTTAAGGATT
>JBEEKN010000042.1:0-25243 GCA_041168605.1 Bacteroidota bacterium | reverse complement strand
AAAAGTTGGCTTTATTCGCTGGTTTTCAATTGTATTTAACTTTTGTGAATTTATTCTTGTCTTTATTGCGCCTTTTGGGTAATCGAGATTAAAAGATTTGCTATTTTTGAAACTCAAAAAACAACCTTATGTCAGATAATTTTTTCGAAGGATCTACTGCCGCAATTGGCACCATCATCACCGTAGCCCTCATCAGCATTTTAGTGTCTATCCTCATTTGGGGTTAAGCCACTTCCAATAGCATATGCCGTTTAACACCTTATTTTCATGGTGGATTGGCCGGCGTATGGATCGCATTCACGACTACCGCGAACAAGCCCTTGCCAATCAAGCGCGCACACTAGAGTTCTTACTACTCGAAGGAGCTCAAACGCAATATGGCAAATCCTTTGATTTTGCTGAATTAGCCAATTACAACGATTTCAAAAATAAAGTGCCGCTCTCAGATTACGGCACACTCAAGCCCTTCATTGACCGCGCCATAGAAGGCGAAACCGATTTGCTGTGGCCCGGCGCCACCAAATGGTTTGCCAAATCATCTGGCACCACCGCAGACCGCATCAAGATACTGCCCATCACCGAGAGTTCACTCTTAGAGAACCATTATGCCGGCGGCAAAGACCTCCTGGCACAGTATTACCACAATTTTGAAGGCCGTAAACTGTACAACTCCAAGCACCTCATTGTAGGCGGCACCGGCAAAATTGAGCAGCACAGCCACGGCGTCTTTATCGGTGACCTCTCTGCGATCATCATCAACAACCTACCCATCTGGACAGAACTGCGCCGCACCCCTAAAAAAGAAATCGCACTTTTAGAAAACTGGGAAGAAAAGCTCGACCGCATGGCAGCTTCTGTCCTGGACCAAAACATCTGTATCATTGCTGGGGTTCCGAGTTGGACCCTCTTGCTCTTGCAAAAAGTATTGGAAAAGAGCGATAAAGCAACCATAGCAGAGGTCTGGCCCAACTTAGAGCTGTATATCCATGGCGGTGTTTCGTTTGTACCTTATCGGCAAGCCTTTGAAAATATCATTGGCAAAACCGACATGAATTACGTCGAAAACTACAATGCCTCGGAGGGCTATTTTGGCTTGCAAGACCAAAAAGACAGCAAAGACTTGCTTTTGCTCACGAATTCTGAGGTTTTCTTTGAGTTCATCCCGATGGCAAGCTTTGAAGGCTTGGCTTCTACAGCGGTCTACCCACTAGAAAAAGTACAACCCGACACCGACTACGCTTTGGTCATTTCGACTTCAGCTGGTTTGTGGCGCTACATCATCGGCGATACCGTCCGCTTTACCCAAACTAAGCCTTATCGCTTTGTGGTCAGTGGCCGAACCGCACACTACATCAATGCTTTTGGTGAAAAACTCATTATTGAGCACGCCGAACAAGCCCTGAGCAAAGCTTGCCTTGCTCACCAGGTACAAGTGCGCGACTACACCGTTGCACCAGATTTTTCTGAAGACACACAAGTAGGCCGCCACCATTGGCTCATTGAATTTGAACAAAACCCTACTGATGAAGCTGCATTTTGTGCAACGCTAGACCAAGCGCTAAAAAATGGCAATGCCGACTACGACGCCAAACGCAAAGGCAATATCAACATCGGATTTCCGTTACTTACCATGGCGCCTGAAGGAACCTTTCACCGCTGGCTCAAGCAGAAAGGCAAACTTGGTGGCCAGCATAAGGTGCCGCGCTTGCAGAATTCAGATACCTTACTAAAAGAAATTATTGGCCTGCTATGAAAATACTTGCCTCCATTTTTTATATTTTGCTTGGTCTTCATTCAACGGGGCAAACGTGGATTTTAGAAAAAGAACTCACACTCAAAGACAGCTCCTACAACTGGACCAGCGACGAATGGGGCCAACTCTACCAATGGAAAGACAACGCCGTTTGGTTACAAAACGAGCAAAATCAACAGCCCTTTCAAGAAACTTACAAAATCCTAGCCGATATAAGTGATGTACAAGCGATCAGTGGCTTGCGCGCACTCCTTTTTTCAGAAGGACAACAAATGATGGGAATCGTCGATAACACCTTACAATTAAAAGATGGTCTATTGGCTTTTTTCGATTTTGGCTTTTCGAGTGTTGCAAACGTAGCTATTAGCCAGCGGCCAGACTTTATTTGGATATTTGACCAGTATCGCGAGCGTTTAATTTTATTTAATATCAATACAGCTCAAGCGGTTCAAATCGTAGACAACTGTTTTGAAAGCAGTAAAGACGCTCAAATTATTCAATTTTTTGAGTACCAACAAAACCTCATTTGCCTGCTGAACGACGGTCGTTATTTTGAATTTGACCGCAACCTCACCTTGGTCAAAAAGTTGACTTTAACGCCAGCCCTCACCCTATTTGGTTATCAAAATGAAATCTGGCTACAACAACAAAATTGGATAGAAAAATTACAACCTAGTTTCCATTCAAGCCGAATTGAACTCCCGATTCAAAACTACCAACAGCTACAAGTTTTACAAGATCAATTTTATTTTCAACAAGGACAAAAAATCAAGGTTTTTAGACTGAAAATGTAGTGCGCAATTTTTGACGTTTCACTGTAAATGTCGTACTTTAGCCCTCTAAATTTTTAGTTATGCACGTCGCTATCGCAGGAAATATCGGTTCCGGAAAAACCACCCTAACCAATTTACTTTCAAAACATTACAACTGGGACACCCACTTCGAAGACGTCGATCAAAACCCCTATCTCAACGATTTCTACCACGACATGCAGCGTTGGTCTTTCAATCTGCAAATCTATTACCTCAATAGCCGCTTTACGCAAATCCAAGAAATCAAAGAATCTACCCATACCGTCATTCAGGACCGCACCATCTACGAAGACGCCTTTATTTTTGCGCCCAACCTTCACTCCATGGGCCTCATGACTACCCGTGACTTCGAAAACTACTTTTCGCTGTTCAACCTCATGGATTCATTCGTATCTGCGCCAGATTTACTCATTTACTTGCGTGCCAGCGTTCCTACATTGGTTTCGCAAATCCAGCAGCGCGGCCGCGATTACGAAGAAAGCATCCGCCTAGACTACCTCAAGCGCCTCAACGAGCGCTATGAAGCCTGGATCTCTACCTATGACAAAGGCAAATTACTCATCATTGACGTCGACAACAACCGCTTTCCGGAGAACCAAGAAGACCTCGGAAAAATCATCAATGTAATTGACGCCGAAATCAACGGCTTGTTCTAACATGATTGTAGTAACTGGTGCAGCCGGCTTTATTGCCAGCTATTTAGCAGAAGCCCTCAACGCTGCAGGGCAGCAAGACCTCATTTTAGTAGACGACTTTTCAGCAGAGGCCAAAAAACCAAACTGGACCACCCTCGCATTTGAACAATGCATAGACCGCGAGGCCTTTTTGCCTTGGTTTGAAGAAAACGCAGCTTCCGTTTCATTCGTTTTCCACCTCGGTGCGCGCACCGACACCACCGAAAAGAGCCAAGCAGCACTAGATCACCTCAATTTGCACTACAGCCAAGCCATTTGGCGCATTTGTACAGCACAGCAAATTCCGTTGGTTTACGCCAGCTCTGCAGCCACCTATGGCCTTGGCGAATTCGGCTACAAAGACGACCACGCCCTGAGCAGCCAATTGCAGCCACTTAACTTGTACGGCAAATCCAAGAACGATTTTGACATCTGGGCACTCGCCCAAGACCAAACACCACCCCATTGGTACGGGCTCAAGTTCTTTAATGTCTACGGCCCAAAAGAATACCACAAAGGCCGCATGGCCAGCGTAGTATTGCACACCTACAAACAAATTCAGGCCAATGGCGCCATGAATCTTTTCAAATCGCACCACCCAGACTACAAAGACGGCGAACAACTCCGCGACTTCGTCTATGTGAAAGACGTGGCCAAAGTTTGTCAGTTTTTACAAGACGCACTCCCTGAAAGCGGCCTTTATAACCTTGGCTCCGGACTTGCGCGTACATTTTACGATTTAGCGCGCCTCACCTTCGAGGCCCTAGACCTCGCGCCAAACATCTCCTTCATAGACACCCCTATTGACATCCGAGACAAATACCAATACTTTACCCAAGCCGACATGAGCAAATTATTGGCAGCGGGCTACACCGGTGGGTTTCATAGTTTAGAAGAAGGCGTGAGTAATTATGTGAAAGAACACTTGGTCAAAGCGGATTTATAACAAGCGTATAAAATCCCGCTGTATACTTTCTATAATTTTTACAGGCAAATTCAATTGTGTGGCTTGGTTTTGCCAATAGCTCATGCACTCTTGGACTTCTTGAATTACTTTTTTTGGATTTTTAATCGTGAAGGATTCAGCAATGGAGAGTACATCTTCTAAAAGAAGGTCAGCACGCTTTCCATTTATTGACAAAGCCCTACTGGTTCTGGTGTAGTTCATCAAAGGATTCAAGGAATAAGTCAGGTCATAGGCCGGAGCAATGTGCCATTTATCCTGATCTTCATCATATACAAAAGCGTGATTCTTTAAATGATCGTCGGTATTAGCAAAAACCACATTAAATATCATCCGTTTAAATAGCTCTTCGATTTCGCGGTGAGGAACTTTAAGAAATAAAGCGAGTTCAAATAGGTTTTCATAACTCGAATCCTTGGAACTTTGGTAATCCCAACCGGTTAAACCCGTTGCTGTCAAGACATGTTTCTTTTTGCCATCTTGACGATCAAAACGTAGCGTATCAAAATGCTTGTGTTCAATCAGTTTAGAAGGCATCATGACTATTCCTAGATGCGTAGCTGTTAAGTAGTAGCAAAATTCAATGACTTCTCGACTATAACCCAATTCATCATCCAAATGTAGCTTGACCAAATAGTGATTGTACTGAGAAGAATAATTCAAATCACCCGGTATGATTTCTCCAGTAGTCTTATTTTCTGAAATCAATATCTTAGGCCGTGCGCCACCTGCTGAAGACCCTATCTTGAAAATATTTAACAACGCCTCATGGTGAAGGGCAGACTCAATTTGTTTATCCTTGTTTTGTAAAACTTCTTTTAAAACGGCAATAATTTCAGTGAGGTCTATATACCCAGAAGAAGGAAGCTCTTTGCACGGATGATACGATAAGGCACCCATACCGCGATCTGCGACATAAGTCAATTGCTCCATCACAGAAATCTGAGTGAATTCTTTATTTCCAGCTTCCAACCACTCTTTAAAAATAATATTACCAAATACATCTGGTAAAGAATCGGCTATCATGGGAGGTAGTCCTCGAAATGTTTCGGTATAATACTGAGTAAAAACCTGAACTTTGGATGTGCGCTTGAAGATACCAGTTGCTGGAAACAACTGAACAAAGCGAGCACTTTGCAGAAAATCAGGGTTGTATTGAAAGGAAGACTTCTTTTGATGTTCATCAAAACCTAACCTCCCAATTTCTTGACCGAAGCAAAATACGGTTATGATTTCATTTTTCATCATGATCTTTATACAAAGAAGTCAATTGTTCGTTCTGTTCGCGGTTTTCAATCAAAAATTGATGAAACCCAAGCAACACCTCAAAATGGTTAAAAACCTTGAGCAAGGTATCGATGGTGAAGTTCTTTCCGGATTCCAAATTTTGAATTGTAATCCTTGAAAGATCTAGTTGATCTGCTAACTCTTGTCGTGAAAGCTTATGCTGTTTGCGATAAAACTTAACCAACTGAGCAATTTCTATTTTAACGTCTTTTATTTTGAGATTACCAGATAGCATCATGCATATTATAATATGTAAATGTATTTATATTTAATGAATATGCATAATTAAATATGCATAATTAAATAGTTTCGTATTTAATTCCATAAAAAAAGCCTCGCAAATGCGAGGCTTTTTTTATGTGCTGGGAGCAGTAGCTTATTCGCTTACTACTTCAATTTTGAAAGTTTGCTTCACGCCTTTGTAAAGGTTGGCTTCTGCTTCGAAAGTACCGAGGTCACGAATCGGCTCTTCTTTGATTTTCAAAGATTTGCGATCGATATCGAAACCTGCTTCGCGAAGTGCTTCAGCAATTTGAACGGTATTGATTGATCCGAAGATTTTGCCGTTTTCACCCGCTTTGGTAGCGATGCTCAAAGTAACTTCAGCAAGTTTAGCCGCAATTGCTTGGGCTTCACCTAACATTTTAGATTCTTTGTGCGACTTCTGACGCATGATTTCTTCGTGTGCTTTTTTGGCACTTGCGGTAGCTAAAACAGCATACCCTTGCGGGATAAGGAAATTACGTCCGTATCCTGGCTTAACAGTTACTACCTCATTGGTGTAACCGAGTTTATCTACATTTTTCTTTAGAATGACTTCCATGATTTCTCAGTTATATCGTTCAACAATGACTTATTTCAACATGTCGCCAACGTAAGGCAAAATCGCGAGGTGACGCGCGCGCTTGATGGCTTTGTTGACACGTTTTTGATACTTCTGTGAAGTACCGGTAATGCGACGCGGTAAAATTTTACCTTGTTCGTTCACTAATTTCAATAAGAAACTAGCGTCTTTGTAGTCGATGAATTTGATTCCACTTTTCTTGAAGCGGCAATACTTCTCCTTTTTAATATCGATGTTGATCGGAGTAAGGTAACGGATATCGTTTGACATGTCTCGTTGTTTAATGGGTTTGACAATAAATTAGGCAGTAGCTCCAGCTTTTGCACGACGCTTGTCAGCGTAGGCAAGGTGATCGGTGTCCATTTTTACAGTTAAGAATCGGAGAACACGCTCGTCGCGCTTCATCATCAATTCGTAATCTGCAACAACGTTGCCTTCAGCTTCAAATTCAACGAGGAAATAAAATCCTGTTGATTTTTTCTGGATTGGGTAGGCCAATTTGCGCAAACCCCAGCTCTCCGAATGCTTGATTTTACCTCCTTTTGAGGTGATCTCGCCTTCGAATTTCTGTACTGCTTCCTTTGCCTGCTCATCAGACAAAACGGGAGTTAAAATGAAAACAGTTTCGTAAGAATTCATAAGGTTAAACTTTAATTAATATACTATTTGGGGTGCAAAGATAGCGAGAATAAGCGAATTAACAAGTACCCCACTCAATTTTAGGCGACTAATGCTCTTTTCGCAACAGCTGATTGTAGTCGCGCAGCATCTTGATTTCTGCCAATGTCTGCTCATAGGAAGCCTGCAACGTATTGTATTCTGTGCTATACTGCTTGAAAAAATCGAAAGAAAGCACCTCGCCGATCAGTGTCAGCAAGCCAGTATCGATCGTTTTGCGCGAAAATATGGAGTAGGCATTCTCCCGCGATTTATTGATGCGTTTGGCAAATTCTGTAACGGTCATACCGCGTTTCTCAACAATCTCTCGAACTTGCGCACCAATCAGTTGCTCCATGATGCAAAACTGCAAAATACTGAGCGCTAGGTGTTACTTAATTAGTTGTTATATTTTCACAATTATGTTGGTAATTGTACATTTTACTCTATCGTCAGGCAGCTCGTAGGAAGCAAAAATAATTCTACGAAATACAGTGTATAAAAGGTATTTGGACAGTACGTGAACTAAAACGGCAAATAAATTTCTCCTTGACCTCCCTTTTTACTCGTTCTCTTCGTCTCTATTTGATGAATTGTTCTGAAAAGTGTAGCTTTACTTTTTAGGATGTATTTCATTGAGAACCAATCGCTAGACCAAATGTTTCGAATTTTACTTTTTTGCTTATCCTGCATCGTTAGCGGAATACTCTTCGCCCAAGTTCCAAGTGTTTCCATCTCACCGCTTAATCCGAGTGTTTGCAGTGGGGAATTAGTAACGCTCACAGCAAGCACCAATGCGGCACCCGGAGCAACTTTTCTTTGGATGCCCGGAGGAGCCACAACGCCAAGTATTACGGTAAGCCCCAACACGAATACAACATACACCTGTACGGTTTCAAGCGGTGCCTTCAGTAATTCGTCAAATAGTACAGTTACGGTCAATGCACTGCCCACCGCAACAATGGTAGTCAATGGCATTAGCTTGACTGTCATCTCAACAAATCCTGTGATGTGCCTGTGGCCTAATGGATCAATTGGTCCAAGTATCATCGCCTTTCAATCCGGGCAAATTTGCTGTGAGATTATGGATTTTTCAGGTTGCAGCAATACCATTTGTGTGAATTACATCAATCCTACAACAGTCTATTCAATTGCGGGTCAAGACGCTACTATAGATTGCAATCAAAATACCAATGGCTACCAAATGATCAATGCCGCTGTTGCCGGACACACCTATTCTTGGAGCCCAGCAACAGGCTTGAGCAACCCAAATAGCGCCAACCCAATTGCGAATCCAGCAATTACGACAACCTATACGCTAACTGACTTTGACGCCAATGGAAATTCGATTACTGATCAGGTAACCATAATGGTAAATACAAACCCTCCTACCCTCAACGCCGGGCCCGACCAAACGGTATGTCAGGGCGGCAACGTGACTTTAAACGCCACAAGCAACGCAAGCCCAATTAACTGGAACAATAGTGTGCAAAACAACATTCCTTTTGTTGCCAATACACCAGGAAGCACGACCTACACGGCAAGTGTGACCGACACGAACGGTTGTGTCGCTACTGACAGTATGGTGGTACTTGTGAATCCGCAACCGCAGTTCAGCATCACTGCCTCGGGGCCAACGGCGCTATGCTCCGGGCAAAGTGTTACGCTTTGCGTACCGTATCAATATCCATGGGCTTATTCTTGGAGTAACGCTTCCTTAACGAATTGCATCACAGTTTCCTATCCAGGTACATATTGCGTAATCGTTACGGACTATTTAACTGGCTGTTCTCATATGGCTTGTATTCCTGTGGACATCTTTAATAGCACAAATGCGGGGCCTGATGCGACCATTTCTTGTTCGCAAAACACTTCGGGGGCTCAAATTGGCGCTGCCGCGGTTTCAGGTAATACTTATTCTTGGAGCCCAACTACCGGCCTCAACAACCCAAATATTTCCAACCCAATCGCCAATCCAAGCGCAACAACTACCTACACCCTAACTGTTACAAATAGCAGCGGATGCACGGCAACAGATCAGGTTGTGGTGAGCGTAAATACAACTCCACCTACCCTCAACGCTGGGCCAGACCAAACGGTGTGTCAGGGAGCGAGCGTTGCGCTCACAGCTGTTTCGAATGTACCGAATATGAACTGGAGCAATGGTGTTCAGAACAACGTACCCTTTGTAGTCAACAACGTCGGAACAACTACCTACACCGCTACTGCTACCGGAGCCAATGGATGTGTGGCCACCGATCAGGTGATCGTGACCGTGAACCCTACCCCAGTTGCTACCGTCACAGCCAGCGGACCGCTTACTTTATGTCCGGGGCAAAGCGTTACCTTGTGCGCAGCTACAAGCCAAATCGTTGGCTATATGTGGTGTACTGGTGAAACAACCCAATGTATTACTGTCAATTCACCTGGAAACTATTGCTTGGTACTGCAAGGCTTGAGTGGTTGCATGTCTTCAACGACCAACACCATTGTCACTATCGGAAATAGCGCCACTGCCAACGCGGGGCCTAACGTTTCAATTGGCTGTTTGAGCAGTACAGCCGGAGCGCCAATTGGAAGCCCAGCTCAAGTAGGATCCGTTTATGCATGGAGCCCAACTACCGGCCTCAGCAACCCAAATATTGCCAACCCAATCGCCAATCCAAGCGTAACAACTACCTATACACTCACCGTAACCAATAGTGGCGGTTGCACGGCAACAGATCAAGTTGTGGTGAGCGTAAATACAACCCCACCAACAGTAAGTATTTCAGCAAATGGTGCAACTACATTGTGTCCGGGAAGTACGATTCAGTTGTCGGCGCTAGCAAGTCCAGGCTGTACTTTTCAATGGAAAAAGAATGGCCTGGCGCAATCAAATGGAAATACAGCAAGTTTTGTGGCTTTTCAACCAGGCACTTATACAGTAACGGTAACGAATCCAAACGGCTGCAGCAGCACCTCTAACAGCATTGTCATTAGCTTGCTGCAAGCCAGTATTCAGGCTCTTGGACCAACTACAATTTGCCAGGGATCCACTGTGGTTTTGCAGGCAACAACAGGTATTGGGTTTACCTATCAATGGGTGAAGAATGGCAACCCAAGTTTGACATTTGGCTCAAATGCGACCTACAACGCCATCAGCAGTGGAACTTACAGCGTCAATATTTTGACGCCTTCGGGCTGTTTACTTAGCAGCAATTTAATACAAGTTCAACTAATTGCGAATCCGACGGTAAGCATCATTGCCACAGGTTCAACAACTATATGCAATGGCAACTCCTTGACATTAGTTGCCAATTCCAACTCAACCGGACTATCTTTTCAATGGAAAAAGAACGGAACGCTCATTACAGGCGCGACCAATTCCTTTTTTAGCGTGACGCAAGCGGGCACCTATACGGTTGTGGTTACCAATGCTGCATGTCCAAACAACCAAGTGAGTTCCAATGCCATTACGATCAGTGTCAATCCGAGCCCAACACCAACTATTAGTGCCAACACCTTACTGATTGCACCTGGCGCTAGCGCAACACTTACCACACCATTTGTAAATAGCTATAGTTATCAATGGCAGCAAGTGACCAGCACCTTTCCAATTTCAATGGCAGGGGCAAATTCAAACACGTACACAACCTCTTTTGGCGCAACCTACCGAGTGAAGGTTACCAATACTTTTGGTTGCATCGGCTATTCTCCACAACTTACACTTGTCAATACCCAACAACCGCAAACAGAAAGTCCGAAATCACTCTCAACAGAAACAAACCAAGAAATACACCTCTACCCCAACCCGAACAACGGACATTTTACAATTGAAATTCCGTCAGACCTAAGCGGCCAAGACCTCCATATTTTAGATATCAATGGCCGAACGATTCGATTGTTAAAATTGCATGAACTGAGCAATTCCATTGATATGGAGGAACTCAACAGGGGAACTTATTGGTTACAAATTGGAAGGCAGAAGCCGATACAAATAGTGAAGAATTAAATGAAAAAGCTCCGAAAGGGGCTTTTTTCTTACCTTTACCCCATGTCCTTTTTTACTGCAGATTATCTAGAATTTTTCAAGGAATTAGCTGCCAACAACCACAAAGAATGGTTTGATGTCAACCGCAAGCGCTATGAAACCAGCGTGAAGGAACCCTTTAAGGCGTTTACACAGCACCTCATCGACACTATTGCCAAAGACGAGCCAGCCTTTAAAGAGCTGAAGGCGTCGGACTGTATTTTTCGGATCAACCGCGACATTCGTTTTTCTAAGGACAAAACACCGTACAAGATGCAGTGTTCGGCCGTGATTTCGCCAAACGGGAAGAAGAGCAGTTCTATTCACGGTATTTATTTTGAATTCGGACCTGCGCATGTGCGGGCGTATGGCGGGGTTTATGAAATTGAAAAAGATGACTTATTTGCGCTGCGCGAAGGCATCGCCAATAACCTTGCTGCATTTCAAAAATTGTGTTCCGACAAGCAGTTCAGGACGCTGTTTGGCCAGATCCACGGCGAAAAAAACAAAAAAATTGACAAGGATTTTCTTGAGGCCGGGGCGCTAGAACCCCTCATTTACAATAAACAATTTTATTTTTACAGTACATTTGAAGCCGAAACGCTCCTAGACCCCAAGCTCGATCAAATCATGCTTGAATGTTACCGGACTGGGCGGCCACTCGAACTATTTTTCAATCAATTTATACAACGTTCATGAAACACTTCTTTCAATTCCTATTCATCGGACTGGCTTTCGTTAGTTTTGGTCAAAAGAAATCCTTTGACCTCAAGGAGTCTGTGCTGAAGCAACGTGCGCTCTCTCCGGTGCGCCTCAATAATTTCCAATGGATCCCCGACACCGATCAATATACAGTGTGTAGTGCCGACTGGAAGAGCATGGAGGTAAGCTCAGTGAGTTCAGAAAAATCGAGTGAACTCGTTTCGTTGGCCCAAATCAATGAAAAACTCGGTACTTCTTTTCCGCATTTGGCTTTTGCGACCTGGATCAGTAAAGACGTGCTCGAAGTTTCTGATGGCGGTAGCGTTTATGCGCTTTACAATGTAGTTACCAAAACGGGAAGTGTACAAAAAGTGCAAGATGGCGGCGAAAACGTTCATTTTCATGCGGCAAGTAAGCGCTTGGCTTATACTATAGACAACAATTTATATATCGACGGGCGTGCGGTCACCAAAAACAAAGACAAAAACATCGTATCTGGTCAAACCTATGCGCGCAGTGAATTCGGTATTTCAGAAGGTATTTTCTGGTCCAATTCTGGGGCTTTACTCGCTTTTTATCAAAAGGATGAAAGTGCGGTACATGACTACCCGCTTTTAGACATCAACCAAACGCCTGGTGCAGTGCGGTTTATCAAGTATCCTATGGCTGGCCAAGCGTCAGAAAAACCAAAGGTGGGTATTTACAATTTAAAAAGTAAAAAAACGGTTTTCATTAGCCCGCGTTCAGGCGCAGAGGCTTACTTGACCAACGTGGCTTTTACACCGAGTGAAAAATACCTTTTGGTGGCGGAGGTGAACCGCGATCAGAACCACATGTGGTTGTATCTCTACGATTTAAAAGGGAACCTCGTGCGCACCTTGTGGGAAGAACAAAACGACAAATGGGTAGAGCCCGAACACCCTGCTTTTTTCCCTTCGAATACCTCAGACAACTTCATTTGGATTTCCGAAAAGAATGGCTTCAACAACCTTTATTATGTCGACATCAACGGACAAATCATTAAGACACTTACAGCCAACAAATTTGTGATCAAGGACATCCTCGAAGCGAATGAAGACGGCAGTAAAATTTACTTTTCTGCAACCGGAGCCAATCCATGTAACACCCTTGTTTATGAGGTCGATTTGCAAGGCAACCAACGCCTACTCACCAACGCAGAAGGCACACACCGTTTTGCTTTGGCACCAAAAGGGGCTTATTATTATGATGGCTATAGCAGTGTTGAGGTTGCCAACAAAGAATACGTCATGACCTTAAACGGGAAAATGGCCAAACTCCTGCAAGATTCACCAGATAAATTAGCCGAATACAATATTGGCAGCACCGAAATTGGCAATATCAAAGGAAAAGATGGTTCGGCGCTTTATTACCGCATGATCAAGCCTGCGGACTTTGACCCGACTAAAAAATATCCTGTGTTGGTTTATGTCTACGGCGGACCACATGCGCAAATGGTGACCAACAGTTGGTTGGCGGGCGCGAATCTTTGGATGCACTGGCTGGCCAATCAAGGCTACATCGTGTTTACATTAGACAACCGCGGCTCTGGCGAACGCGGCTTTGCATTCGAAAGTCAGATCCACCGTCAGTTGGGTACCGTAGAAATGGAAGATCAACTCACGGGTGTAAACTACCTGAAGTCTTTGCCTTACATCGATGGCCAGCGCATGGCGGTCCATGGGTGGTCTTTTGGCGGCTTCATGACCACCAGTTTAATGCTGCGCCAAGCGGGTGTGTTCAATGTTGGCGTTGCAGGAGGCCCGGTTACCGACTGGAAATTCTATGAAATCATGTACGGCGAGCGCTACATGGACCGCCCGGAACAAAATCCAGAAGGCTACCAAGCCAATTCACTCTTGAACCATACCAAGAATTTAAAAGGCAAATTATTGCTGATTCATGGTACCATAGATGACGTCGTGGTGATGCAGCACAACGAGGCTTTGCTCAAGTCGTTTATCGAAAACGGCGTACAGGCAGATTACTTTGTCTACCCAATGCACCCGCACAACGTGAGTGGCAAAGACCGCGCGCATTTGATGGAAAAGGTGTTGCTGTATATTTTAGAGTACAATAAATAAAAAAGCTATCCAACAAAAAAAGGCGACCGATGGTCGCCTTTTTTGATTTTTACAAATCTTAGATTTTGCTTTTGAGGCTCATCCAGCCGCCGCCGTTGTGAACGTCGTAGCCAGCTGCCTTGAGCAAGCTTTTGGCACTACCGCTGCGCATGCCTGACGCGCAACATGTAATGATGGTTTTGTTTTTGGGAATCTTACTCATGTTGGCTTGCAAAGACTGCAAAGGCATATTGACTGCTCCTTTAACATGCCCACCTTTGAATTCTGCAGGGCTGCGCACATCGATGATCATGGCGCCTTGCTTGACGAGCGTTGCGAAATCTACGCTTGTGCCGCCGAATAATTTCTTGAGTAAAGACATCGCTTATTGTTGAGCAGCTAAGTAATTCACATCTAACCAAGAACCTCCGTTTTCGCAATCTACACCAATAGATTGAAAATAATGTGTGGCTTGACCCGAGCGGTTACCCGAAGCACAACAGAAGATAATAGGTTGCTCCATTGCCTTGATTTCGTCGATATGTCCGGTGATTTCTTGGAGTGGAATATTGATGGATCCGGCTACATGGCCACCAGCAAACTCAGCGTGCGTGCGCACATCAATGATTGTTTTTGACATCTTTCTTATTTTTAGGGTTGATAATTTCGAAAATGAATTGAAAAACGGTACCACCTAACAATAAACCCAGTAAAATTGTTGCATAAGGCGTACTTCTCAACGCACAACCTGTCGTACAAGGAAACTGGATAAAATAAACATACCCCAGAATGCCACCAAGGAGGTAACCAATTGCGGTGAAGTATTTTTCGGAATGCAGTATCTTTTTCATTTCGAGTACAAAGTTAAGAACTTGTTACATTTTGATTTGTAGCCCATGTTACACAGAATGAAGAGCGAGAAATAAACTACCTTTGCCAAAATTATTTTATGAAACAAGTTTCTTTAGCGGCCATCGAAAAGGCCATTGAGGTCGTAGATAACCTCACCGACGAACAACTCGAAAACATCACCGAGCGCTATGCCGATGCCCAAGAAGCCTTATTGGGCTATGTCATGACGGCGCCTGAGGAATACAAAAACGATGACCTCGAAGGCTTGTTGATTTACTATTTCTGCTTGGTACTTGAAGCCTTCAAACAAGATGGTGTGGAGCTCAGAACCATTACAGAAGAAGACATCGATGCGCTAGAAGAGCCTTTCTTTGACATGCTCGATCAGTATTTTGAAAGTGAAGACGAAGAAATCATTGAATCTTTCTGCGACCAACCCTTCTTGGCTCAATTCATGGCGATGGAAGTTTCAGAAGAAGATGAAGACGGATCTGCACTCTCCGAAGAAACTGCCACCCAGCTCTTTATTGTGACTTTGGCTATGATTTCTTTATTGAACCGCGCAATTATTGCATAGAATCACAAGAATTTCGTATTTTTGCATGGGGTAAGTCTTTTACGACCAGCTCCCTCTGAATCCTCCAGGACAGGAATGTAGCAAAGGTAAGAGGTTGTAGCGGTGCGATAAAAGTAGCTTACCCCATCTTTTTTTGTGTCTACCATGAAAATTTCAGCATCCATTTATTCAGACGCAGCTCGCCCTTTGCAAGCCGTTATTGCTGACCTCGTAGCCCATCAAGTAGACCTCCTCCACATCGACTGCAACGACGACCTCCGCGTTTTTGACGACATCAAAAAAATCCGCGAATGGTGCGTGCTTCCACTCGATTTGCACATCATTACCCCAGACCCCAGCAAATTTTACCCTTACCTACTCGAAAACCCAGTTGAGTACCTCACTTTTCAAGTAGAAGATTTAAAAACTGAGCTGCAAATCCCTGCAGCAATTACCGGTAAAAAAGGCCTGGCCGTCATTACCCCAACGTCAATTTCAGCTTTTGAACCCTTCGAGCACTTCGATTTCATCCTGATCATGGCCACCATACCAGGGCAGTCTGGCGGTGTTTTTGACCGACTCAATTTTGAAAAAATCCGCTCTTTCAGAAAGCGCTACCCCAATAAATCTATCCATGTCGACGGCGGCGTCAACCCTGAAGTCTCTTTTATTTTGCGCCAAATGGGCGTCAGTACAGCCGTTTCGGGCTCTTATCTTTTCAAGGAAGCCAGCGTAGGCAATGCGCTCATGAACCTCACCAAGCGCAGCATTGGCTCCGCGTTCAAGGTGGCCGATTTCATGACGCCCTTGCACGAAACCCCGAAGTTCAGCATTGAAAATTTGGATTTAAAAAATGTTCTACAAACTGTAGAAGAGGGCCAAATGGGTGTCGCTATGGCTGTAGATGCGCACAATGCCTTCATCGGTTTGGTATCGAGTGCCGACATCAGAAAAGCCCTACTGAAGAACCTCAATAACGGTTCAGACCTCAACTTAATCGACCCAAATAGCATGATCAACCACCAACCTATTTGCATCCATGAAGATGCAAGCGTTGTTGAACTCTTGCAACTCATCAAAAATAGCCCCTTTGCGGTGCTTTACTTACCTGTCATCGACGCTGCCAAACAACTCAAAGGCATCGTTCAATTCTCCAACCTGATCAAAGCAGAAATATGATCATCGAACTCAAAAACAACACCAACGCAGCTGCACTCGCTGCCGCACACCACGCTTTTCACATCCAATATTTAGGAAAAGACTACCTCATCACCGGTTGTGGCGTCAAAGAAGTTCCAGCAGCGCTGCAAGACCACAGCCAAAACCACTGGGTCTTTGCCAACGACATGCAGCTGGCTTCGCGCAAGTTCCAGGACCAAAAACGCGAAGTTCAATTCGGAAATGTCACCATTGGTGGCCAGACCAACAACACCATCTTGATCGGCGGACCTTGTTCTGTCGAATCAGAAGAGCAGCTCCGCGGTTCGGCTGAGTTACTCGTGAGCATGGGCCTCACCACGCTAAGAGGCGGCGCCTACAAACCGCGCACAAGCCCCTACTCATTTCAAGGCATGGGCCTAGAAGGCTTGCAACTTTTGGCCAAAATGCGCCAAGACTACGGCCTCAACGTGATCACAGAAGCACGCGATGCCACCCACATCGATGAAATCATCGAACACACCGACATCATTCAGGTTGGCGCCAAAGCTATGTACGACCAAGGCATTTTGCGCGCCTGTTCCAAAATCAAGAAACCAGTGCTCATCAAGCGCGGTTTTGGCACAACCCTCCAAGAATTTGTACAAGCAGCCGAATTTGTGCTTTCAGGAGGCAACGAAAATGTTGTGCTCTGCGAGCGCGGCATCCGCACCTTTGAAACAGGTACCCGTTTTACACTCGATTTATGTGGCGTAGCCTGGTTGCAAGAACACACCAACTTGCCGATTGTACTCGATCCATCTCACGCCATGGGCTATGCTTACGGCGTGAATCCGCTGGCGCGCGCTTGTGTGGCCATGGGCATAGACGGCTTGCTCATCGAGGCGCATCCGAACCCTAAGGTTGCCAAATCAGATGCCTCCCAGCAACTCAACTACGACGAATTCAGAAAACTCCACTCCGACATTCAAAAAGTAGCACAAAGTGTTGGCTATCAAATTATTTAATTATGTTACTTGAATTAAACATTAAAGGTCTGTGCAAGACCAACGGCATCGAATTTGACGATTTCTTAGCCGATCTCGATGCAGACAACGTCTTTGAACTTTCTATCTACGACCTCGAAGCCATTTGCGAAGAATACGAAATCGACCTTCAGGCTTTGTTGTTCAAGCCTTTATTTTCTCAAGCAAGCCTCGATAAAAAAATCAAAGGCCTCAAAATGCTGATCCTAGACGTCGATGGCGTCCTGACCGACGGCGGCATGTACGTCAGTGAAAAAGGCGATCAAATGAAGCGCTACAACACCCACGACGGCTTGGCCCTACTCGAACTCAGCAAGAGCAAAAAACTCGAGCTCGGCATTATTTCTTCGGGCTTTACCGAACATATGGTACAAGACCGCGCCGCACTTTTAGGCATTGAACGCGTTTACGTAGGCCGCGAACCCAAACTGAGCATCTTAGAGAACTGGTGCAAAGAAATGAACATTTCGCCCAAAGAAGTAGCCTTCATCGGCGACGACCGCAACGATACCGACATCATGAAAGCTGTTGGCTTGGCTGTTTGCCCGGCATCGGCTGTAGCGGCTATCAAAAGCATTTCAGATATTGTCTTGAGCCGCAAAGGAGGCGCTGCTTGCGTGCGCGAGTTCATCGACAACTACCTGAGCTAAAGATTTATATTTCCATCAACTTCAACTTACAAATGTCCATCATTCACATCGGTATCATCCGCGAAGGCAAAACCCCACCAGATTTCAGGGTGCCGCTTAGCCCCGCACAATGCCTCCAATTAGAAAAAGAGTATCCAAACGTTCAAGTCACGGTACAAACCTCGCCAATTCGCTGCTTTTCAGATGAAAAATACACCGAACTTGGCCTCACAGTTCAAGAAGACCTCAGCCATTGCGACATCTTGTTGGGCGTCAAAGAGGTGCCAAAAGAACAACTCATTGCCGGTAAAACCTACCTTTTCTTTTCACATACTTTCAAGAAGCAACCGTACAACCGCGCCTTGCTCCAAGAACTTCTCGATAAAAAGATCCGCCTGATCGACTACGAAGTACTCAAAGATGCCAACAACAAACGCATCATTGGCTTTGGTCGTTATGCGGGCGTAGTGGGTGCCTACAATGCCTTTTTGACCTACGGACTCAAAACGGGTGCCTACAGCATCAAGCCAGCGCACTTGTGCTTAGACCGCAAAGAAGTAGAAGCTGAACTGAAAAAAGTTGTGCTGCCACCTGACTTCAAATTGGTACTTACGGGCTTTGGCCGCGTCGGAAATGGCGCCAGAGAAATTGTCAAGCTGCTACCCATCAAAGAAGTTGACCCTGACGCCTATCTTCAAAAACAACACAACGAAGCCGTATTTACACACCTCGACACCCACCAATACTTCTGCAGAAAGGCAGATACTGGTTTTGACAAAAGCGAGTTTTACACCCAACCCGAATTGTACCAGAGCAACTTTGGGGCTTATGCGCAAAAGAGCAATGTGTACATTCCTTGTCATTTTTGGTCTTCGAAGTCACCGTTTATCCTGACCCAACAAATGCTCCAAGACCCTGCTTGCCAGATGCAAGTGGTTGCAGACGTTTCTTGCGATATCGCGGGCCCAATTGCCTGCACCATTCGCCCAAGTAAAATTGGCGCATCTATGTACGGCTACGACCCACAAACAGGACAAGAAGTCGATATGCTACAAACAGGCGCTATTGCCGTGATGGCCGTAGACAACTTGCCCTGCGAACTCTCCAAAGATGCCGCCGAAGATTTCGGTTCTGAATTACTCAAAGCGGTGTTTCCGGTCTTGCTTGGCCCCGACCCTGATCAAATCATTTACCGCGGTACGCAAACAACGCTCGCTGGCGAACTCAACGAGCCGTTTACCTACCTCAAACCTTATCTTGCAGGCCTCGAATGAGACAAGATTTTTACGATATCGAATTCACAACTATTGAAGATTTCCAGGAAAAATCCAGTTACGAAGCCTGTCGATTTATAGGTCTAGATTTTACGGCCGTCAAGGTAGCTCAATCCAAATTTTTAGATTGCACCTTTGAAGAATGCAATTTATCCAACTGTAGTTTGGTAGACACCGTGCTCAATGGGGTTGCCTTCCACAATTGCAAATTATTAGGGCTGCATTTTGAATACGCCAATTCTTTTGGTTTTGCCTGTGCATTTAGCAATTGCCTCGTGAAACACGCGAGTTTTTACCAAATGAACCTGCAAAACTGCTCGTTTTTAAACTGCGATTTAGAGGGTGTCGAATTCACCGAAGCCAAGGCCATGGGTGTCTCTTTTGAAAATTCTCATTTACTGAGCGCACATTTTGAAAGAAGTGACCTCAGAAAAGCGCGTTTTGTCGGGGTGCAAAATTTACAAATCGATCCAGAACTCAATTCCATGAAGGAGGCCACGCTGCAACACGCCCAATTACCCGGATTACTCGCTAAATACGGCCTCAACATCCAACACTAAAGATATTTCCCTAATTTTGAATTATGCTGCAAAAAGGGAACAAACGCACCATCACCGGATGGGTATTCTACGACTGGGCCAACTCGGTTTATCCGCTGATCATCAGCTCGGCTATTTTTCCGATTCTGTACGAGACCCAAACGAGCGTCAAAAATGAGGCAGGTCGTACGGTCTACGACACCGTAAGTTTCTTTGGGCGCGAATTCCACAACACCGAATTCTACGCCTACGTCATTTGCCTCTCTTATATTTTAGTGGCGCTCATCACGCCTTTGCTTTCGGGTATTGCCGATGCAAGCGGGAAGCGCAAGCTATTTATGCAGTTTTTTTGCTACATGGGGGCTTTATCAAGTGGCCTGCTGTATTTTTTCCATACGCCACCAAGCGGCGAACTTGGCCACAGCCCGTTTTTGATCAATTGGAGCATGTTGCCATTGTTTTTTGGCTCAATCGGTTTTTGGGCCAGTTTGGTCTACTACAACGCCTATTTGCCCGACATTGCCGCACCTTCAGACCACGACCGCGTATCGGCACGCGGCTTCTCTATGGGTTATTTGGGCAGCTCCACCCTGCTGATCATCATTTTGGTACTGACCGTATTTACCAAAGTGATCCCTATTCAATGGGCTTTTCCTTTGGTGAGCTTGTGGTGGATCAGCTTTGCTACTTTCTCCTTTTCTCGACTACCCAAAACCACCCCTACACAAAGCGCTAAAAAGAACCTCATCAGTAGTGGTTACAAAGAAGTTTTTGGCGTCTGGAAACAAATTCGTCAAAACAAAACCCTGAAAGGTTATCTAGGGTCTTACTTCATGTTTAATATGGCGGTTCAGACCATCATGGTGATGGCCGTGGCATTTGCCAACAAAGAAGTGATTGGCATCAAGCAGCAAGACCTCATTATTTCCATCCTTATTATTCAATTTATTGGCATCGGCGGCGCCTACCTGATGTCTTTTATCTCTAAAAAAATTGGCAACTTTAAAGCCCTTGGCGGCGCAATCATCATCTGGATTGCCCTTTGCATCTACGTTTACCAATTTGTGTGGTACCCATGGCAGTTCTTTATTGCGGCTGCAGGTGTGGGGCTTGTGATGGGCGGAATTCAGTCGCTTTCTCGCTCCACCTACTCCAAATTATTGCCGCAAACCAAAGACCTTACGTCTTATTTTAGTTTTTATGATTTAGCCGAAAAATTAGGCTTGGCACTCGGTACGCTCACTTTTGGGCTCATTGAAGGGTTCCTAGATATCCGAACTTCTATTCTCGCATTGGTCGTATTTTTTGCCTTAGGCCTCCTCTTACTGATCCGTATCCCCAAACCAGAACAACAAGCGCATGAGACAAGCCATTGAAGCCGCGTGGGAAAACCGCGCCCTATTAAGTGAAAAATCAACTATTGAAGCCATTGAACACGTCATCGAAGACCTCGACAAAGGGCTGTTGCGTGTTGCCGAACCGCTAGACGACGGCACTTGGCAAGTCAATGAATGGGTGAAAAAAGCCGTAGTGCTTTATTTTCCGATCCGACAAATGGAAACCATTGAAGTGGGTCCTTTTGAATTCCACGACAAAATGGCCCTCAAACGCAATTACAAAGCCTTGGGTGTGCGCGTGGTACCGCATGCGATTGCGCGCTATGGTGCCTATGTAGCGCCTGGCGTGATCATGATGCCTTCGTATATCAACATTGGCGCTTACGTAGATAGCAACACCATGGTAGACACCTGGGCAACTGTTGGCAGCTGTGCGCAAATTGGAAAAGACGTCCACTTGAGTGGTGGCGTTGGCATTGGCGGTGTACTCGAACCTTTACAAGCAGCTCCTGTAGTGATTGAAGACGGCGCGTTTATTGGCTCGCGTTGTATTGTGGTTGAAGGCGTACGCGTAGGCAAAGAAGCAGTGCTTGGCGCCAATGTAGTGCTCACTAAATCGACGAAGATCATAGATGTCACGGGCCCAGAACCTATCGAATTCAATGGTTATGTGCCAGAAAGATCTGTCGTGATCCCGGGTTCTTATACCAAAACTTTTGCCGCCGGAGACTACCAAGTTCCTTGCGCGCTTATTATCGGAAAACGAAAGGCTTCAACCGACCTCAAAACCTCGCTCAACGATGCGCTGCGCGAACACAATGTCGCTGTCTAATGAATGAAAAAATGCAACTCTGGAATACGCTAGATAGGTCCTCGCTAGAAAAGCAATTGCAAGCGATTGGCCACGAATACATTACGATTTCTTTTTACCAATACGCACACATCCTCGATCCGCAGGCTTTTAGGAACCAACTTTACCTGGAGTGGTCTGCACTCGAAATTGTGGGGCGTACTTACGTAGCCAAAGAAGGTATCAATGCACAAATTGCCGTGCCAACAGCCAATTTAGGTCGTTTTCGCGAAGAACTCTACCAGATTGATTTTTTGAACAGCATACGCCTCAATTTTGCCGTAGACGACGCGGAAGCTGAGTTTCCGTTTTTGAAGCTCAAAATAAAAGTGCGGTCCAAAATTTTGGCCGATGGCCTCAACGACGCCACTTTTGATGTCACCAATAAAGGCGTGCACCTAGACGCCGCCGCATTTAACACACTCACCAACGACCCCGACACCCTACTGATCGATTTTCGCAATCATTACGAATGGGAAGTTGGTCATTTCAAAGGAGCGGTGCTCCCAGATGTCGATACATTTAGAGAATCCTTGCCCTTTATTGAAGAAACGGTGCTCAAAGGCAACGAAGACAAAAACATTGTGATGTATTGCACCGGTGGCGTGCGCTGCGAGAAAGCATCGGCTTGGTTCAAGCACCGCGGCTTTGCAAAGGTGCACCAGTTAGAGGGCGGCATCATCAAATACGCCAACGACTGCAAAGAACAAGGCATTGAAAACAAATTCATCGGTAAAAACTTTGTTTTTGACGAGCGCCGAGGCGAGCGCATCACCCAAGACATCATCGCGGTTTGCCACCAGTGCGGAAGCCCTGCCGATACGCACACCAATTGTGTCAACGACGCCTGCCATTTGCTGTTTATCCAGTGTGACCACTGCAAAGCAACTATGGAAAACTGCTGTAGCCAAGCTTGCCTGGACACCATTCACCTGCCGCTCGACGTACAAAAAGCATTGCGCAAGGGCCAAGAAAAAAGCAATCTCATCTTCAAGAAAGGGCGTTCTACGGCACTTCCTTTTCAAGGACATCAAGAAAAACCTAAAGCACTTGTTGACCAAGCGCTCAAAAACCAAAACGCATGATACTTTCTATTCATTGGGCCGTCGATTCACAACTTATTGACGGTTGGCGCACCCCTAATTTGTACGGTTTACTCTTTGTTTCGGGCATCGTTATGGGCTATTTTGTGATCCGCAAAATGTTCAGAGCCGAACAAGTTGAAGACAAGGTACTCGATACACTCGTTACCTACATGGTGCTGGCCACCATTCTCGGCGCGCGCTTAGGCCACGTGCTTTTTTACGGTCCGTATTGGGATCAAACCGAAAATGGCCAAATCATCGAGCGCGGTTATTTTTCGCATCCCGGAGACATCATCAAAATTTGGGAGGGCGGTTTGGCCAGCCACGGCGCGGCCATTGCCATTCTGATTGCCCTTTATGTTTTCACCAAAAGAGTTTCCAACCGTTCGTACATCTGGATCTTAGACCGCATCGCTGCGCCTATCGCTATTGCCGCTACGTTTATCCGCTTGGGCAACCTCGTCAACCACGAAATGGTGGGCTACGTCACCGATGTGCCTTGGGCCTTTGAATTTGAGTATTTCTACAACGAAGCCATTGGCAACTACGACCCCACACCACGCCATCCTGCGCAACTTTACGAGGCCATTTGCTACTTTATTTCATTCTTTGTTTTGCTTTACCTCTATTGGAAACTCAAAAAATGGCAACAACCAGGTTTTGTCTTTGGCAGTTTTCTGATCCTTATTTTTGGCGCGCGCATCATTTGCGAAAACTTTAAACTTGGCCAAACCGCGCGGGATTTCACCAACGTGCTCAATACGGGGCAAATGCTCAGTATTCCATTGGTCATTGCCGGTATTTATTTGATTTACAAAGCAACTCAAAAACAACAAGATGCAGAATAAAGTTATTTTCACCCTACTCGTTCTTCTCGTTGGTTGTCAGAACACTGAATCCGTTAAAAAAGAAAAACCTCAAAAACAAGCGCAAGAAAAGCTGCCCAAAGAGGAGCAAGCGAATGAAGCCAGCCCCAAAGACACCGCCGTTCTCATTTCTGGTACTGACAGCATCTTGATTTCTAAAAGAAAAGTAGTCGACAAATGGGACAAAGAATGGTCTAGCGTGGTTTATCAATTCTACAACGAGGCCAATTCGTTGACCAAATGGCAAAAAGCGATCAATGATTTTATTCGCAAGAGCTTGTACCGCCCCATGGATACCGAGCCCTACCCTGGGCCGCTCAATGAAGCACTGATCAAACGCTCCTTGCAAGCCTTTAAAAAAGAAGCGCGCCAAGATGACATCACCGTCTGGAGCATGACCGACACTTTTAAAATTGACGACCACTACGCTACTTTTGCCGCACTGCGCTATTACAATGCAGAGAACACCGGCGGCGCGCACGGTATGTATGGCATGGGCTACTACTACTTCGACAAAGCCACTGGCAAAGAACTCAAATTGAAAGATTTGCTGCGTGTCGATGAAACTTTATTGAAGCTCGCTGAAAGTGTATTTAGAAAAACAGTTGGCATCAGTGCGACAATCCCTTTTGAAAAAACAGAATACAGCTTTGGTGGCAAATTCTATTTGCCCGATAACTTTGAAATGACCGCACAAGGGATTCGCTTCACCTACAACCCCTACGAAGTATCCAATTGGGCAAATGGCATCGTTGAATTTGTACTGCCAATCCGGCAATTGAAGCCCTATTTGAAGCGTGAAATTTAAAATGTCAAACACTTAGTGTAAAATTGACATTTTGAACAATGTTTGTGAATCATTTGTATATTTGTGACCGATAAAAAAAGAAGTTATGTGCGCAAAAGCCGTTAAAAGTTCAGATAAGCCCAAGTTTTCAAAAGAAACCTACGTCAAGTGGTACAAAGACATGCTCTTGATCCGCAAATTTGAGGACAAAACTGGGCAGTTATACATCCAACAAAAATTTGGCGGATTCTGTCACCTTTACATCGGACAAGAAGCGATTGTAGTTGGTACAGCAAGCGCTTGCCAACCAGACGATAAACACATGACCGCCTACCGCGACCACGCGCATCCAATTGCGCTCGGCACCGACCCACGTGTGCTCATGGCCGAACTTTACGGCCGCACCACAGGCTGTTCAAAAGGAAAAGGTGGTTCTATGCACTTTTTCGATAAAAAAGTAAATTTCATGGGTGGCCACGGTATTGTGGGTGCTCAAATT
>JBEEKN010000041.1:0-25294 GCA_041168605.1 Bacteroidota bacterium | reverse complement strand
TGATTTTCAGCCATGTAGCTTTACAAAATTTGGAACAAACAAAAATAACAATCTATTGCGCTCGCAAGTCGCTTGTTGGGCGGAAATTATAAACTAAATGTGTTGATAACAATAGGAATTCGGCTATCTTTGCCCTCAAATTGAATTAGAATTATGGCAAATACTGCAGATATCCGCAACGGTTTGTGCATCAAGCACAACGAAAAACTCTTTCAAATTATCGAATTTCAACACGTGAAGCCCGGTAAAGGCCCCGCGTTTGTTCGCACCAAAATGCGTCAAATTGAAAGTGGAAAAGTCCTAGACCACACCTTCTCGGCAGGTCACAAAATTGAACCTGTTCGCATCGAAAACCGCGAATACCAATACCTCTACCAAGAGTCTGACGCTTATATTTTCATGAACAACGAATCTTTTGAGCAAGTCAATATCCCGCTCAAAATGGTCGAAAAACCAGGCTTTTTGCAAGAGGGAATGACCGTCAATATCCTTTACCATGCCGAAGAAGAGACACCACTTGTTGTGGAGCTTCCGATGTATATCATCTCTGAGGTAACTTATACCGAGCCAGGCGTCAAAGGAGACACCGCAACCAACTCGATGAAACCAGCCACGATCGCAACGGGCGCAGAAGTACGCGTTCCTTTGTTCATTGACAACGGCGAAATTATTAAAATCGACACAAGAACTGGCGTTTACGTAGAACGCGTAAAAGGATAACATGAAAAATACTGCCCTCAGCCACAAACACATCGAACTCGGCGCCAAAATGGTACCTTTCGCCGGCTACAATATGCCCGTACAATACGAAGGCGTCAATGCCGAACACGATACCGTTCGCAATGGCGTAGGTGTTTTTGATGTCTCTCACATGGGTGAGTTCTTGTTAAAAGGACCAAAAGCCCTCGACCTCATCCAAAAAGTATGCACCAACGACGCTTCCGTTCTTTTTGACGGCAAAGCACAGTATAGCTGCATGCCCAACGGCAAAGGCGGCATCGTAGACGACCTCATCATTTACCGCATCGACGCCGAAACTTACTTTATTGTCGTCAATGCGTCCAACATCGAAAAAGACTGGAACTGGATTGCCAGCCACAACGACCTCGGTGTAGAAATGAAAAATTTGTCAGACGGTTATTCTTTGCTCGCAATTCAAGGCCCGAAAGCTGCAGAAGCCATGCAAAGCCTCACCTCTATTGACCTGAGCAACATGACCTACTACACTTTCCAATACGGTAC
This sequence comes from Bacteroidota bacterium, assembly GCA_041168605.1. Taxonomy (GTDB): domain Bacteria; phylum Bacteroidota; class Bacteroidia; order Flavobacteriales_D; family Crocinitomicaceae; genus UBA952. Next base: position 24,052 of record JBEEKN010000041.1, on the reverse strand, counting down.
ATTTGCCGGCATTGAAAACGTGATGGTTTCGGCTACTGGTTATACTGGTTCTGGCGGTTTTGAAGTATACGTTAAAAACGAAGACGCCGAAAAACTCTGGGATGCCGTATTTAACGCCGGCGCCAACTGGGGCATCAAGCCTATTGGCCTCGCTGCGCGCGACACCCTTCGTTTGGAAATGGGCTTTTGCTTATACGGCAATGACATCGACGACAGCACCTCACCTCTAGAGGCCGGCCTTGGCTGGATCACCAAATTCACTAAAGATTTCACAGACTCCGAATTCTTAAAAGACCAAAAAGAAGCTGGGGTTACTAGAAAACTCGTTGCTTTTGAAATGATCGACCGCGGTATTCCGCGCCACGACTACCCTATTTTAGATGCAAGTGGAGCCGTGATCGGCAAAGTTACTTCAGGTACGATGTCGCCAAGTATGAAAATTGCAATTGGCCTAGGCTATGTGCACACCTCACACAGCGCACTCGATTCAGAAATTTTCATCGAAATCAGAGAAAAAGGCATCAAAGCAAAAGTGACCAAACTGCCTTTTTACAAGGCTTAAATTCAATCCCTAATGACCAACGCACCGCGCGGGTCATCAGCTAATATCGCCGAGGGCTGCTTTTGTAAAGCGGCCCTTTGTTTTTTACTTGAGCGCATTTCAAAAAGATAGCTTTCCTTGCCCTGCGTTTTCAAATAGGCAATTTGCTCGGCCGTGATGTCCTTGCTGCGCATCATCAGACCGGCAAGTGCAGGTACTTTTTGGAGTTGCTTGAGCCCTTCATCAAAAGTTACGGTAGAAAACACCACCTTGAAATCCTGACTCAAGGCGGCCAACCAATTTGGATTTGATGAATCTAAAACGATTTGATTCCTGAATTCCAAAGGAATAGCATACAATGCTTCCTTAAAACGCTGCATGTCAACATAACCCGCTGTACATTCGTTCCAGTGTTTGAGGTCTAAAATCACTTTGTGCTGAGGACGAACAAATGGCCAAATTTGATCGAGGCGCGCGAGTTTTTCGCGGTGTAAACTTTTGTAGCGCAATTGTTCGAGTTCGGCATCGCTCGTTTCAAAAATACAACCCACTCCATCTGTGTGCGCTTCAAGTGAGTTTTCATGATACAACCAAAGCGTGCCATCTGCACTCATGCGCACATCCACCTCGACTCCATCCATGGTTGGCAAACTCAAGGCCAATTGTATCGACTCTATGGAATTGTCGTGAAAAGCGCTCATGCCGATGTCCATACCCATGCCCGCATGACCAAAAATCTGCACTTCAAGATAACTTTCCTGTTTGCGACAAGCCAGCAAGAGAGAGCTCAGCAGCACAAAAAGAACCGAATGATTAAGGTATTTACGCACGGAATAAAAAGTAATGTAACTGCAGCTGCGGGTTAAAAAAGATGGGCTTATTTTGATAGCTCAGGCCGGATAAGGTTTCCATGGCCAGCCCGGCAAAAAGCGCCACTCCCCATTCATATTTTGGACCAAATGCCAAACCTACACCACCATAAATACCCTGATGCAGGTCTAAAAAAGTAGTTTTTTGCATATCGCATTGGTAGCGAAACGAATAAAAAGGCAAGGTTTTCTTGAATGTATTCTGTGAAATCGCAGCTATCCAAAAAAGACCTACCGCTGGTGCCAAGGCGCCTTGCAAACTGCGTTCAACTCCCAAACCAAGATCTAGACCTAAGCCACCTAAATCGAATGTCTTCAGCACTTTAACACTCAGCACCTGATCGTAACGGTGCAAGGAAGCGCCCATGCCAACTAACTGTTGTGCACGGACATTTATGAAGGTAGACAGGCATAAAAAAATAAATAGTCGAGACCACATGCGTGCAAAAATAAAAAAGGCCTTCGAGAGAAGGCCTTTTCCATTCAAATATATTTGTTGGTCTTAAACCAAACCTTGGTCAATCATGGCGTCAGCTACTTTTACGAAACCAGCGACATTGGCGCCTTTGACATAATCAACAGTGCCGTCGGCATCTTTACCGTATTTGACACATGCTTCGTGGATAGAAACCATGATGTTGTGCAAACGCTCGTCTACTTCTTCTGCTGCCCAAGACAAGCGCAAAGAGTTTTGCGACATCTCAAGACCTGAAGTAGCTACCCCACCTGCATTAGATGCTTTTCCTGGAGCGAACAATATTTTTGCCGCTTGGAAAACTGAAATAGCTTCTGGTGTAGAAGGCATGTTGGCACCTTCAGCAACACACATCACGCCGTTCGAAACGAGTGCTTGTGCTTCTTCGCCGTTGAGTTCATTTTGTGTAGCACAAGGAAGTGCGATGTGCGCTTTTACCTCCCAAGGACGCTTGCCAGCGATAAACTGTGCTCCTGGGAATTGCTTTGCGTATTCAGAGATGCGGCCGCGACGTACGTTTTTAAGGTCCATGACCCAAGCTAATTTTTCAGCATCGATACCAGCTGCGTCGTAGATGTAGCCTTCTGAATCTGAAAGCGTCACGACAGTTGCGCCGAGTTGGGTTGCTTTTTCACAAGCGTATTGCGCTACGTTTCCTGAACCTGAAACTGCGACAATTTTGCCATTGAAAGACTCGCCTTTAGTTGCTAACATTTCTTTTGCAAAGTATACTGTACCGTAACCTGTTGCTTCTGGACGGATCAAAGAACCACCCCAGTTGCGGCCTTTACCGGTTAATACACCTGTAAATTCGTTGCGCAAACGCTTGTACTGACCAAACATGTAGCCAATTTCACGACCACCAACGCCGATATCACCTGCAGGTACGTCGGTATCAGGGCCGATATGACGAGCGAGCTCAGACATAAATGATTGGCAGAATTTCATGACTTCGTTGTCTGACTTACCTTTCGGATCAAAATCAGAACCACCTTTACCACCGCCCATAGGCAATGTAGTAAGGGAGTTTTTAAAGATTTGCTCGAATCCTAAGAATTTGAGGATAGAGAGATTGACAGATGGGTGAAAACGCAAACCACCTTTGTACGGACCGATAGCGCTGTTGAATTCTACGCGGTAGCCACGGTTTACTTGAATATCGCCGTTGTCGTCTAGCCAAGGAATGCGGAAAATAATGGTGCGCTCTGGTTCTACGATGCGGTCGAGAATTTTAGCTGTTTTGTATTTCGGATTAGCCTCAATAAAAGGAATAACCGCTTCGGCTACTTCCTGAACCGCTTGCAAAAACTCTGGCTCATGGCCGTTTTTTGCGCGAACACGATCCATGAAAGCCTCGATTTCTGCGTGATACTGATTTGACATAATAAATAAGGTGTTTTAGTTTGTAAACTTGGGCAAAAATAATCCAAAATAAGGTCCAAAGACCATCTTTTTTCAACATTTTATTAGTGTCAAAATGACACTAATTTAAAGTGTAAATAAAAACCCGGTACAGAAATTTGACCTTCGACAAAAAAGTAGTTATTTTTACAACGCTCAAAGCAACCCAACCGCACACATTTGCGTTTGAGGGGAGTACCTACTATAAGAACAAAAGCTACATGAAAATAAAATCAACTTTACTCGCTACGCTTTCAGGCATTTTATTCCTTGCGCTCTCTTTACTGAATACCTCGAATACCCTTGCCCAAGGCCCTGTGACCTTATGTTTGGGGCAAGATGCAACCGTTTGCCCCGGGCAGGCTGTCATTATCAACAATTGTAATGCCGGAACAACCCCAGGAACAGCTGCAGGCCTCTACCTCGATGCGCCAACCAATGTGCCGCTTTCTGACGACTCTTGGTCGGGCAGTGTGGCAATTGGCTTTCCATTTAGTTTTTATGGCAACACCTACACCCAATGTGTAATCGGATCGAACGGAATCGTTTCATTTAACTTGGCCAATGCCGGCGGCTACTGCCCTTGGGCCTTGAATGGCGTAGGCACCTTGCCCAATGCAGGATTTGCTGCTGCCAAAAATTCCATCATGCTCACCTACCAAGACATCAATCCGTCTTTGGGTGGCCAAATTCAATACCAAACCATAGGAACAGCTCCCAACAGAAAATTTGTTGTTTTGTACAAAAACATCATGATGTTTAGCTGTACGTCGCAGTGTAACTACATGGCTATTGTCATGTACGAAACCTCCAATATTTTCGAATTACACATCGGTAACAAACCCATTTGTACTGGCTGGAACGGTGGTTTGGCCATCCAAGGCTCCGAGAACAACATGCCAATGCCTACCGCGCATATCACACCAGGTCGCAACAACTCCGTTTGGGGCGCCAACCAAGATGGCCGCAGATTCTTACCGACGTCGCCGAGCAACACAGCTTCTTACACAATGTCCCAGATTCCTTACGTCATGGTCAATAGCCCAGGAAGTAACTTTGTTTGGGCCAACACCAACGGTCAAACCTTCCCGTACAACAACGGAACCCTCAATGTCAATATCGTACCTCCCGGAACCACTGGCTACTTCTTATCTGGTGCTGCATGCGGAACCAGCATTGGCTCCATTACCCAAGACACCACCTGGATCACACGCGCCACACCATCCGTCACCACCACTACTCTTCCAGATGTCTGTACACAAGGTGTTGGTAGTGCAACGGCTATACCTGGCGCAGGCTCACCCACTCCTTGTACCTACACCTGGAACCCAGGTGCAATTGTAGGCAACCCAGCTGCCAACCTTTTTGCAGGAACCTACACGGTTACCCAAATAGATGGAAATGGTTGTAGCGCAACTTCAACAGCTGTTATTGGCGATACGCCCGCCACATTTACCGCCACCAGTACCCTCGTTTCTTGCCCAGGTGGCAACGACGGCACAGCTACTGCTAACGTCACGCCGGCCACGGGTGTCATTACCTACCAATGGAGCAACGGCCAAACTACCCAAACCGCAACAGGGCTCAGCGCAGGTAATTATTGGTGCTATGCCTCCAATACAACGGGTTGTTCAGATACTATTTACATCATCATTGCCGAAATACCTGCCATGGTACTGAGCGTCATCAACGTAGTTGACGCCGATTGCTACACCATTGCTAATGGCGAAGCCACAATCGATGTGCAATTGGGCACAGCACCTTACACTTTTGACTGGGACATCTCTGCATCTTTGGCAGCCACAGCGCTCGACCTCGGTGCTGGCCTCCACACTTGTACCGTGACAGATGCCAACGGATGTATCCAAACTATTTCAGTGAACATCAACCAACCGAGCCCGCTAGACATCACCTTCTTGACCCAAGACACCATGATTTGTTCTGAGGCCAGCATTTTACTTTCTGCAATCGGCGCAGGCGGTTCTAGCGCCTACACCTTCTCTTGGACTGAAGATGGCATTCCTGTTGGCAACGGCACAAGCATCACCGTAGACCCAATCAACTCCGGAACGGTTTATTGTGTTACCCTCAGCGAGGCTTGTGGTTCACCAACCACTACCGAGTGCATGACTATCATCTTCCCATTAGAAATCATCCCTGTCATTACAGCTGTTGACAACCAAATCTGTACACCAGGTGATTTTCAATTGCACAATATGTCTAGCAACAGCCAAGATATTTCTAGCACATCTTACCTCTTCTCTAACGGAGACAGCTTTACGGCGCCAAACCAAGACGACCTCCTCCACACCATTGTTCAGCCAGGAAGCTACGACTTATCTGTTGTCATGACCTCCGTTCACGGTTGTATTTACAATGGATTCTTTGACGACCTGCTCACCGTTACCGATAACCCAACCGCTAACTTCACCATCTCTAAAAACCCAGTCACTTGGTTTGAAACAACTGTACAAACCAATGATGTCTCTATGGGTAATATTGCGCAATACAATTGGTCTTCTCCAGGTTCCACAAACATTGTGAGCACAGGCTCTAGCGCTATGATCACTTACCCAGAAGGCGTTATGGGTACGTATCCAATTATGCTCACCGTTACAACTGTAGATGGCTGTTCAGATTCCATAACGATTGATATCGATGTTGTATCTGACGTGATCTTCTATGCGCCAACAGCCTTTACGCCAGACGACGACGAACACAACCAAGTTTGGTCTTTCTATGTAGAGGGCATCGACTTCGAAAACTTCCATTTAGAAATCTATAACCGTTGGGGCGAAGTCATTTGGGAAACCTACGACACCAAAGGATTCTGGGATGGCTATTACAATGGTCGCAAAGTTCAGCCAGGCACCTACTCTTGGAAAGCTTGGTTCAAGGACAAAGACACCGACGGCAAAACAGTCAAAACTGGCATGATTCATGTTATTCGCTAAAACATGAAACCAACGTCTATACTTTTTATCCTCACCCTTAGTTTTGTTCAGCTTTCTTGTGGACAAAACATCAAAGGACTCGTCAAACAAATTCCGACGCAACTTCCAACTCAAATCCCTTCCTCACAAAAGCCTTCGTTAAGCAACGACGAAGTCATTTCTGGCCTCAAAGAAGCGTTGCAAGTTGGCATCAAAAATGCAGTCAACCAAAGCGCTGTAGTGGATGGCTTTTTGGGGAATGCACAAATTAGACTACCCTTCCCTCCTGACGCCCTTAAAGTAAAGGAGAAAGCGCTACAACTTGGCATGAACAACCAAGTCGAGCAATTCGAAACCACCCTGAATAGAGCGGCAGAAGAAGCAGTTAAAGAAGCCCTACCTATTTTTACACAGGCCATTCTCAACATGAGTGTACAAGATGGTTTTGCCATCTTAAAAGGCGGAAACGGCGCAGCTACTGCTTTTCTGAAAAACCAAACAAGCCAACAACTTTACAATGCCTTCTTACCAAAAGTAAAGGAAGCTACCTCTAAAGTGAGCCTCACTGCAAAGTGGACACCACTCATGAACAAATACAATCAAGCCATGGCCCTTACAGGTGGTGAAAAAATCAACCCTGATTTAGACGCGTTTGTAACCGAAAGAGCTATTGCAGGGTTATTCATGTTGGTTCAGCAAGAAGAAGATAAAATTCGAGTCAACCCTGCGGCACGCGTCACCGACCTCCTCGCTAAGGTATTCGGATCGCTTTAAATTTATCTTCCTTAGCCCTCTGACGCATGCAGTTTCCAGCAACAGAATTGGTTCTCGATGCAACCGGAGCCGTTTATCACCTCGGGCTGCAGACCCACCAATTGGCCACCAAAGTCATTTTAGTCGGCGACCAAGATCGGGTCGCTAAAATCTCCCGCTTTTTTGATACGATTGAACACTGCATTCAGCACCGCGAATTTGTAAGCCACACAGGCACCTTCCAAGGCAAGCGCCTTACAGTGCTTTCCACTGGCATTGGTACCGACAACATCGATATTTGCATGGCTGAACTCGATGCATTGGTGAATATCAATTTGGCAGCGCGCGCAGAAAAACAAGAAAAAACCAGTCTAGAAATCGTTCGAATTGGCACCTGCGGCATGCTCCAATCTGACATGCCCCTTCACTCATTTGTGCTTTCTACCCACGCGCTGGGTCTAGATAACATCGCGCACTTCTACCCCATCGATTTCAGTAAAGAGGAGCAACACCTATTGAGTCAAATCAACACACAAGTTTATTTCCCCGAAGGCGTTGTACCCTACTTGAGTGCAGCGAGTTCAGAAATGGTTCAAAAATTGGCATCAGATCGGGTCAGAAAAGGAATCACGGTAACGAGCTCTGGTTTTTACGGCCCACAAGGTAGGTCTTTGAGATTGGCAAGCAAAATGCCTGACATCCACCATGCCCTTGAAAAATTCAATGACAACGGGCAGCAGATTGTCAACTTTGAGATGGAAAGCTCGGCTATTTTTGCGCTCGGAAAGGCACTCGGACATCGTTGTACGAGTATTTGTTTGGGCGTGGCCAATCGGCCTCAGGAAATCTTTTCAACCGGAATTGAGACGGCAATGGACGAGCTCATCACTTACGTTTTAGAGCGCATTTAGCATTTAACGCTTACTTCAAGAATTTATCTAATGTAATGTGCAGGTTGAGACCGCGCAGTTGCGCACCACTTGCCACAATTACGCCGTTGCCATCTAGCAAAAAGGCATTTGGAATGGTAGCAACTTGGTAATTGGCAGCTGCCAAACCTTGTGCGTCGAGTACGTGGTATTTCCAGACGAGTTTGTCTGCGAGAATGGCTTGTTTCCAAGCTTCTTGATCACGATCTAGAGAAACGCTGAAAACCTCAAAACCTTTGGCGTCTTTGAATTCCTTTTGATGGTACTTTTGATAAGCCTCCACCACATTAGGGCTTTCTTTGCGACAAGGGCCACACCAAGAAGCCCATAAATCTACCAATACCATTTTGCCACGCAAGCTAGAGAGTTTGAGTGTTTTGCCTTTTGGCGATGCCAAAGCAATTTCTGGAGCGGTGGCGTCTGTTGGCAGCACAGCAGTTGACTCTTGCCTAAAGCACAGCGCATAGCAAGCAAATGCAGCAACAAGGGCTATGATGAGGATGCTCGACTTTCTCATCCGATTCTTCTGATGTCGGCACCGATGTTGTTGAGGCGGTATTCGATGTCTTGGTAGCCGCGGTCAATTTGCTCGATGTTGTGGATTACGCTCTTTCCTTTTGCAGATAAAGCGGCAATCAAAAGCGACACACCTGCACGGATGTCTGGAGAGGTCATTTCGATGCCCTTGAGGTCGTGCTCGCGGTTGAGACCAATGACAGTGGCGCGGTGCGGATCGCAGAGAATGATTTGGGCGCCCATATCGATAAGTTTATCGACAAAGAAAAGGCGAGATTCAAACATTTTTTGATGAATGAGCACAGAGCCTTTGGCTTGTGTGGCCACCACCAAGATAATAGAGAGGAGGTCTGGCGTAAAACCAGGCCATGGCGCATCGTAGATGGTCATGATAGAGCCATCGATGAAGGTTTCAATTTCATATTTCTCTTGGGCAGGAATAAAGATGTCGTCTCCACGACGCTCTAATTTAATGCCGAGTCTTCTGAAAACGTTTGGAATGATGCCGAGGTTTTCCCAAGAGACATCTTTGATGGTGATTTCGGATTGGGTCATGGCGGCCAAGCCAATGAAGCTACCGATTTCGATCATGTCGGGCAAAATGCGGTGAAAACAGCCACCGAGTGACTTCACACCTTGAATTTTGAGCATATTGGAGCCAATTCCGGTGATTTGGGCACCCATGGAATTGAGCATTTTACAGAGTTGCTGGATGTAAGGCTCGCAAGCGGCGTTGTAAAATGTGGTTTCTCCTTCTGCCATGACAGCCGCCATCAGAATATTGGCTGTACCCGTAACAGATGCTTCGTCTAGGTGGATGAAAGTACCTTTGAGGTCGGCGGCTTCTACAGAGTAGAAATGCTCACCGGCGTCGTAGTTGAATTTTGCGCCTAAGAGCGCAAAACCTTCGAAGTGGGTGTCTAGGCGGCGGCGGCCAATTTTGTCTCCACCTGGCTTTGGTATGAATCCACGACCATAGCGGGCCAACAACGGACCAACAATCATGATAGAGCCGCGCAAAGAAGACGCGCGTTTTTTGAAATCTTCGGTTTCTAGATAGGCGAGGTCAATTTCTTTGGCCTGAAAAATATAAGTTCCCTTCTCGACCTTTTCAACCTTCACACCCATCGTTTGCAACAAAGCAATGAGTTTATTGACATCGACGATATCTGGAATATTGGATATCGTGACTTTTTCTGAAGTCAGCAAAGGTGCACAAAGCACTTGTAGGGCTTCGTTTTTTGCCCCTTGCGGAATGATTTCACCTTTGAGTGGCTTACCACCATAAATTTCAAAAGAAGCCATGCTTTATTTTTTGATGAATTTTTTCTTTTTGTACTTATTATTGTTGTTGTTATTGCTCTTTTGCTTGTTAAAGCGTTGGTTTTTCTGCTGATTTTGACCAATTCCCATGGTTTTGAGCAGGGTATTGGTATGGACTAAATCATCGGGGTTTTCCAAAATGAGGTCTCCTTTGGAAAGTTCTTTGAGCTGTTGGGCAATAACGTGGTTTTCGACGGTGTCGTTGTTGTAGGCCAAAAACTGTTTTTTCATGAAGTTGGCCATGGTTGTCTTGAGGAATTCTTTTTCCTCTGGAATACTGACTTCTTTGGACGCTTCTAAAATAGTTTGTGTGTATTTACCGTAATGACCATAGCGGATTTTACTTGACGGATAAACCATGCGTTGTGGTTTTTCGTTGAGTACCTCTTGATTTGGTTTGTCGTAAGGAGAATCTACATCGAACTCGAAATTAGACATCACAAACAAGTGTGTCCAGAGCTTGTGACGGTAGTCCTCGACATCGCGCAGGTGCGGATTGAGTTGACCCATCACTTCGATAATGGCTTTGGCAGCGAGGTTGCGCTCAGTGCGGTTGGTCAGTTCCATAGCATGAGCGATCATGTTTTGGACATTGCGACCGTATTCTGGCAAAATAAGCGGACCACGCGTGGTGTTGTATTCCATGTTTATTTTTCTAAGTGTGCGCCCAAGGCGTTGTCGTAAATGTCTTTGGCTTCGGTAATGAACCCAAAATGTTGTTCGTCTATTTGAAGTTTACCTTTGGTGACATGCCCTAAAAGCGTCATGTTGACACCAGAAGCCACCATGTATTCTACAAATGCTTCTTCTTGCTCTTCGGTAACGGATACGACTGCGCGGCCCTGGCCTTCGCCAAATAAGAAGGCATCTAGACGGATGTCTGCATCGGAAACGATATCAAAACCTAAACCTCTAGGCATAGACATCTCGACGAGCGAAACGTAAAGCCCACCGTCGGCGACGTCGTGTACAGCGTTGACCAAACCTTCTGCAATCAGGCCTTTGAGGGCTTGGTGCATTTGGAATTCTTTGTCGAGGTCAAAATAAGGTGCTGGCGAAGCTTTGACGCCGTGGTAAGTAGCGAGGTATTCGGAAGAGGCGATGTCTTCGGTGTAGTCGCCGATCAAGAAAATGAGATCCCCTTTTTGCTTGAAATCGAGGGTCATGATTTTGTCTTTGTCCGGGACAATGCCGATCATGCCGATCGTTGGAGTCGGGAAAACCGGCACTTCTTTGCCGTTCATGACAGTTTGATTGTAGAAGGAGACGTTTCCGCCGGTTACGGGTGTTTCGAATTTCAAGCAAGCGGCAGACATGCCTTTGATGGCGCCCACAAATTGCCAGTAAGATTCTGGATTGTAAGGATTGCCGAAGTTGAGGCAGTTGGTGATGGCGCTCGGATTTCCGCCGGCACAGGTGATGTTGCGCGCGGCCTCAGAAACGGCGATCATGGTGCCAATTTCTGGATCGGCATTGACGTAGCGCGAGTTGCAGTCTACGGTCATGGCGAGGGCCTTGTTGGTGCCTTTGATATTGACAATGCCTGCATCTGACGGGCGATTGGTGGTCATGTTGCGGGTACCGACCATAGAGTCGTATTGTTCGTAAACCCAACGCTTGGAGGCAATATTTGGCAAGCCGAGCATGGCGTCAGCCACCACTTTGAGGTCTTGAGGTTCGGCAACCTGAGAGATGTCGAATTTTTTGAATTCTTGGTAATAAGCAGGCTCGGTGTATTCGCGCTTGTATTGTGGCGCGCCGCCTCCTAAAACGAGTGATTCGGCAGGCACATCGCCCACGAGCTCACCACCCATGTAGTAACGGATGCGACCGGTGTCGGTGACGTGACCGATTTCTTCGGCGTGGAGGTCCCATTTGTCAAAGATGTCTTTCACGACTTGCTCTTTGCCTTTTTGAACCACCACGAGCATGCGCTCTTGAGATTCTGACAAGAGGATTTCGTAAGGCAACATGTTTTCTTGACGGGTTGGTACGCGGTCGAGGAATATTTCCATACCTACGTTGCCCGCTGCGCTCATTTCACAAGTAGAACAAGTGATACCAGCGGCGCCCATGTCTTGCATCCCGACAATTGCGTCGGTCATGGAGAGTTCCATGGTGGCTTCGAGGAGTAGTTTTTCCATAAATGGATCGCCTACTTGTACCGATGGGAGGTCGTTGGCAGATTCTTCGGTGATGTCTTTAGAGGCAAAAGCTGCACCGGCGATGCCGTCTTTACCTGTGGCAGAACCAACGATAAAAACTGGGTTTCCAGGGCCTTTTGCCGTAGCTGAGATGATTTTTTTGGTATCGATGATGCCCGCAGAGAAAGCATTGACAAGCGGGTTGGTGTTGTAGGATTCGTCAAAGAAGACTTCGCCACCCACAATTGGAATACCAAAAGCGTTGCCGTAGTCGCCGATGCCTTTGGTTACACCTTTGACCAACCATTTGGTGCGCGCTTCTTCGATATTGCCAAAACGCAGGGAGTTGAGTTGTGCAATAGGACGAGCGCCCATCGTAAAGATGTCGCGGTTGATGCCACCCACACCGGTTGCTGCGCCTTGATATGGCTCTAGTGCACTTGGGTGGTTGTGAGATTCAATTTTAAAAACACAACCCAAACCATCGCCGATATCGACCAAACCGGCGTTTTCTTCACCAGCTTTGACCAACATGTGCGGACCATCTTTGGGCAGTGTTTTGAGCCAAAGAATGGAGTTTTTGTACGAGCAGTGCTCACTCCACATGACGGAATAAACAGCAGTTTCTGTAAAATTTGGAGTGCGGCCAAGGATTTCTTTGACGTGTTCAAATTCGTCGGCGCGGAGGCCTAAATCGATGGCTTGTTCTAGCGTAGCTTCTTTTTGGTGATTGGTTTCCATACAGTATTGAGAATTCAAAGACAAAAGTAACGATTAATCGGATAGCATCTTTCAATTTTTCGCCTTAAATTTGTCGCTTAAAACTTTGAAAAAATGAGTTACGACATCATTGTTGTGGGTAGCGGCCCGGGCGGATACGTCACCGCCATTCGCGCCTCTCAGTTGGGCCTAAAAACTGCAATTGTAGAAAAAGAATCACTAGGCGGAGTTTGCCTCAATTGGGGCTGTATCCCAACAAAAGCACTCATCAAGAGCGCCAATGTTTACGAATACTTGCAGCACGCCGCAGACTACGGTATCAATGTCAAAGAAAGCAGTGCTGACTTCGGCGCCATGATCAAGCGCAGCCGCGATGTGGCCAACGGCATGTCTAACGGCATCCAGTTCTTAATGAAGAAAAACAAAATCGATGTGCTCAAAGGCAACGGTGTCATCAAGGCCGGAAAAGCGGTAGAAGTCACCGACGAAAGCGGCAACAAAACCACCTACACCGCAGCCAAAGGCGTTATCATCGCCACTGGTTCGCGCTCACGCCAACTGCCTAATTTACCACAAGACGGCACCAAAATCATTGGTTACCGCCAAGCAATGACCCTCCCTACCCAACCTAAAAAATTAGTAGTTGTAGGTTCAGGCGCCATCGGCGTTGAATTTGCTTATTTCTACAATGCCATCGGCACGGAAGTAACGGTTGTAGAATACCTTCCAAACATCGTCCCTGTCGAAGACGAAGACGTTTCAAAACAACTCGAAAAATCCTTCAAAAAGGCCGGTATCAATATCCTCACCAACGCTTCTGTTGAATCAGTAGACACCAGCGGAAATGGCTGTGTAGTCAGCATCAAAACAGCCAAAGGCGAAGAGAAAATCGAATGTGATGTCGTGCTTTCAGCAGCTGGCGTCGTTACCAACATCGAAAACATCGGCCTCGAAGAACTCGGCATTGTCGTTGACAAGGGCCGTATTTTAGTCAACGACTACTACCAAACCAATTTACCAGGCTATTACGCCATTGGCGATGTCGTACCAGGCCCAGCTTTGGCACACGTTGCTTCGGCAGAAGGCATCATTTGCGTCGAAAAAATCGCGGGTCACCACCCAGAGCCACTCAACTACGGCAACATCCCGGGTTGTACCTACTGCTCACCAGAAGTGGCAAGCGTCGGCATGACCGAAAAAGCAGCCAAAGAAGCTGGTTACGAAATCAAAGTCGGTAAATTCCCGTTCTCTGCCTCTGGCAAAGCGAGCGCTGCCGGTGCCAAAGACGGTTTTGTCAAGCTCATTTTCGACGCCAAATACGGCGAACTCCTCGGCGGCCACATGATCGGTGCCAACGTCACCGAAATGGTCGCAGAACTCGTCGCCGTTCGCAAATTAGAAACTACGGGCGAAGAACTCATCAAAACAGTTCACCCGCACCCAACTATGTCAGAAGCCATCATGGAAGCCGCAGCAGCAGCCTACGGCGAAGTGATCCACTTGTAAGATTTAATTTCTTGAATGAAATGAAAAAGCGCCTCAACGGCGCTTTTTTTATTATGAAAAAAAAATTAAAGACCCAACGCCTCGTAAATGTAATCAAAGGTGGAGAGGATGACCGGTTGGCCGTCGACGACTGCGATGTTGTGCTCGAAGTGGGCACTGGGTTGGCGGTCGGCGGTAACGATGGTCCATTTGTCGTCGAGGGTTTCGACTTTTTCGGTGCCCATATTGATCATGGGTTCGATGGCGATGGTGAGGCCATTTTGGATTTTTTTGCCGCGGCCTCGGCGCCCGTAATTGGGTACTTGAGGTTCTTCGTGGAGTTCTTTGCCCAAGCCGTGGCCAACGAGGTCGCGAACGACGCCATAGCCGTGAGCTTCTGCGTGTTGTTGAATGGCAAAGCCGATGTCTTCTATGCGGTTGGCGGTATTGGCTTGTTCGATGCCTAAATAGAGGCATTCTTTGGTGACTTTGCACAATTGTTTTTTCTCGGCGCTCACGTTTCCTACCTCAAAAGTGTAGGCGTGGTCTCCGTAGTAGCCTTTGTAGATAGATCCGCAGTCGACAGAAACGATATCGCCGTCTTGGATGGGTTTGTCGGTGGGCAGGCCGTGTACGACTTGTTCGTTGACAGAAATGAGCAGTGTGCTCGGGCAACCATATAGTCCCTTGAAACCTGGGATGGAATTTTGGGTGCGGATGTAGTCTTCGGCTAATTGATCCAAGAAACGCGGCGTTACACCTGGCTTCATGTGTTGGGCAACCAAACCAAGGGTGCGGCTCACTACTTGCGCGGCTTCGCGCATGATTTCAATTTCTTGGGGCGTTTTGTAACGGATCATGAATTTATCTAAAAGAGACATGAGGCAAAGTTACCAAGAAAATGCATGGTGTCGATACCGTCGGCGTAATCGGTGAGTTGCGGACACTGCGCAGAACCAAAAGGTAAATAGCCATTTCCAACTACACATTGTATTTGGTGCTGATTTCCATCGAGATACGCCTCCACCTCTGTTTTGGATGAATAGCGGTGATAGTGCAGCATGCCGAGCGGTGAATGGAGCTCCTTACTTTCCTTGAGCAACAAAAAATGGTTGTCGAGGATCGGTACTTGGTTCATGAGGTGAATGGCCTTGTTGTAATCGTAGTTGTTGCCGTATTTTTTGTGATTGACCACCTCGGCATGAGGAACCATGGCTTCAAAAAACCGATTGAGTTCAAATGTGTCGGGGATCAGCATTTGGGTGACGTTGCGACATCCTCTGCCGTAATACTGAAAGATATCCTGCCCTAATTGTGTGAGTTCTGCTGCGGTTTCTGAACCATCTAGCACAGCGATTGAACTGCGGTGCCCGCGCAGCAAATGCGGAACACCCGTAAAGTATTGCTTGAAATGCAACATGCTATTGTTGGACCCTGTTGCAATGACCGCGCTGTAACCGGAAAGTTTACCGAGTACAAATTCGATTCTAGACTGCAAATCAGGCTCAAAAAGAACGAGTATTTTAGCCAATGCAGGGAGCAAGCGCGCATCTTCACTGGAAAGCTTCACAAGCGCCTTGTGGCCAGAGCAGAGCACGCAAAGGAAGTCATGAAACCCAACCAATGGCAGGTTTCCAGGCAAAATCAAGGCAACAGTTTGAGGCGCTTCAGCAAAAGCATAAGGAGCCAGCCATTCTTCAAGCCGCTCGGTTTGCAACCAAAAGGAAATTTCTTGAAAAGCCATTTTGATGGCGTCTTCGGTAAACCAGCCGTTGTGGTGTTGCTCTCTTCGGATGAGTTCGAGCAGCGCTTCCCATTCTTCGTTTGTGCAGGTCGCTGGACGCGGTTGGTCTTTGGCAATTGCAGCTAGGATTGCTCCGAGAGCCGCAAAAGCGGAGGTGATTTGGCTTCTTTCCACGGTGCAAAAGTACGCTTTTCTAAATTTTTTGTTCGCGAACGCACAAAAGATTCGCTCAGTCGTTGTTATATTTGCACAAAATATTGACTTATGGCCATCATGATCACCGACGAATGCATTAACTGCGGAGCTTGCGAGCCCGAGTGCCCTAATAATGCAATTTACGAAGGCGGCGCCGAATGGAAATTTACCGACGGCACCACCCTTAAAGGCCTGATCCAAACACTAGACGGCGAAGAAATCGAAGCAGACCACGCTTTTGAACCCGTCAACATGGATGTCTACTTCATTGCTCACGAAAAATGCACCGAATGTGTAGGTTTCCACGACGAACCACAGTGTGCTGCTGTTTGCCCAGTAGACTGCTGCGTAGACGACCCCGATTACCGCGAATCCGAAGACGAACTTTTAGCCAAAAAGAACTTCATGCACTTGTAAGGTGTATCGCTACCTCCTTTTTACCCTTCTCTTTCTTTTTAGTTCCCCCTCGCTTTTTGCCGACAATGGCAGAGTTGTGCACATCGCCTGGACAGAAAACCGCGATGGCAGCATCCAACACGCGCACGCACCACAACAAGGTTTGGTCGTTTTTGAACAGCGCAATCAATTTCTGAACTACAAAGACCCTAACAATCCGTTTTTCAAGATCCGATATACTTGGTTAGGCATCGACTGGACTGCTGTTCATTTTTTGGCCTTGCTCCTGACCATATTTCTTCAAATACTTACTTTTCGACGCATCAATCGACGCATGGCTGAAAGTCGTTTTTTCAAGCGTTGGTCTTATCGTTTGCTGAAGCTCGTTTTATGGGCTTCGGTGGTGGCAGGCAATGCTGGTGCCATTTGGGCCATCGATTTTTACAACACACAAATCCATTTTCGCTTTCACCAACTCAGCGATTTTAAAAACGCCAACGTTTCAAAGCTAAACAACGGCCGCAACGACCGCACTTTCTTTATGGCCAAAGAAGCCAAGCGACTGGGCAACCAACTCTACATCAAAAAGAAGCAAAAATGGCATACCCAACGCGCATTGCCCGTACTTCATTTTCAGCACAAGAAAAGCGGCAAGCTCTACTTTAAATACGACAAGCGCTACTTCAAACCGCATCCAGACTCCGCTCGGGTCTTGGCTAGCAACCAATTATTTATTTTCCACCACAAAAAACCCGACGGCAAAGACACCGCGCTCATCTATCAGTTGTCCAACAAAGAACTCGTGCCTTTTGAACTAAAACCAGACCGCCCCAAACGCGTGCTCTTATTGATCAATGGCTACAGACCTACCTCCTCGAGTCAAGACCCCGAAAAAGCACTACAAGCCATCAACGACAAAGGTCTTGAGCACCCGCGCTCCAAGAATTTAATTTACAGCAGCGACCTCTTTGCCTATTGGCCGCAGGAAACCTTCATTGCCACGCTTCAAAAGCGCTTGGCTACCGAGCGCACGTTTTATGCAGATGGCCACCACAGCGTGAGCACCTCTAACCATAGGTCTTTACTCCAATTTGTGAGTGGCGCGTCTTTGTATCCGAAACCTTGCCCCGACGAGCACACTTGCGCTACCACCAAAATTGCCAACCAACAAGAGGTCAGGAGCTACAATCTCTTGGCCACAAAATCCAATCGGGAGGGCTTTTTGCGGCGTTACCGCGCAGGTAAGCAGGCAGGTCGCAACCTCTTGCAAGAACTCGCCAAAGATGGAAACGACACACACAACGACACCCTTTTTGCCGTGAGCCACAGCATGGGCCACGCCTATTTCTTGGGGATGTCTAGCGTTTTAAAAGGAAAAATACAGTTTGGAGCCTACTTCGCATTTGCGCCAGAAAACCCGAAAGGAAAGACCATTCGCAGCACGCAATGGCCGCTTGTGTACCAATACGGCACCAAACTCTACGGGCCGCAAAGACATGCGCCTTGCCAACAAGATGGCGTTGCGCCACAGTGGCGCGTGAGTGGGCTGCCTCCGGCCCAACAAATAGGTTTCCCCAAAGAACTCCGCGCGCGCTTGGGTTATTTTAGTTCGCATTACATCGGCTACTACACCTGGGTTTTTGAGATTCCAAAAGGAAAGCCCGGCTACATTGGACTGCCTTAAAAAGGAACAAAAGCGCTCAAGATGAGCTCAATTCTGGAGGTACCCACCGCACCGTTGCTCCATTGCGCATCGTGCATGGAAATCCCGGAGCGCGACAAAACCAATTGCTTGATTTCTTGCTTGAGCCGGCCTTCACCTGCACCGTGAATCACCAAAAATTTAGCCTGACGTGCACGCACTTGACGATTACAAAATAGCTTGAATGCGTGTATTTGAGCCAACAAGACGTCGTGGGCAGGAAGCTGGGACGGCAAACCGAGCTCTTCTGCATGTAAATCAATGCTGGGCAGGACGTTTTCTTTGGTGCTGGGTGGTTTTTGGCGTTGGTTGCGTGCACTGGTTATTTGGTCCTTATTTTTGATTTTTTGAACGTCAATGGCTTGCCGCGCTACGACTAAGTCTTGCGTATAGGTGTAGGAAAAACCAAATTCGTCGCTGAGCACCAACTGCGTTGTTAGAATTTCTTGGATGGTAAAAATACCGGACTCATGCAGGACACTCACCTGCTGCCCCACAAACCAACTCATTGAAACTTGATGGCTTTAATGGGTGAAATGCGCGCCACAACCCTACTTGGTAAGAGTAAAGCGATCATGCAAGTGCCAAAGGTTAAGACATTGATAAAAATGAAATTCCATAAGCTGAAATCGATTGGAACGGCATCTAGATAATATACCGCTGGATCGAGTTTCAGTAGCGCAAAACGGTCTTGCAACCAGCATAAAACGAGCGCGAGGGAATTACCAATGAGCAAACCTCTGCCTAAGAGATAGGCTGCTTGCCACAAAAAGATGCGCCGAATGGAGCGGTTATTGGCCCCCAAGGCCTTGAGCAAGCCCACAAAAGAAGTGCGCACTACAATGAGCACCAGCACTGCAGAACCTACATTGATGATGCCGATCAGCAACATCAAAAAGATAATGATCAGGACATTGAAATCTAGAAAATGCAGCCAAGCAAACAAATCCGCTTCGGTATCTTGGATATTACTCACTTGCAATAAATGCTGATTGACTGGGCGCATTTCTACCGCCTCTTTAAGCGCTTTTTCGGTTTGGGCGAGTTGCGCAAAATCCCTGACTCCTACTTCAAAACCCGATATAAAATGGCGGGTGGTTCCGGTGCCGTCTTTGAAGGCAAAACGCAGCGGCCCTTTTTGCGTTGCAAACACTTGTTCTTCTAGGCCGTCAATCAAACAAACGGGCGAACCATTCTCTAGCTTTAAATCGGCGTAAGACAAAACGCCAGGCGCCTTGACCTGAATTTGTGCGCTGTCGATGAGCGCTGCGCGGCCGCCGTCATTTTGGTAGCGGTAGGCATAGACGGTGAGGGTGGTATCTTTTAAAGAAGTAAAGCGGTGAGCTGTATAAAAATCTTGACCTAAACCCCAATCAAACAATAAATTAGAGGCGTCTCCTTCAACTTCTACTTTAATTAAAAATTGCCCTTTTCCATCGAGTTCTGGGCGCAACGCTATCTTGGTGCCGTTGTCGCTCATTTGCTGCACCAAAGCCAAATTCCCGAAAACCAGCTTTTGGTCGTACTCCAGAAAACCGGTGTTGTAAATACCGACGACTTTTAATTTTTTAAGGATCGGCTGTTGCTTAATATGATAAGCAGAAACCTCATCATTTAACTTGATATTCAATTTATTAGAAGTCTCTAATGAAAGTAAAACTTCATGTATGTTTTGTTTTTTGGGAAGTCTTCCTTTCACGAGATGCGAACGTACAAACGACCAATCATACTGCGTATCTACCCCCTTGAGCATGAGGCCTTGCATATCTTGGCGCTGCACCAGCGAATCTTGCCCGTTGGCCATTTGAATGGTGTCGTTGAAGCACGGAGACTGCAACAAAAGTGGCTTGAAAGCAACGGCCTGAATGCTACTCACACCCGGGATTTGCTGTAGTTCGTTTAGGAAGGGAATGCGACGATCGAGGGCTTCTGCTTCAAAAATATGTGCAGAACCCGCCTTTGAAATGAAAAGCGGAGCATTAAAACCCGTAATTTTGTCTTTGATTTTTTGCTGAAAACCACGCACAATTGCTAGCGTCAAGGAATTGACCAAAATAGCAAGAGCAATACTCAGTACTGAAATCCGAAGCACAGGCCGAGAAACCCGAAGCCCGAGGTGCTTTTGACGAATCAGCCTAGAAGATATGAAGCGCTCGAATGACAAAATAGTTTTTTTACAAGTCCAAAAATACACAAAGGTTTTGGCATCTTTGGCGCTGCTCCTATTTTTGCTCACTGCTTGCGGTCTATTTACACCCAAATCATTTAGTCCTAACCCAGTTCAGTTTGCCGAAACCATCGTGATCGAAGAAGATTCGATTTCACTTGCGGGTTTTCCGGCAGCCCAAGCACAGCAAAAACCAAGCCTTGCCGCTCCTCAACTCGGCATCGATCGACTGCATCTTTTCGTCGATTCACTTGCCGGAAAACGCATTGCGGTGGTTGCCAACCAAACATCTGTAGTTAAAGGAATACATTTAGTAGATACACTTTTAGCACTGAAGCTCAATGTTGTAAAAGTATTTGCTCCTGAGCATGGATTCAGAGGTGATGCCGACGCGGGGCAGCACATTGGCCACAGCACCGACGACAAAACGGGCCTTCCTTTGGTCTCCTTGTACGGCTCCAACAAAAAGCCCACCGACCAACAATTGCTCGATGTAGATATCGTCATTTACGACATCCAAGATGTAGGCGTGCGCTTTTACACCTACATCTCTACCCTGCATTACGTCATGGAGGCTTGCGCCGAAAACAACAAGCAATTGGTGGTTTTGGATCGACCTAATCCGAACGGACACTACATCGATGGCCCTGTGCTAGAACCTGCTTTTAAATCTTTTGTAGGCATGCACCCAGTGCCGATTGTCTATGGCATGACCATCGGCGAATACGCCATGATGATCAACGGAGAAGGCTGGCTACACAACAGCAGGCGCTGTCAGTTATGGGTCATTCCGTGTAAAAACTACAAACACAAATTGCCGTACAGCCTTCCGGTAGCGCCCTCTCCTAACTTGCGTACCGATGCTGCCATAGCGCTCTATCCGAGCCTTTGTCTTTTTGAAGCCACTACAGTGAGTGTTGGACGCGGCACCGATAAACCTTTCGAAATGTACGGACACCCGCAGTTTCCGCCACTTAGCTACCAGTTTATGCCGATCCCGACCATTGGCGCTAAAAACCCATTGCACCTCAATAAAATTTGCCAAGGCATCGAACTGAGCCAAAACACAGCCAAAAGAAGCTATCAACTCAACCTGAATTACCTCATCACGGCCAAAGCATTACTCGGAGACACCCTTTCTTTTATCGATCAGCCCTCTTTTTTCAACCGACTTGCCGGTACTGCCAGCCTCAAAGAACAACTCGACAAAGGTTGGTCGGCCAAAGAAATACGCGCCACTTGGAAACCAGGCCTGGACGCGTTTTTAGTAACGCGCAGCAAATACTTGCTCTACGAATAAATGCAAAGCGGCAAGCAAATACAAAAATGAAGGATTACAACTTAGCGTCGAGCACTTGCTGAGCCATATCAGCCATGTAGGCGTCCATTTGGGCTTGAACCGCTGGATCAAAGGCAGCAATGATGCGCGCGGCCAACAGGCCTGCGTTTTTAGCGCCGTTGAGTGCTACAGTAGCCACTGGAATACCGTTTGGCATTTGCAATATGGATAAGATGGAGTCCCAGCCGTCGATGGAATTCGAAGACTTGATAGGCACGCCAATAACGGGCAAGGAAGTCATGGAGGCGGTCATGCCGGGAAGGTGTGCAGCACCCCCTGCTCCTGCAATAATCACTTTCAATCCTCTGCTGGCAGCAGATTTGGCGTAAGCAAACATTTTATCTGGCGTGCGGTGTGCAGAAACAACCTCTGCTTCCACGGCGATGCCAAATTGTTCCAAAATGATTTTTGCTTCTTGCATTATTGGCCAGTCTGACTTGCTGCCCATGATGATGCCGACTTGTGTCATGATTCGGGGTTTGAAGGTGCTTGTTCTTGGATATCCTGGTTTTCAGTTATATCGGAAGGTTCTTCTACAGGATTGCCGGCCGTGACTTGCAGCTTGACTTGCTTGGGTAGGCTACCGTAGTGAATGGTGTTGTCGATGTCGGTGGTCATTTGATCTAGAGGCGTCACGAGCGCTTCTTCGGTTTCTTTGAGAATGCCGTCTAAATTGAGGTCGGCTTTCATTTCTTGTCCAGACCTTCTGATTTCTTGCTGGAGGTCGTTGGAGGCATTGCGCACTTGATAAAGCGCCTGACCGAGTGTTTTGGCAATACCCGGAACACTCTTTGAGCCAAAGAACAACAACACAACCAAGACGATGACGATGACTTCAGAGCCAGCTACATCGCTTAAAAAGAGTGGAATGCTATGCATGGTGCAAAGCTACAAAGAAAAGTATTAAGATTGCTGCATTTTGGCGATGATCGCAGCGGTGATGCGCGACGGCATAAAGGGCAGCATTCCTTTGATCAGGAAGGTGAATTTGAAATCGGAAATACAGATGACCTTTCCTTTTTCCATGGCGTTGTAACCTTTGAGGGCTGTTTTGTAAGCGCTTGCGGCACCGTCAAACATTTTGGAGCCTCCAAAACCAGCCACCTTTGCAAATTCAGTCTCGACCGGGCCCGGACACAGCGCCGTGACACTCACGCCCGTGCCTTTGAGCTCGTGGGCCAAACCTTGGGTGTGCGATACCACAAATGCTTTGGTTGCAAAATAGGTGTTTTGATACGGGCCAGGTAAGAATCCGGCAGTGCTTGCGGTTTGCAAAATTTTGCCTTTTCCTCTGGCTTTCATGTCCTTGCCAAACAAATGCGTCAATTTCAATAGGGCCATTACGTTGAGACGCACCATTTCGACATCAGCTTCGAGGTCGCGGTCTAGAAAAGCACCTTTGCCGCCAAAACCAGCGTTATTGAACAAATAGTCTACTTGCCAGCCGTTTTGCGTCACTTCGTCGTAGACTGCTTGCGAAGACCCTAGTACACTGAGGTCTTTTTGAATGACTTGGACGGCGACATTATATTTTTGAACGAGCTCTTCTTTCAAGCTATTGAGCAATTCGATTCTTCTCGCGACTAAAATCAAATCGCCTCCTTTGGATGCATGGATGCGTGCGAGTTCTTTTCCGATTCCGGACGATGCGCCGGTGATGAGTGCGGTGTTTTTCATGGCTTGTTAACGATTTGAAAGGGTCTATTGTTTAAAGTTGTGCAAAAATGGCTTGGTATTCCGCTGCTTCGATAACTACGAAGGAATGATTGGCCTGAAGCATGTCTTGAATGCGCAGTAAATCGGGGAATTGCTGCACTTCAAAAGCGTACGCAAACCATTTGGAGCCGATTTGTTGGAGTTCTGTAAATTGATTCTGGCCAGTAATTTGGTACAGCGACTTACCATTCTCGAGTTTTCTAAATTGAGGAAAGTCCATTTTGATTGTATCTTCGTGCAAAGTTAAACAAACATGCAAGAGCTCTCTGACAAAGACAAAGAAATATTGGCCTTGGCCCAAACCAACTTCAAGGCCAATCAGGCTGTGCTGCGAAAATGGAATAAAACCAAACCCAAAGACTTAGATCAGCGCTTCTCTAACGCCCACGAAAAAGACTTTGCCAAGCGAGACTGCCTGCAGTGCGCCAATTGCTGCAAAACGACTAGTCCGATTTTCAGACAGCCCGACATCCGCCGCATGGCCAAAGCCTTGCGCATGAAAGAAAGCCAATTGGTTGCGCAGTATTTGAAGCTAGATGAAGACGACGATTACGTACTCAAAACCTCTCCTTGCTTCAATCTGTTACCAGGCAACACCTGCGCTGTCTACGACGACCGCCCATTGGCTTGCCGAGAATACCCCCACACCGACCGCAAAAACATGTATCAAATCATGGATTTAACGGCACAAAACACGCTCATTT
>JBEEKN010000040.1:0-25720 GCA_041168605.1 Bacteroidota bacterium | reverse complement strand
TGACTACCAAGGCGTCCTCCGCTAAAAAATTGAGCCCAAACCGCGCAAAAATGGTATTTTTGCAACGCTAACCACATCAACAATTCCACATGAAAGACCTCCTCTCCAAATTTGAAAATAAAAGACCCGAAATCGTTTTTGAATGGAAAGATGCATTGACAGAAGCCGAAGGCTGGGTAGTGATCAACTCTTTGAGAGGTGGCGCAGCCGGAGGAGGAACAAGAATGCGCGTTGGCCTTGACAAACGAGAAGTTGAATCTTTAGCCAAAACCATGGAAGTCAAATTTACGGTAGCTGGCCCAGCCATTGGTGGCGCCAAATCTGGTATTAACTTTGACCCTAAAGATCCGCGCAAAAAAGACGTGCTCAAGCGTTGGTTTGCAGCGGTATCTCCCCTACTTAAAACTTATTACGGAACAGGCGGTGACCTCAACGTGGACGAAATCCATGAAGTGATCCCGATGACAGAAGATTGCGGTGTGTGGCATCCGCAAGAAGGCGTTTTCAACGGGCACTTCAAACCCAACGACGACCAAAAAATCAATCGCATCGGCCAACTCCAACGTGGCGTTGCTAAAGTATTGCAAGACGCAACATACAGCCCTGAACTCAGCAATAATTATGTAGTTGCCGACATGATCACTGGTTACGGTGTGGCCGCATCTATCGAACACTACTACAACATTTGGGGTGGGCAGTTAGCTGGCAAACGCGTTTTGGTGCAAGGCTGGGGCAATGTTGGCTCCGCTGCAGCTTATTACCTTTCGCAAAAAGGCGCCAAAATTGTCGGTATCATTGACCGCGTTGGTGGGCTCATCCAAACCGAAGGCTTTAGCTTTGACGAAATCAAAGCCCTCTTTATCAACAAAAACGGAAACGAACTCAGCGCCCCAAATATGTTGAGCTACGAAGAAATAAACAACACTTTTTGGTCTACTCCAGCCGACATATTTATCCCATGTGCAGGTAGCCGCATGATCACCGAAGCCCAATTGACGCAATTGCTAGACGCAGGCGTTGAGGTCATCTCTTCTGGCGCCAACGTACCTTTTGCAGACCAAGAAATCTTCTTTGGCCCAATTGCCGAAAAAGCAGATGCTTCACTTGCCCTGATTCCAGATTTTATTGCCAACTGCGGCATGGCACGCGTTTTTGCTTATCTCATGAGCTCAGACCTCTCTTCATTGGAAGACGCCCTCATTTTTGAAGATGCGAGCCAAACCATCCGCAAGGCTTTGCAAGCTACCTACCAAATCAATTCGAGCACGAGAGGCATCGCCAAAACAGCCTTCGAAATCGCGCTCAAACAACTCGTTTAAAGCATCATGGAGCTCTCGCTGATCCTTATCTTTGTCATAGGTTATACAGCCATCAGCTTTGAGCATTTGCTACGCATAGACAAACTCATTCCGGCTTTGCTCATGATGACCCTTTCCTGGGCCCTCATTGCGTTGAATACGCCAGATGTACATGCCCTAACAGATCAACTCTTGCATCATTTTGGCAAAACTGCCGAAATCCTTATTTTCTTAATGGGTGCCATGGCTATTGTAGAAATGATCGATTATTTCGATGGTTTCAAAAGCGTGCAGGCCTTGATCAAAGTCAAAACCGCATATCAACTCCTGCTGGTTGTCTGCATTCTTACGTTTATATTATCTGCCATCATCGACAACCTCACTGCAACGATTGTCCTGATTTCTATTTTGCGCAAAATGGTTCCCGACAAAGAACTGCGCATGTGGATGGCGGGCTTCGTGATTATCGCTGCCAATGCAGGCGGCTCTTGGTCTCCAATTGGCGACGTCACCACCACTATGCTCTGGATAGCTGGAAAAGTAAGCGCCCTCAAACTTATAGTACATATCTTTTTACCAGCTGTCGTGACCTTACTCATTCCTTTGCTAATTGCCAAAAAAATCAAAGTTTTCAAGCAAGAACTCCCCGCTGCGCAAACCCTTGAAAAAAGTAAAATAGCTGGTTTCATTTTACTCAGCGGTTTAGGCCTCATCATTTTTGTACCGATTTTCAAGACCATCACACACCTTCCTCCATACATGGGCATGATGTTTTCACTAGCCCTTTTTGCCATAATTGGCGAGCTGGCAAGCAAGCGTCAATTGAACCTGAGCTCACTAGACGAACACAATCATGGCGGACATGCAGGGCCAACACTCAAAGCGCTAAGTAAAATAGAAACGCCTTCCATCTTATTTTTCTTAGGTATTTTGATGACCGTTGCGGGCATGGAAAACCTGGGCATGATCGAACAACTCGGCGAAAACGTATTGGCTTCAGGTATTTCAAAAGAGCTCTACATCGCCTTTTTAGGCCTGGCCTCTGCCGTCATCGACAACGTGCCATTGGTGGCAGCTAGTATCGGCATGTTCAAAGACAGCATGGATGCCGACGCCTGGCATTTCATTGCCTATACTGCAGGCACTGGCGGCTCTATTCTCATCATTGGTTCTGCGGCAGGCGTGGTAGCCATGGGGATGGAAAACATCGGCTTTGGCTGGTACCTCAAGCGCATCTCACTTTTAGCACTTGCTGGTTACATCGGTGGCGTATTGACCTTTTTATTGCGCTGAGATGAAGCAAGAAAGCGCCTACCAAGCATGTGTCAATTGGCTATTTGCGCGCTTTCCTTCGTTTCAAAATCTAGGTGGTGCCGCCTATAAACCAGGTCTTGAACGCGTGCATCAGCTCTTGGTACTCCTGCAAATTGACCCACAAAAACAGCCTAGCATTCACATCGCGGGGACTAACGGCAAAGGGAGTACAGCAGCATATTGTGCGAGCCTCTTGCAAGCATCCGGACTGAAAGTTGGTTTATTTACCTCACCACATATTTTTGATTTTTCGGAACGCATTCGCATCAATGGCGAGCCCATTTCTGAGCAAGCGGTCATCGATTTTTGCACACGGTATCAAGCATTAGATGCGAACATCGACGCCAGTTTTTTTGAACTCACCTTCGCGATGGCTTTGCTGCATTATCAGCAGGCAAACTGCGATTATATCGTCATAGAAACGGGCCTTGGAGGCAGACTAGATGCCACAAACGTCATCAGTCCAAAAGTGAGCATCATTACAAACATTGGACTAGACCACCAAGAATTTCTAGGCCACACACTACCCGAAATTGCAACCGAAAAGGCAGGCATCATCAAAGCCCAAACACCTGTTGTAATTGGCGAGAAATCGACCGCTACGCAGGTAATTTTTGAGCAGCAATCTAGCTTGTGCAACGCACCGATTTATTTTATCGATGATGCTTATTTCGATACATCTCAGTTGAATTTAGACGGTTACCGCTTGGCTAATTTCAAAACCGCCATGTTGGCTCTCAAGGTAATTGGTTTTGACCTTTCGACGCCAACGCAAATAGCAGCGCTAGAAAACCTCAGCAGCAATACCGGTTTTTTTGGTCGTTTAGAACCTTGGCAGCAGGAACCTAAAATCATACTTGATGTATCTCACAACCCTGCGGGCATAGCCGCTACCCTTCCACTCATTGAAAAGCAATATACCGGGCAACTCTTCATTCTGTACGGAGCCTCAAAAGATAAAGACGCAAAGGAAATTCTTGACTTATTTCCAAAACAGGCCCAAGTTGCCGCTTGTATATTTAGCAACCCCAGGTCAAAAAGTGTAGCAGACTGGCAAGAATTAGGCGTCGCAAGCATATTTGAAGACTTGCCAAGCGCAATTGCTCAGATAGCAAAACAAATGCAGCCGCAAGACCTCCTCTGGATTACAGGTAGTTTTTTCTTATTATCTGATTTGCCCTCCCAAAAAAAGATTTTTTAAAGTATCTTTGCAGTAATGGAAAAGCAAGTCATCCTCAATGCCACCCAGCTCGAACTGACGCTCAAACGCCTTTCCCATGAACTCATTGAGACCCACGACACCTTCGAGAACTCCGTATTAATTGGCTTGCAGCCGCGTGGCATTCACGTCACCACCCGCATCAAAGCCCAACTCGAAGCTATTTTAGCGCATCCCATTCAAGCAGGCAACTTAGACATCACCTTTCACCGCGACGACTTCCGCCGCAGAGAAACACCCCTGCTCCCGAGCATTACCAACATCGATTTCTCCATAGAAAATAAGCGCGTCATCCTCATCGACGACGTCTTGTTTACAGGTCGCACCATCCGTGCAGGCTTAGATGCGCTGCTTACGTTTGGCCGCCCGTCGCAAGTACAACTACTCGCGCTCATCGACCGTCGCTTTAGCCGCGATTTACCTATTCAGGCAGATTACATCGGCACAACGGTAGATACACTCGCTTCTGAGCGCGTGGCCGTAGAATGGAAAGAAATCGAAGGTCAAGACCAAGTATTATTATTCACAAAAGAAGGCAATGAAGCAGCTCAGCGTTGATCACCTTACCGGTATTGTAGACCTCACGCGTCAAGACATCGAACTCATCCTCGAAACTGCAGCTCGTTTCAAAGAAGTGATCAATCGCCCTATTAAGAAAGTTCCTTCACTCCGAGACATCACCATAGCCAATGTCTTTTTTGAAAACTCTACCCGCACACGCCTCTCCTTTGAATTAGCACAAAAACGCCTTTCTGCCGACGTCGTCAACTTTAGTGCGGCCAGCTCTTCTGTGAAAAAAGGCGAAACACTCGTCGATACCGTCAACAACATCTTAGCGATGAAAGTAGACATGGTGGTGATGCGCCATCCAAACCCCGGAGCAGCCAAATTTTTATCTCAAAAAATCAAAGCCCGTGTGGTCAATGCTGGAGACGGCACGCACGAACACCCTACCCAAGCACTGCTCGATGCCTTTTCTATTCAAGAAAAACTCGGCAGCGTCGAAGGAAAAAAGGTAGTGATTGTCGGTGATATCCTTCATTCAAGAGTAGCACTCAGCAACATCTACTGTCTTCAAAAGCTCGGTGCAGAGGTCATGGTTTGTGGCCCCAGCACACTCATCCCCAAATACATCTCCGAACTCGGTGTTCAGGTGTCTCACAACCTCCGCGAAGCACTCGAATGGTGCGATGTCGCCAACATGCTGCGCATCCAACTCGAACGTCAAGACATCAAATACTTCCCATCGCTGCGCGAATACACCCAATTATTTGGCCTCGACAAAGCCCTGCTTGATAGTCTCTCCAAAGAAATTGTCATCATGCACCCAGGGCCCATTAACCGCGGTGTCGAGATTTCTTCGGACGTCGCCGACAGCCCGCAGAGCATCATCCTAGATCAGGTAGAAAACGGCGTAGCTGTTCGAATGGCTGTAATTTATTTACTCGCCGCTAAAATCGAAAGATAATTTAGTTATTTTTGAGCAAATCATTGCTATGAATTTCTCCGTGGACCCTCAGGGCCAAATTGTGGTTGTCAGTACCGAAGTTGAGAAACTCGACGCCAGTAATGCTCCTGAGCTGAAAGCCCACTTTTTGCAGCTCAATAAAGTCGGCACCAATTACATCGTATTGGACATGAGCAAAACCAAATACTGCGACTCCACAGGCTTATCTGCAGTGCTCATTGCCAACAGACTTTGCAAAGACACCAACGGAAAATTTGCCCTCTCCGGTTTGCAGCCAAATGTGCTCAAGCTCATTGAAATTGCACAGCTAGACAAAGTACTCACCATCGGAAACTCCACTGACGCAGCCCTAGATTTGATTGCAAGGTGAGTTTTGAGCTACACATACTCGGCTCTGGTGCAGCCTTGCCCACAAGCAAAAGGCAAGCATCTGCACAATACGTCAATTGCAACGAAAGACATATCCTGATAGACTGCGCTGAAGGGACCCAACAGCAGTTGCGCAAATACGGACTCAAACTCCAAAAAATTCAGTTTATCCTGATTTCACACCTCCACGGCGATCACTTTTTTGGTTTGCCTGGCCTGCTGTCCACGATGCACTTGCTCGGTCGCAATAAAAAACTAAGCATTTACGGGCCTCCTGGTTTAGAAGCGCTCATCAAAGCCATGCTCGCCGCCGGCGGACACCCACTGCAATTTGACCTCACTTTTCATACCATTCAGCCCGGTGCGTCACAACTTATATTTGAAGACCGCCTGATCGAAATTTTTGCATTTGCCCTCAAGCACCGCTTACCCACGATCGGATACCGCATCAATGAGAAACCCAAATTACTCAACCTAGATAAAGCAGCTATTTCAGCAGCGGGTTTATTAATAGAAGACATGCCTAAGCTAAAATCGGGCATTTCCATTGAAAGAAATGGTAAAAAGTACAATTACAAAGATTACACCCTACCCGCTCAGCCCGTTTATAGCTATGCGTATTGTTCCGATACCAAACCCAGCCCAAGTTATTTAGAAGCAATTAAAGACGTTGATTTGCTTTACCACGAAGCTACATTTAACCAACAGCACCTCGAACGCGCCAAAAGCACCTTTCACTCTACGGCCCAGCAAGCCGCCCAACAAGCCGTATTCGCCAATTGCAAATACCTATTATTAGGGCATTTTTCTTCGCGCTACGAAGACGCACAACAGCACCTTATGGAAGCGCGCATGGTGCATCCAAACGTAGGAGCAGCAGAAGACGGTTTACATTTGAATTTAGGGAAATGGGGACTTATTTTTGCGAGCGCTGATAAAACACAAGCGCAATAAACGCAAAAAGCAAATTGGGCAGCCATACCGACCAAAGCGTCGGAAAACCCACTTTAACTGCCGCAACTGTCAGCATTTTCATGGCAAAAATATAGACGAAAATAAACGCCAAGCCAATAGCGATATTCATGCCGATGCCACCGCGCTTTTTCTGCGAGGCAACAGACACCCCAATGAGGGTGAGAATGTAGGTCGCAAAAGGAAACGCCGTGCGCTGATGCAGTTCTATTTCAAAGTCTGGAACAAGCTTAGAGCCTTTTAATTTTTCCCGTTCAATTGCATTTTTAAGCTCGGTAAAAGTGAGGGCTTGTGCAGCGTTCTCTCGTTGGGCCATTTCTTCGATGCGGTAAACAAATGTGGTGTCTTTGTGGCGGCCATGGATGAGTTTGGCTTTGGGGAAATCATAGTTTTTTTCGTAGTAGTCGGTAAGCTCCCATTGGCTCGTGCCGGGCTTATTTTTAGCAAAGCGGGCACGCAAAAAGTACACAGGCTTGTTGTCTTTGCTCCATTTTTGAATGGTGAGGTCATTGACGCGCTGTTCTTCTGCGGCATAATTCGAGAAATACACGAGCTCGTTGCCTGGGTACTCAGCTTGGTAGTTATTGACGGTCAGTACATCTCGGTAATAGCGTTCTTCAAAAGCCAAGCGAATTTTGTTGGTTCTGGGAATGATCAGGTGATTGAGCACCAACGACATAATAGTGAGAATTGTAGCCCCAATAAAATAAGGACGCAAAAAGCGGGTAACGGGCCGGCCTGAAAACCAGATAGGAATGATTTCGGTGTCTTGGGCCATTTTGCCTGTAAACCAAATGACCGATAAAAAAATGATCATGGAGGAGAAGGTATTGCCGTAATACAGGATAAACGTAACGTAATAACGGAAGAAAATCTCGTGCAACGGCGCTTTATTGCTGATGAACTCGCTTAGTTTTTCAGAGATATCAAATACAACCGAAAACAACATGATCAAGCCGAGCATGAAAAAAAACGTGCTCAGGAATTTCTTGATGATATAGCGGTCGATGCGTTTGAGCATGTCTACAAGCGCTGCCCTAGTTTTTGAACAACTTGGTTTTTCCAAGCGACGAATTCACCACTTGCTATTTTTTCGCGGGCCACTCTCATGAGCTCGAGGTAAAACGCCAAGTTGTGAATGGTGGCAATTTGAATGCCGAGGTATTCACTTGATTTGATGAGGTGGCGCAAATAGGCTTTGGTGTAAACTTGATCTACCCAAACCTTACTCGACGCATCGAGCGGGCTGAAGTCATTGGCCCATTTTTGATTTTTGATGTTAATGGTGCCTTCCCAAGTGTACAGCAGGCCATGACGCGCGTTTCTGCTTGGCATCACGCAGTCAAACATATCTACCCCGAGGGCAATAGATTCTAGCAAGTTAGTAGGCGTTCCAACACCCATTAAATAACGCGGCTTGTCTTGAGGTAAAATGTTGCAAACCAAATCAGTCATTTCGTAAAGTTCGTCGTCGGGCTCGCCAACAGACAAGCCACCAATAGCGTTACCGACGGCATCAAAAGAAGCAATGGCATGCGCAGATTCTTCTCGGAGGTCTTTGTAGGTGCTGCCTTGTACAATCGGAAACAAAGCTTGCTCATAGCCGTATTTAGGCTCGGTTTGCTCCATTGCGGTGAAGCAGCGCCCCAACCAACGGTGCGTGAGGTGCATAGAGCGCTTGGCATAAGCGTAGTCGCAGGGATAAGGCGTGCATTCGTCGAAAGCCATAATGATGTCTGCACCAATAGAGCGCTGAATTTCAATGGCTCTTTCTGGCGTAAAAAAATGGTAACTCCCGTCGATGTGAGACTGAAATTTGACGCCTTCTTCTTGTATTTTTCTGGAACCTGAAAGCGAATAAACCTGATAACCACCGCTGTCAGTTAAAATCGGACGCTCCCAACCCATGAACTGGTGCAAGCCACCCGCCGCCTCTAGCACGTCGGTGCCTGGGCGTAAAAATAAGTGATAGGTGTTGCCCAAAATGATTTGGGCGCTGATGTCGTCGCGGAGTTCTTGCTGGTGCACCCCTTTGACAGACCCAACCGTGCCAACAGGCATAAAAATGGGGGTTTCGATGGTGCCGTGGGCGGTGTGCAACCTTCCGAGGCGTGCTTTAGATTGAGAATCTGTCTTTAAAAGATCAAAGTGCATAACAATGTTGAAAAATACCTAAAGCAAAGATACGGGTATTTAAATTCCCTAGACATCTTTGTACTCAGAGATGACCTACTTACCAAGCATTCAAAACGACTATTGGGCTTATTTGCTATACAGCGGAATTCTTTTCGCTGCTGTCCAGTTATTTTATGTCTTCTATTTTTACGCGCGCTTTGCCTTCAAGCGCAAAAAAGCGAAGCTAGATGAGCTCAAATTTCCACCCGTTTCTGTGATTATTGCCGCTCGAAACGAATCCGATAACCTCTACGAACACCTGCCTACCGTCTTGAGCCAAGATTACCCAAACTACGAAGTCATTGTGGTCAATAACCAAAGTATCGATGACAGCAACTGGATCCTTACGGCCTTTGCCCATCAATTCAAGCAATTAAAAGTAGTGGAGCTCTCGCGCAGTCCGCACCTCAAACTCGGCAAAAAATTACCTATCACCTTGGGCATTAAAGCGGCCTCTTACGACCATTTTGTGCTCACAGATGCCGATTGTCAGCCGCTGAGTACGCAGTGGCTCAAACAAGTCATGAGCAAGCTCAATACCAAGCAACAACTCGTGATTGGCTACAGCCCCTTTACCAAAACAAAAGGTTTCTTCAATAAATTAGTGCGCTATGACAACGCGTGGATGGGCGCGAGCGCTTTCAGCTACGCACTTGCTGGCTCAGCCTTTAAGGCGAACGGGCGCAATTTATCCTATTCCAAAGAATTGTTTCAAAAGGTCAACGGCTTCAAGTCTCATTACGCCATCAGCCCCGGAGACGACGACCTCTTACTCCAAGACGCACTCAGGTTTAGCAAGGTCAATATCTCCGAAGACCCCAGTTCATTTGTGCGCTCGGCAGCGCCAGCTACTTGGTCCGATTGGCTCAGACAAAAAGCAAAATACCACATCAGTTCTGCTCGCTATTCGTTTATTAAGAAAGTGTTGTTAGGAATCTATCCCCTCAGTCTGATTTTGATGTGGATTTCTTTTGTTGCTTTGTGCATGAATTTAAATTACTTGCCTTTAGGGGTAAGTATATTCATGGGCGTTATTGCAATCAAATGGTGGCTGCAGGGTACTTGCCTAAATCGGCTCGGCGAAAAGAAACTCATGTTCTTTTTTCCGATCTGGGATTTATTTTACAGTATCTTGATGCCCATCGTTTATTATATATCCGAAAGGCAAAAATATTACCGATGGTAGAAAACGAGCATTTATCTGATAAAGCCAAACAAGACCTGCACTTGGTTGCTGCAGCCCGATCGGGAAGCCAAGCCGCCTACGCAGACCTCTTGGACCGCTACCGCGATTCCATCTACTTCATGATGCTCAAGATGGTCAAAAACTCCGACGACGCCGACGACCTCACCATAGAAGCATTCGGAAAAGCATTTGCCCGACTAGACCAATACTCACCAAGCTTTGCTTTTAGCACTTGGCTCTTTAAAATTGCCTCCAACAACTGCATCGATTTTATTCGTAAAAAACGCATCGAAGTCACTTCTATTGACCGAGGCATCACGACCAGCGACGGCGAGCGCATGCACATCGATGCCAAATCACAGACACTAAACCCAGAAGAAACCATTATTCAAGGTCAACGTTTGGTGCACATGCGTCTTTTGGTGAGCAAGCTCAAGCCCAAATACCGCGAACTCGTTGAGAAGCGCTATTTTGAAGAAAAGAGCTACGAAGAAATCGCCGAAGAGCTCAACTTGCCACTCGGCACCGTTAAAGCACAATTATTCCGCGCCAGAGACTTCTTAGCCGCCATGATGCAACAGACCAAAGACAGCATCTAATGACCCTTCTTCAGCACTACTTTCCGGACCTTAACGCCGAACAAATTGAGCAGTTTGCTGCCTTAGAAGCGCTCTACAACGAATGGAACGCACAAATCAATGTCATCTCCAGAAAAGACACCGAGCACTTTTACGAAAGACACGTCTTGCACTCATTGGCCATTGCCAAGGTTGCGCAATTCTTGCCCGGCGCACAAGTTTTGGATATTGGCACAGGCGGAGGCTTCCCAGGTATTCCCCTCGCCATTCTTTTTCCCGAGGTACAATTTCATTTGGTAGATTCCATCGGGAAGAAAATCAAGGTGGTACAAGAAGTAGCTGCAAGCCTTGGTTTGCAAAATGTGAAAGCCAGCCACGCCAGAGCAGAAAGCATCAAAGAGCGCTACGATTTCATTGTCAGTAGAGCCGTCACTCAAATGCCTGTATTTTTAACATGGGTAAAAGGCAAGAGCGCCAAAAAGAACTTACACACCTTCAAAAATGGGATTTTCTACCTCAAGGGTGGAGACCTCAGCGAAGAACTCGCAGGAATCAAATATCCTTATAAAGAGTTTCCAATATCAGCATTCTACAAAGAGGACTTCTTTGAAACCAAAAAGGTGGTTTACGTGCAATTAGTACCCTAAGTGCTATAACTGATAAAGCAAAGCCGAAGCATATGCTTTAATGGCGCGCTTTTCTCCAAAAGAATCTACTTTTTCATGGGTGGTAGCTTTGATACTGATTTCGTCAGTGGCTAAGTTCAAAATGCCGGACAAAACAACCTGCATTTGTTCGATATGCGGATTCACTTTTGGTGTTTCTAAAATAACAGTTGCATCGATATTGACAATGCCATAACCTTTTTCACTCACCAAGCGAAACACTTCTTTGAGTAGAATTTTGGAGTCGATGCCTTTGTATTTGGGATCTGTATCGGAGAAGTGAAAACCGATGTCTCTGAGGGCTAAAGCGCCTAGTAAAGCATCGCAAATGGCATGAATCAGTACATCTGCATCAGAATGACCAACTGCCCCAAGTGGAGAAGGCAATTGAATGCCGCCAATCCAGAGCGGATAACCCGCAGCAAGCTGATGGACATCTACGCCGTAGCCAATGCGCAATTTGGGTTTAGCCTGCATTTAGTTGCCGCCGAGGTTGAGGCGCAAAGTGAAGCGCAGGGTATTGGCCAATGGGCTTTGGCGACCGTTGAGCGAAGCCAAATAAGAGAAGTCAATGGCAAACATATTGTACTTGAGAGAAGCGCCCAAATTCAAAAACTGGCGATTTCCTTTGTTTTTGTTTTCGTAAAAAACACCACCGCGCAGCGCCAATACATCGCTGTACCACCACTCCGCACCAGCAGCAATATTGATTTCTGCCAATTCTTCTTTGAGGCGGGTACCTTTGACAATTTCGTAAGAACCTGCTGTGTTTTGAATGTAGTTGCCATTTTCATCTTCGGCCAAAACACCTGGTGCGTCGTAGAAAGATTGCATCATGGAGGTAATGATACCAACGTCGCCGTCCA
The DNA here is from genome assembly GCA_041168605.1 of Bacteroidota bacterium. Taxonomy (GTDB): domain Bacteria; phylum Bacteroidota; class Bacteroidia; order Flavobacteriales_D; family Crocinitomicaceae; genus UBA952. The sequence goes on along the minus strand of JBEEKN010000040.1, from coordinate 13,610 downwards.
TTCCCGCGAGCATGACGTAATCACCGTTGATCAGTTTGTAAATAGCTGGCGTCGGGACCAATAACCTTTGGAGGTCTACCGAAAAAGTAACCTTATTGTATTCGTCAAACTCAGCTAAAAAGCTGTTGCCAATTTTGAGGTTCATCGGGATGAAATCGCGGCGAGACAACTCAGAGTAAGAGACTTTGTTACCGATGTTATTGATGGTCATGCCGAAGGTATAAGTACCGTCTGTGCTACCGATATGAGCGTCGTCGTTGAAATAACTAAAAGACAAATCTGCGGCACCTACTACACCGGGCTTGGTATTGACGCCCGCAACAGTTAAGCCACCCGTTAAGTTCGAGTAGGCAAATTTGCCATTGACACCAATACTGAAACGCTCAGCCAATTTGAACGCATAGGCACCAACGAGTTCAAACTCACTTGGTTTGTCGTCGCGGAGGACGTCGCCGTTGATGTCGGTAAAAGTGATTTCACCAAGGCTAAAATAACGCAGCGCACCACCAATAGAGTGTACTTTATTGAGTTGCTTGTAACCTGCTAAATAAGACAAATGGATGTCGTTGGTGAGTTGACGCAACCACGGTGTATAAGACAAACTTACCTCAGATTTTTGCTTTGCAAAACTCAAAAGCGAGGTATTCCAATAGACCGATGTGGAGTTGGCACTCAAGGCTGTTCCGGCATCGCCCATCCCGCCTGCGCGAGAGTCTGGGGTAATGGCCATGAACGGCAATGAAGTAGTAAGGGTATTGAGCTGTAGGTCGTTGTCGGTAACGCCAGAACCACCCGTGGGCTGAGCAAAAGCGTTTTGAGAAACGAATACCAAACAAATACTGAGTGCTATTGTGTAAAATCCGGAACTTTTCATAGAGAGGGTAAAGATAGGGAATTTGAGGAATTTTTATTTTAAGATCACAAGTTTTTCGGTTTGCTCTGCATAAGCGCCATCTGGCGTTTGTACCCTTAAGCGGTAAAGATAAGTACCTCTTGCAAGTTCATCGCCAAAATCATCGCGGCCGTCCCAATACAAACCAGCAATTCTGAAGCCGCTAGTGGGTACCTCTTGAGCAATGGTTTTGACCAAGCGACCAGACACAGTGAAGATTTGAATTTGCACATCCAAAGAAGAACAAGATTGATTGTGTTCAAACATGAATTCTGTGCGGGTAGTGAATGGATTTGGATAGTTGAGCACGTGCTGCAACACAGGAGCTTCTTTAGCTTGCACCACAAAGTCGATCTGCGAAGTGGATGAATTGTTATTGACATCCCAAACTTTAAACGACAAAGTGTGCGGGCCCGGGCTTAAATTCTGAAACTGATAACGCACCTCCCCAGATTGGTAAGCATCTAGATTGGCCGCATAAAAATCATTGAGCACAATTGGCTGAGCACTTTGCCCATCTAGTACGGCAACGATATCGTGACCAATGCCATTGCCAACTGTATTGATGCCGTTCTCATCGGTGACTTTAGCCAAAAGCACTGGGTTTTCATCGGTTACCGACCCATTCACAAAACCTTCTTGATTCATGTATAGTTGAACCGTTGGGCCTTGGTCGTCTGAAACACCGTTCGGATCAATACCACCTACATAAAATAAAGTATCATATCCTTGTGCGTCTGACTGCCCATTGTGGCCATAATACGAGATTTTTCCGAAATCAATTTGCAGCGCAATATCTTTAGGCACCACAAATTCAAACTCAAAGTAACCATCGGTAATACTGCTTTGTCCGCGGTAAATGCGGTTGGTTTGCTGCTCGTAGTCAATAATCGGTGACTCTTCATCTTGACCAAGTGTATTTTGAACTTTGCGCTTATCGAATACCGTTGGCGTTAGTACACCGTTCCAACTAGAAAGCACAGCGCCACTGTAGTCTTCAACGTGGCCCTTGATTTTCACTTTGCTCAAGGCACGGAGCGTATCTAATTGCTGCTGCGGATCAAGACCATTGATGCTATCCGTAACGATGCGGAATCGCGGCAAAGCCAAGCGCAGCGCTGGATCGCCAATAAGCGTAAAGCTTCTCTTATTTGAGGAGCTCACCGATGCAGCATTTTTGGTTCTGCGCGCAATTTCACCAAACTCATATGCTTCACCATTGGGGTAGCGATTGAAAACGCGCTCAATCAATTTGATGCCGATATTGCTATTCACGCCAAAGTAAACAGAGCGCGTGGTTGTGAGCATAGCAATAGCCCCACCAGCCGGGTTGAGGTACAACCACTCCCCTGCTGATACGCGCTCGGGGTCGTCGAAACGCGTGAACTCGCAGGTCGCAGAAACAAAAAGGTGCAAAGCATGGATATTGCTCCAACTATTCACCTGATCTATTCCTACGACGCGTTCATCGGCCAGGCCGACCTCTCCCCCATGGCCAATATAGTTGGCTACAAGCACACCGCGTTGGATATTGGCATCTATGGAATTGGTCATTGCCGGGAAACGCTCGCCACCCGCAGTTATGACCTTCGGAAAGGCGTCCATGTAAAGTTTGTTGTAGTTGATTTCAGGGTTCAACATTTTAGAAATTCCGTACTGCGGTTCGGCATCTGTGTTGATGAAATAGCCGCCCTCGCGGTTGTCGGTCATGAGCAAGTATTGGTTGCGCCAATCGCCAAAAGTTTTGTCGGTTTGGGTTCCCATGCAACATGAACTTGTCACTGGATAAAAATTTGAGCCATTTTTCATGTAATGCTCAATTTTATCGACCATTTGTTTGGCCTGTAAACTGCTGCTGACAATAATACGCCCTACCCCAATATCCATCATGTCGGCTGCACTCATCGATTCTGCGTCGTCGAGCAAACCAAAAAAATCATCCACCACCATAGCGTCAATAGCGTTTTCACTGCTGAGCATTTGATAGGTCACGATGAAATTATTGTTATTGGGTTCTCTGTTTTTAGGGTCGTAGGTACCATCGCCAAATAGGAGCAGGTATTTAGGTTTAGCTGCGGGGTCGTTGAGGAGTGCGCGGTCGTAGAACATCTTGACAAAGCGGCGAATGGCCCCTGGATCTTGCATGCCAGAGCTGAACTCGTTGTAAATAGCTTGGGGCTGTACCACATGAACAGTGAGTCCGTTGGCGCGGTGTAGATCTGCTAAGCGATTGGCTTCTGATAAAAAATCTGGATGCGAGACCATTAAATAGTCTGCCAAAGGAAGCTGATGCAAGTTTTGAAATGACACACTACCCACTTTTTCTGGTGTAAAAAACGATGCGCCGCTCGCCATCACCAATTCCTTGTATCCTGCTGCTGTTTTGAACGTTCCTTGATTGCCCTGCACTGTTAGTGGAATGCGAACCGGCACGTGGCGATCAGAAACATCCCAAACAAAGGTAATTGCATTGACGCTGCCAATCTCATAGCTCGCCCAGTTTGCCGCAGCACCCCATTTTGAAACGCGAAAATTCTGCTGAGACCCCGCTAAGACGAGGTTGCGCTGGGCGTTGATCAAAATACGATCGAGATAGGTTACCACATTCGGATTCAGTCTATTAACCGTTATAGAAAGGTTGAGGGCTGAACTTGGCGTAGAATCGGCACAAAGCAGCGTACCGCGTTGGTAATAAGACCCTGAATGCGGCATGACCATTTGACCAAGCAATTCTGAACCGTTCTTCAAGGAAATTTGATTGCCTGTAGTCCTCGAATTAGAGGCAAAAGAAACCTGAAAACGCACAGGCGTAGTAGTTATATTTGGAATCGTGAAATTGAAATTCTGACTGAGATTGACATCGAATTCTTCACCGTACCAACGCTGCCCACCTTTCACCAAGTTTTCGAGATCGTTTTCATAGACGTCACGGTAGTCATATGCACTTACAAGTGTATCTGCAGGCGCGTCGATAACAGATGCATCGGCAATGCGCAATGGCGCAATATCTGAGCCGATATATATGTAATAGTATGACTGATCTGAGTAAGGATGTCTCACCTGAGTGTATTGATTGCCGCCTGTGAGCTCCCAACGGTGTGCACCCCAACCATAAAAAAGCACATAATCATTGCCGTCAAAAACGCCATCTGCTTCTCCGCTCACCACAATTGCATTTTGAGCTAAATCATCTGTAATTGGGCTCGAATTAGCTTCGGCAATGACGCCTTCTCCGTTACCATATATATGAATGTGAGCTGGATTCAAATTGGTGGTGTTGAATCCGCAAGCTTCTAAAAAGGGTTTGTCAATTTTATAAATCCCATCCTTATTGACAGCAATGCGATACCATTTACCTGTGGTGCTACCCAAGACAGAAGAACTTACGTAATCTTTGGTCTGAAAATTAGTCTTTGCTTTGAAAAGGTAATCTACCTGGACCAAGCGCTCTAGTGAACCATTCACAGTGCGCATTGGTAAAATGTAACAAGAGAATAATGGCTGGCCGCCATCCGAAACAATTTTAGCGTCGATTTGCGCCTTATCCGAAATAGCCAAGCCCAAACGCTCGTATATCAGCTGCTGCGCTTTAGGTATTTTTTCGTACACGGTCTTTAAAATTTCAACTTCTTGTTGCATCGAGCCATGCTTCTGTTGAATGGCATAAAAAGGTTGGCCATTATCGAGACCAAAACCCTTAACTGTTTGGACATCATAGCCTTCTTCACCTACAGTTACGCGCTCGGTGCCGCTCCAGTCTAAAACGATGGTTTGGACCTGCGCAGCGGAGAAGAAGCTGGCGATTAAACATAAAAAAAGAAAGCAATTGCGAAAATAAATCATGAAACTTGGAGTTTTAAGCGCTAGAAAAACGTCAATTTATTTATTTTATTTGAATAAATATTCGATATTTGTAACCTTTGAAACCTGAATAACGTTAAGATTGTTCGTGCTAAAACCAACTTTCGTGAAAATAGTCAAACCGCTTCTAGTCGCTCAGATTAGCCTCATTACACTGATAATGAGCTCCATATCATGGGCTCAAGACCCTACTTTTACGCAATTCTATGCCAACCCAACCTACTTAAATCCTGCCCTCGCAGGCTCGTCAGGTTGCCCTAGAGTTTCGTTAAATTACCGCAACGAATGGCCGCAACTAACCGGCAATTACGTCACTTACGCGGCTGCATACGACACCTACGCCAAAAATATCTCTGGTGGTTTTGGTTTGCTCGCCATGCACGACATGCAAGGTCAGGGCACCATCCAAACATCCATGATTGGCGGCATCTATTCTTACAATGCTAAGATTACCCGCAAATTTTCACTCATGTTTGGAGCACGTGCTGCTTACTTCCAAAAATTCATAGACTGGGACAAACTTACTTTCGGCGACATGATCGACCCGCGTCGCGGCTTCATCTACCAAACCGGCGATGTACCACGCGGAAACGGACGCCGAGGTTTCTTTGACGTCAGCTTTGGAATGGTGGGTTTTACCAAAAATTTCTATGTTGGTGTAGCAGGCCATCACCTCAATCGCCCTGACGAATCCATGATTTTAGGTGAATCTCGCTTACCAATGCGTTTCACCGGGCACATCGGATCCAACATTAAACTTGGTCAAAGAGGACGCTACTCCAGCAGCACCTTCTTGTCACCAAACATCATTTACCAATACCAAAACGGGTTCCAAGAACTCAACATCGGAGCCTACCTTAAATACGAAAACTTTACTGTTGGTGCCTGGTACCGCAACCGCGATGCATTCATCATGACCGTTGGGATCAACACAGACAAATTTAAAGTAGGTTACAGTTATGATCTAACTGTATCCAAATTGGGTAACGGCATTTCAGGTGGCTCCCATGAAATTTCTATGGGTATCAACCTCAAATGCAAGAAAAAGCCTAAAAACTTCAGAAAAACGTCTTGTCCGTCTTTCTAAGTGTAACCAAACGAATAAACAGAACTTTACGTTATAAACGCAAAAAAATATGAAGCGATTGATTCAAAACATCTTCGGAATTGCACTGACAGGAATGTTAGTGCTTTCTTCGTGTTCTAAAGAGCGCTCTTCAGCTACGGGTTGGGAATTCAATAACTACAAAAATGGTGGTTTTGAAAAATTCGATGCCCGAGAGCAAGAAACTGGCCCAGGTTTAGTCATGATTGAAGGCGGTACCTTTACGATGGGCCGTACAGAACAAGACGTGATGTCCGATTGGAACGCACGTGCTTCTCGCGTTACGGTTGCCTCTTTCTACATGGACCGCACTGAGGTCACCAACTTCCATTGGTTAGAGTACATGTACTGGATGCGCCGCGTTTATTACAAAACTTATCCGCACGTTTACAAAAAATGCTTGCCTGATACACTCGCTTGGAGAACTGCATTAGGCTACCGTGAAAAATACGTCAATTACTACTTGCGTCACCCATCTTACCGCGACTACCCTGTAGTTGGTGTTTCTTGGTTGCAAGCAAACGACTTCTGTAAATGGCGTACTGACCGTGTCAATGAAGCAATCCTTGTTCGCGAAGGTATCTTGAAATGGCATTTTGCCGAAGAAGGATCTGCCGATGTAGGTGCTGCCAACAACCCTAACTACGATAAAAAATATGCTTCTGTTCCACAGAACATGTTCTCTACAGAAAACTACCTCAACGGAAACTATACTGTAGAATCTGAAGGTGGTTACGTAGTCAACAAAGACAGCAAACCAAAACCTAAAGTAGATTCTAAAACCAAAAGATCCGTTCCACGCGATCCATACCAACTCGAAAACTACGATCCTGTTTATGCTGACATGGACAACGGTCGTTTGGGCACGCGCCCTGTCAAAATGGAAGATGGTATCTTATTGCCTTCTTACCGCCTCCCTACTGAAGCAGAATGGGAATTCGCAGCCATGGGCCTCATCGGGAACCTTGACCCTAACTCTGAAAACATCAACGATCGTCGTATCTATCCTTGGGATGGTCACTACGTTCGTCAAGAAGAGGAGCAATATGCCGGAGCAATCCAAGCTAACTTTATGCGTGGAAAAGGCGACATGATGGGTGTTGCTGGTCGTCTCAACGACGGTGCCGACATCTCTGATCGCGTAGATTCATTCTGGCCAAACGACTACGGTCTTTACCACATGGCTGGTAACGTGTCAGAATGGGTAATGGATGTGTATCGTCCACTCACCTCTGAAGTAGCTGAAGGTTTCATGCCTTTCCGCGGTAACAAGTTCCAAACACAACTTCTTGTGCCAGATGGCCTTTATGACAAACCAGTCAAAGCCAACGAAAACATCTATGATGTACACGGCATGAAAGAATTTGTCAACGAGTTTGCTCGTGTCAAATACCTCGCTCACGCCAACAAAAAGTACAGCCAAGACGCTGGCAACAATTACCAGTCTAACATGTCTGGTCAAGGAGCTACCAAAGACACTAGCAACGGCAATAAAGATACCGCAGGTGCACAAGGCGCTCCTAAAACAGGTTCTGTCAACAACGCGCCAATGAATTCACGCATTTACGCCAAACAAGATCCGCGTAAATACCAATTCAATGCGCCGTCTAACTATTACGTATCGAACAACTCACAATTCACCTCTCAGGAGCGCATGCAATTTGAGTTCTTAGATACCCTCAACATTATGCTTGACACCGCTATCGCCCTTCACAATCAAGGCCGTACGATTGCAGCGTCTGCCTACATCGAGCGCGTATTGTTCAACAAAGACCTTCCTGCAGAAATTCAAGAAGGAGCGAAAAAACAAGACCTTCTCGAGCTTATGGCTCTGGCTTTTGATTACTCACAACCTACCGCCTACCTCGGTATTGACACCGCACTTTTCAGCCGTGAATACCTAGAGCGCAAGTTTTTATCTTACAGTACTGACCCAACCATCACTACCTGGATAATGACCCTTCGCAATGGTCTTAGTGAATTCATCACAACCACTAAAGGCAGCCAACGTTGGAGAGATGTAACAGTTGAGGAAAACGCAGGTCGTTTGAACTACCGCAAAGACGACTACATTGACTACCTAGATGGCGATTTAGAATCTTCTATCTACTACAACAATGCCAAACGCAAAGAAGAAATCAACAGCGGAATGCGCGACCCTAAATTGGTCATGTATCAAAGCGAGCACGAAAACAACAACCTACTCAACGAGCAAATCAATGCAGGTAAATCAGGTTGGCCAACAACCCTAATCTCTGACAAGAGCCGAGTTTACAAAGGTGGTTCTTGGGCAGATATGGCCTACTGGCTTGCTATCGGTAACCGTCGCTTCCTTGATGAAGACAAAGCTTCTGCAACCATTGGTTTCAGATGTGCCATGGATCGCATCGGTAGCTCACGCAGACCAGACATCAAAGAATAATTGGTATATCCACTTATATAATCCTTCAAAAGCCCGAGCAATCGGGCTTTTTTTTTTGCAACTTTGTTTTATGGAAAAATGGCTTTCAATTTTTGATGCATGTAGTGGTGTAAGTACCGACAGTCGTAACATTCAAAAAGATGTATTGTACATCGCCCTCAAAGGCGCAAACTTTGATGGGAATCTGTATGCACAGCAAGCCATAGATAACGGGGCAAAATATGCGGTTGTAGACAACCCAAACCTTGCCAACGGAACCAATATTTTGGCGGTGCCAGATGGCCTCACCTTCTTACAAGACTTAGCCCACGCGCATCGCCTGCGTTTTGACATTCCTGTTTTGGGCATCACGGGAAGCAACGGCAAAACCAGCACCAAAGAATTAGTCAATTGCGTGCTCCAAACACAATTCAAGGTGTTGTGTACTGAAGGCAACCTCAATAACCATATTGGTGTGCCGCTGACGCTTTTAAAGCTCCATGCAGCACATGAATTAGCAATCATTGAAATGGGCGCCAATAAGCCACTTGACATCGATGAATTGTGTCGGATTGCCAAACCCACCCATGGCCTGATCACCAATATAGGAAAGGCCCATTTGGAAGGATTCATCAATTTTGAGGGTGTTCTGAAGACCAAATCAGAGCTCTACGATCATGTAGCGCAAGAACAGGGCGCTGTATTTGTCAATGCAGACGACACTATTCTTATGTCTGCTGCAGCGCAGCGCAAGAGTTCAATAATGACCTATGGTGCCAACGCTGGAGAACTCCAAGGGCAACTGCGATCTTTAGATCCGTATGTACATCTCTCCTGGACTTATCAAACCTATGCTTCTGCTGTGATCGACACACAAATGATCGGTAAATACAATTTTTATAATTTCCTTGCCGCCTTGCGCGTGGGTATGCACTTTGGTATCGATGTAGCTCAAATGAATGCCGCAATTGCCAATTACGTACCTACAAATAAACGCTCACAAGTAGAAAAAACACAACACAACACCCTGATCGTCGATTGCTATAATGCCAATCCGTCGAGTATGCATAGCGCACTGAGTTCGTTTATTGAGATTGATCATCCTCAGAAATTAGTGATTCTTGGCGATATGCTGGAACTCGGTGCCGACGGACCCTCCGAACATCAAAAGATATTAGATTTTCTGCATGCAAATGAGCTGAAATTCATGACAGTAGGCCCTATCTTTAAAAAATTAAACAAGGATGGATTTGACAACGTAGCTATGTTGCGAGAAAAACTAGCGGAACAAGATTTGAAAGCTTGTTTGATATTATTGAAAGGATCTAGAGGTATTGCACTAGAGCAATTGATCGACTGCCTTTAATCGTCAACATTATAGCGCAATGATGCCCTATATGAGCCGAGCGGCTACAACTTAAGAGCCGTATTGCATCAAAAATGCCTTCAAGAAAGGATCGAGCGCACCATCCATAACGGCATCTACGTCGCCAGTTTCTGTGCCGGTTCTGACGTCCTTGACTAATTTATATGGATGCATCACGTAATTGCGGATTTGGCTACCCCACTCTATTTTCTTTTTACCCGCCTCAATTTCATTGCGTTTCTCCATGCGCTCGCGCAAAATGAGTTCATACAATTGAGAGCGCAACAACTGCAAGGCTTTTTCTTTATTGGCCAATTGCGAGCGAGATTCGGAGTTTTCGATGATGATACCAGAAGGCGCGTGACGCAAACGAACGGCGGTCTCGACTTTGTTGACGTTTTGCCCCCCTGCACCGCCTGAACGGAAAGTTTCAAAGGAAATATCGGCCGGATTGATGTTGATTTCAATTTGGTCGTCAACTAATGGGTATACATAAACCGAAACAAAACTGGTGTGTCTTTTGGCATTTGAATCGAAGGGAGAGATGCGCACCAAGCGATGCACGCCGTTTTCACCTTTGAGGTATCCAAATGCAAATTCGCCTTCGAACTCTAGCGTGACGGTTTTGACGCCCGCTACATCTCCTTCTTGGAAGTTGAGTTCAGTGATTTTATAGCCATGTTTTTGACCCCACATGAGGTACATGCGCATGAGCATACTGGCCCAATCGCAGCTTTCTGTACCACCTGCACCAGCGGTAATTTGCAGGACCGCAGAGAGGCCATCTTCTTCATTAGAAAGCATGTTTTTAAGCTCGAGTTCTTCAATTTCTTCAAGCAGCTTGGCATATTGCGCATTGAGCTCCGCTTCTTCGGCCATGCCTTCACGAACAAATTCCATCAGAACATCGAGGTCAGCAACCGAAACAGCGGTGCGGTCAAAGGTATCGACCCAAAATTTGAGCCCGCGGATTTGCTTCATTTTGTCTTCGGCCTTTTTGGGGTCGTCCCAGAAGGAAGGATCTTGGGTCTTGAGCTCCTCCTCTTTTAACTGCATGCGCTTCTCATCGATTTTGAGAAAGGTCTGAATGGTTGAAAGTCTGTTTTGTAGGGCCTTGTACTGTTCGGTTGTCATGGAGCAAAGTTAAGCATTCTAGCAAGGAAAGAAAAGGAAGGAGCGCTTCTGATTCAGTCAAAATGTGTACATTTGTCTCAAATCAATGTAACATGAATATTCCAGCTAAACTCAAGTACACCAAAGACCACGAATGGGTTAAACTCGAAGGTGACATCGCCACAATTGGCATTACCGAATTTGCACAAAGCGAACTCGGAGACATCGTTTATGTCGAAGTAGAAACCGTCGGAGAAACAATGGCGCAAGAAGAAGTTTTTGGAAGTGTAGAAGCTGTCAAAACTGTTTCTGATTTGTTCTTGCCAATGAGCGGCGAAATCATCGAATTCAACGATGCACTCGAAGCCAATCCTGAGTTAGTCAACAATGACCCTTACGGTGCAGGCTGGATGGTCAAAGTTCGCGTGGCTGACGCAGCTGAGTTTGCAGCGCTTTTGGACGCAGAAGCTTACGCGCAAGAAGTTCACTAAGCTGCGCGTCTTTGCTTAACCAAATCAGGATTTAAACATCCTTTCAAATACCAAACCGCCCCAAGGGCGGTTTTTTTATGGCCAAACATGCAGAATAGACTCCATTTTTTGCTCTAATTGATCCGGAAATTGGAAAAATAGGTCTCTATTGATTTTCGCTTCGAGCGCGTCGATAGACAGAGAGAAAGCCAAAACCGAGGCTTCCGACTTTGCGTTGGGCATGACAAATGCAATTCCTTTTTGTTGTTGGGGCGCAATGAGCGCCTTGAAATACGCTTTGGGGACACTTACCTGATTGGGGCCAATAGCAGATAGCCCGGCCTCTAAAATTGGTCCGGTAACCACATACAGCGTATCGTATTGGAGCGCCCAATCTCGTACTTTCTCCTCTAGTTTTTTCCAGATGCCCCGATTGAACCCGGGCAGCTGTGGGCTCATATTACTGTAATAAAATGATTCTTGCATCACTTGCAAGGACCAACTCATGTCTGCCGCAGGTGCCAAATGACCGCGGTCATAGCCACTTTTGGCGTAGTCCGCATTTGTGGCGGTACCGGTATACACCAAAGGATCTTCTAAAAAGCGATTGCTGCGTTCAACCCCATCGCCTAAATGTGTTTTGGTCAGCATGTAAGCCACCCAATTAGCTTGTTCATGTTGTTCATTGTAGCTATACGAATAAGCTGTGTGTGAGATGATTTCTTCACCTGCTAAAGGAAGTGGACAAGCCAATGATGGCTCATTTTTATTTCGTGATCCAACACCTAGAAAGGAATTCAAACCCAAGAAAAAAGCCGCTATCCAAAGGAGGATAAACGGCTTTAAAAAAGATTGCTGCTTGAGCTTAAGCATCAATTTTGGCATATTTGGCGTTCTTCTCAATGAACTCGCGGCGCGGTGGAACGTCGTCGCCCATGAGCATAGAGAAGATTTGATCACACTCTGCAGCGTTTTCAATGGTGACCTGACGCAAGGTGCGGCTTTCTGGATTCATGGTGGTTTCCCAGAGCTGCTCTGCGTTCATTTCACCAAGACCTTTGTAACGCTGAATGTTTACTGAAGTTTCGCTGCCGCCGCCTTTGAGTTCTTGAATGAGGCGATCGCGTTGGTCTTCGTTCCAAGCGTATTCAGATTTCGTGCCTTTTTTGACTTGGTACAACGGTGGTGTGGCAATGTAGACGTAACCTTTTTCGATGAGTTCTTTCATGTAGCGGAAAAGGAAAGTCAGGATGAGTGTCTCGATATGCGATCCATCGACGTCGGCATCACACATGATGATGATTTTGTGATAGCGTAATTTTTCGAGGTTGAGTGCTTTAGAATCTTCTTCGGTTCCGATGCGTACACCTAAGGCGGTGTAGATGTTCTTGATTTCTTCGTTTTCGAAGATTTTGTGCTGCATGGCTTTCTCGACGTTCAAGATCTTACCTCTCAAAGGCATGATGGCTTGAAAATGGCGGTCACGGCCTTGTTTGGCTGTACCACCCGCGGAGTCTCCCTCGACAAAGTAAACCTCACAAGCTGCTGGATCTTTTTCAGAGCAGTCGGCCAATTTGCCGGGCAAGCCAGAACCGGTCAAGACGTTTTTGCGCTGAACCATTTCGCGGGCCTTGCGGGCTGCATGGCGTGCACGTGCTGCTAAGATTACTTTTTCAACGATGAGTTTGGCTTCGGCCGGATGCTCTTCTAGGTAAGCAGAAAGCATTTCGGAAACCGCCTGGCTCACTGGTGCGGTAACTTCGCGGTTACCAAGTTTGGTTTTGGTTTGACCTTCGAACTGTGGCTCTTGTACTTTCACAGATACAACTGCTGTTAGCCCCTCACGGAAGTCGTCGCCGTCGATTTCGATTTTCTCTTTGGCGAGAATACCTGAATCGGTTGCGTATTTTTTGAGGGTGCTGGTGAGGCCGCGTCTAAAACCAGATAAGTGCGTACCACCTTCGTGGGTGTTGATGTTGTTGACGTAAGCCTGGATGTTTTCGGTGTAGGAAGTGTTGTACGTAAGCGCTACTTCTACAGGAATGCCCTCGCGTTCACCTTCAAAGTAGATGACGTCGCTGATGAGTGCCTCGCGGTTGCGATCGAGGTAAGAGGCAAATTCTTTAAGACCGCCTTCTGAATGGTAGGTGGTACAAGGATGTGCGCCTTCGTCGTCTGTTTGGCGTTTGTCAGTGAGGGTAATGGTGATGCCTTTATTCAAGAAAGCGAGCTCACGCATGCGTGCAGCAAGGGTATCGAAGTTGTATTCTGTAGACTCAAAAATAGTGGCATCTGGTGTGAAGGTAACTTCTGTACCCGTTTTGTCAGATTCGCCGACCACTTTGACGTCGTACATTGGCTTACCAATGTTGTATTCTTGTTGGAATACTTTGCCTTCGCGG